>JAHEDH010000206.1 GCA_024641285.1 bacterium | reverse complement strand
ACGACATGACACCTGCACTGACCATCCAGGGGTTGAAGGCCTCGGTCGGATCGACCGAGATCCTCCGCGGCCTCGACCTCGAGGTTCCTTTCGGCGAGATCCACGCCATCATGGGCCCGAACGGCTCGGGGAAGTCCACGACGTGCCACGTCCTCACCGGACACCCCGTCTACGAGGTCACTGGCGGCTCGGCGACGCTCCACGGCATGGACCTGCTCGACAAGAGCATCGAAGAGCGGGCCAAGCTCGGTCTTCTGCAGGGGTTCCAGTACCCGACCGAGATACCCGGGGTCCCGCTGCGCGACTTCATGATCGAGGCGGGTGAGGAGCGGGGGCTCGGAACCGACGAGGTGATCGAACGCATCGAGACAGAGGCAAAGCGTTTCGACATGACGCGCTTTTTGGACCGGGCCGTCAACAACGACCTGTCCGGTGGCGAGAAGAAGCGCTCGGAGATCTTCCAGATGGCGGTCCTCGACCCGAAGATGATGCTGCTCGACGAGATCGACTCGGGGCTCGACATCGATGCCGTGCGCCAGGTCGCGGAGGCCGTGGAGGCCGCCAGGAAGCCCGAGTTGGGTGTTCTCATGATCACCCACTATTCGAGGATCCTCGCCTATCTCTCGCCCGATCGAATCCATGTGATGTTGGATGGCCGCATCGTCGAGTCAGGCGGCCCCGAGCTCGCGGACGAGTTGGAGGATGCCGGCTACGACGCCATTCGTGAGCGGCTCGGGATCGAGGTCAAGCCCAAAGCCGTCCAGAAGCGACCGGCCGATCTGCTCACCGACACGCCGTTCGACGCCTGAGCCCGTGAAACCCACCCACCGCTGGCTGGTCGAACTCACCCACCTTCCCACGACCTCGGGACACGAAGACCGTGTGACCGATTGGGTCGAGCGCTGGGTCGATCGACGGGACGATCTCCTGCTCCGGGTCGATCGGGCCGGCAACCTGTTCATCACCGTCAAAGGTCGCAAGCGCCACGATCCGGTGATCGCCGCAGCGCACATGGATCATCCCGGGTGGGTTGTCGAACTGGTCGACGGGAGAGACATCGGAGCGCGTTTCATGGGCGGCGTGCTGCCCGCCTACTTCGAGGGCGCCCCCGTCGTGTTCTTCAGCGGCACGGGCGAGGAGATCTCGGGGACCGTGGAGTCGTTCAGCGACGGGCTCGGGACGATCCGGCTGTCGAGGTCCGGCATGGAAGTCGGCGACATCGGACGTTGGCGCTTCGACAAGCGAAGACTCGGGATCAAGGGCGACGTGTTGCGAGCACCTGCTTGCGACGATCTGGCCGGCGTCGCGGCCGCAATCGCCGCGCTCGACCGCGCACGCCGGAAGCCGGGCTTGGAGCACTTCGGAGTCCTCCTCACCCGGGGTGAAGAGGAAGGGCTCCTCGGCGCCATCGCTGCTTGCGAGCTCGGCACGATTCCTGATCGAGCCAGGATCCTCTCGATCGAGACCTCGCGCAGTTTCGCCGACTCTCCGATCGGCGCCGGACCTGTCGTACGCGTGGGAGACCGGTCATCGATCTTCGACGCCCACCTGACCAACGCGGTCACGAACGCCGTCCGGTCGGCAGGTATCACGCACCAGCGCAAACTGATGGCCGGTGGCACCTGCGAGGCGACCGCCTTCGGGGCCTACGGACACCGTTCTACCGGCCTCTGCCTCGCACTCGGCAATTATCACAACATGGTCGACATCGACGGAGTGGTCGCCGGAACAGCCAACGGAGTGTTGGCCCCAGAGGAGATCTCCCTCAGTGACTTCGACGGCCTCGTCGCTCTCATGCTCCGTGTCGCGTCAGACGTCGACGAGAACGCCGCGGCGATTCGAGACCGGCTCGCAGCGAATTACGACCGACGCAAGGATCTCCTCGGGCTGTAGTCGAGGGTCGTTGGTCCCGCCGCCATCTGTCATCTGTCGTCTGTCATCAGTGTTGGGGCACGTAGTCTCCAAGTGACCACGACAGGAGCAAGACCATGGCGGAATACCGGATCGAAAAGGACTCGATGGGAGACGTCCGAGTCCCAGAGGACGCGTTGTACGGGGCCTCCACACAGCGGGCGATCGACAACTTCCCCATCTCGGGTCGGATGGTCGGCCGGCGGATCGTCTGGGCTTTCGGGCTGCTCAAGGGCTCTGCTGCGATCGTCTCCGGTCGCGACGGTCACATCGATTCCGACAAGGCCGATGCCATCAAGCAGGCCGCCGATCAGGTGATGGATGGAACCCACGACGATCAATTCCTCGTCGACGTGTTCCAGACGGGCTCAGGCACATCGACGAACACCAATGCCAACGAAGTGATCGCCAACCTCGCGACAGAGATTCTCGGCGGCGAGAAGGGCTCGAAGCTGGTCCACCCGAACGATCACGTGAACTTCGGCCAGTCGTCGAACGACACGTTCCCGACTGCGATGCACGTCGCCGCCGGCCAGGCGCTGCGACAGGATCTCATCCCTGCCCTCGGGACATTGGCGACATCGCTGGAGGCCAAAGCGGACGAATTCGCAGACGTCGTGAAATCGGGCCGGACCCACCTGATGGACGCGGTCCCCGTCACGCTCGGCCAGGAATTCGGTGGCTACGCATCCCATTTCCGAAAGGCGATCCAACGTGTGGAGAAGGTCCTCCCCGAGATCGACGAACTGGCGCTTGGCGGCACCGCGGTCGGCACCGGGATCAACTGCCCCGACGGCTACGCCGCCGCGGTGATCGCCGAGATGGGCTCTCGTATCGGAGCGCCCCTGACGGAAGCGACCAACCACTTCGAGGCCCAGGCCGGCAAAGACGCGGTCGTGAACGTCTCCGGGACGCTGAAGACGATTGCGGGAGCGCTGTTCAAGGTCGCCAACGATCTTCGTTGGTTGTCATCAGGCCCAGTGACCGGAATCGCCGAGATCAAGCTGCCCGCCCTCCAACCCGGATCCTCGATCATGCCCGCCAAGGTCAACCCGGTCATGCCCGAGATGGCGATGCAGGTCGCAGCCCAGGTGGTCGGCAACGACGCCTCGATCACGTGGGGAGGGGCCAACGGCAACTTCGAGCTGAATGTGATGATGCCGATGATGGCGATGAACCTGCTCGAGTCGATCGACTTGCTCGCCGCCGCCTGTCGCAACTTGGCGGAACGGTGCGTCGACGGGATCCAAGCCGATGCCGAACGCGCCCGCCACCTGCTGGAGAAGAACGTCATCGTGGTCACGGCGCTCAACCCCCACATCGGCTACGACGCCGGGTCCAAGGCGGCCAAACGGGCGTTCGCCGAAGGTCGGACGGTCCGGGACGTGGTGCTCGAGGAGGGCTTGATGTCTGCCGAGGAGCTCGACGCCGCCCTCGACCTCAAGAAGATGACCGAAGGCGGAGTTGCGTAGGGGCGACACTTGTGTCGCCCGCAGCCCGGGGTCCTGGTTTCCTGTCGACCCGGCCCAGGCGCGGTGTGGATGAGGCGCGTGTGCAGGCGTGTCGATTGGGTTCATCGGGTTGCGCCGCGGGCGAGGCGAGCCTCGCCCCTACGCCCTCGGGTGTTGCGGTGCGCTGCCCGGTCGAGGCAAACCCTACGGGTGGTCGAGCGCCTGGGCGAGGGTGGTCCAGGGGAGATTGGCGCACTTGATGCGCACGGGAA
>JAHEDH010000090.1 GCA_024641285.1 bacterium | reverse complement strand
CCAGGACCGGGCGGGCGATCAGGCGTCCGCCAGGGACGGGTTCCGGCCGATCTTCGTCTTCCTGATCCTCATGATGGAGATGTTCGTCATGGCGTCGCTCATCGCCAAGGAGATCCAGGATCGCACGGTGGTCGCCGTCCTCGTGACGCCTGCAACAGTGGGTGATGTGCTCGCGGCCAAGGGGATCGCCGGGTCGCTGAGCGGGATGGCCCAGGCCGTCGTGGTGCTCATCGGCATCAACTCCCTGACGCCTCAGCCGCTGCTGATCCTGGTGCTCATGCTGCTCGGCTCCGTGATGATCTCGGGGACGGCGATGCTGGCCGGCTCTTCCGGCAAAGACTTCATCAGCACGCTGTTCTACGGAATGGCTTACATGGTCCCGCTGCTGATCCCGGCGTTCGCTGCGCTCTTCCCCGGCACGGCGTCCGGCTGGGTCAGGGCGCTCCCGTCGTTCCCGCTCGTGCAGGGACTCGTCGAGGTCACGACCTATGGGGCCGGCTGGTCCGAGACGCTCCCCGAGCTGGCAGCACTGCTGGCCTGGTGCGTCGCGCTGTTCGCTCTGGGCTGGGTCGTGCTGAGGAGGAAGGTGCAATCGTTGTGAGCCTCTCGAGAACACTCGTGGTCCTGAAGAAGGATCTCCAGCTGGGTCCGCGTTCACCCATCTTCCTGTGGGTGCTCCTGCTCCCGCTGCTGATCACATTCGTGTTGCAGGTGACCTTCGGAGACCTGTTCGACCCGCAGCCCCGGCTCGGGATCGTCGACGCCGACAGCTCCGAGGTCACTGCCGAGGTCCAGCGACTGGAGGGAGTCGAGCTCTCCCTGCTCGACGATGTAGATGAATTGAAGACCCTGGTCGCACGCAACGACCTCGACGCCGGGTTGGTACTCCCGGTCGGATTCGACGACGACGTCAGATCGGGTGCGCGACCACCGCTGGAGTTCTATGTGGGCGGCGAGAGCCTGGCCTCGAATCGGGTCATCCTGGCGGTGACGACGATCGATCTGATCCGGCAGGTCGAGGGCAAGGCACCACCGGTCGAGGTCGACGTCGTTGCGTTGGGTGACGAGCTGCTGCCGTTGGCAACTCGGCTGGTTCCGTTCGTCGTGATGTACTCGCTGCTCATCGCGGCGGTCTTCCTCCCGTCGTTCAGCATCGCGGACGAGCGGGAGAAGCACACCCTCGATGCGCTCGTGGTCACACCGACACACCTGTCGGAGGTCGTCGTCGCCAAAGGCGTCCTGGGCTTCGGGCTCGCGATCGCCATGGCGGTTGCGACCCTCTGGCTGAATGGCGCGCTCTCGGTCCAGGCCCTCGCCCTCCTCGTCGTCCTCGTCGTCGCAGCCGTCCTGCTCACCGAGATCGGGCTCGTCTACGGGACGGCCTCGAAGGACGTGACCGGGGTGTTCACCCTCATCAAGGGCACCGGCTTCATCCTGCTGGGACCGACCATCTTCTACATCTTCCCCAACTGGCCACAGTGGATAGCGAAGTTGTTCCCGACCTATTGGGTGATCAACCCCGTCTACGAGGTCACCGTCAACGGCGCCGGGCTGGGGACGGTCTGGGGTGAGCTGGCAATCGCCGGAGTCGTGATCGTCCTGTTGGTCGTCCCGATCCGGTTCTTGATCACCCGTCTCGAGACGAAGCTCGCGATTGCAGGCTGATCTGACGCCGGGCGCGAACGAGCGGCCGAAAGGAAACCCTTCGGCCGCTCGGTGCAATCAGGTTCGAGTGAGATCTCCTTCGACGCGAGCCACGTCGTCATCCGACGGGGTGGGGCCGTTGGACGGGGGAGCCGAGCCAGGCTCGCTGCCTCCCGGGTCCAAACGGAACGGGGGGTATTCGTCGGTCATCAACGCCACATAGGCTCCCACCCGGTACACCCACCGGTTGAGGCCCACGATCAGGTCGAAGAGCCCCTGTGGGTAGCGACCGGTGAACGCCAGCGCGAACCCGGCGATGACGACGAGCACTCCGATCAGACCGCCGCCGGCCTCGAGGAACGCGCCTCCACTGTCACCGATGTCCGTCGTCCACCAGACCAGACCGCTCGTCAGGAGCCCGACGATCAGGTAGTGCGGGATCGCCAGGAGCCACCACTTCACGAGGACGAGACCGCGCGAGAGCTGCGGCGGGTACGCCACGTCCAATCTGGCCGGGTAGTCGGCGTCTTCGAGCGTGAACGGCGGGTACACATCGGTGCCGAGGGCACTGAACGCGTAGAACCCGACCCGCCACGACCAGCGCATCACGCCGACGTTGAAGCGGAAGATCGACTCCGGATACCGGCCGGTGAAGAGAATCGCGAAGAACGCGACCACCGTGAGCAAGCCGAACGCCGCCCACAGGAACACCAACACGATGTAGTGAGGGATCGCGAGGAACCACTTCACCAACCACATCCAACGGCTCAGCCCGGGATCGAGGGCGCCCTCGATCCGAACCGGATACGCGCCGAAGCTCGCCGCTTCGATGCCGGTGAGTGCCGTTTCGTCGGCCCGGCGGATCGCCACCACCAACAAGCCTGCCGTGATCGCGGCCAGGAAGAGTCCGATGACCAGCATGAACGTCGCCACGGGGATCAGCCACGCCGTCTGTGCGGCGCCGACCACGTCGACGGACACGCCCGGCCCGGCGTCGGCGCTCATGATGACCGCCATCCACGAGCCCTGCTCGAGATCGAACGTGATGGTCTGCAACCCGTCGCCCTCGGATGACGCAGCCCAGAAGTCCTGATCTCCAGGGAGCGTCGATGGCTCCGAACGGCCGGCCATCGCGTAGGTGACGTCGTTCGCGCCTGGCCCGATGTCGGTGATCTCGGCGCGATGCGTGTCGCCGAGGTATGCGTCGACATCGGATTCGGCGCCTATCCCGACGAATACGGAGCCGCTGTCGACTGCTTCCGCCTCGATTCTCACGGTTGCGAGACGTCCAGCCGGGAACCAATCCTCGGGCTGTGAGCCGAGGTCGATCTCGCTCGACGTGATGGCGTACGCCGATGTGTCCAGTTCGACGGTGGGGCTCTTGAAGAACCCGTCGTCGGTCCGCTGGGTGTTGTACGCCCACAGCAGCCCGGCGCCGCCACCGATGAATCCTGCCGCCATCAGCCCAACGAGTGCGCCGATCACGGCCAATGCAATCTTGCCCGGTTTCATGAGTACCAGACCTCCTTCCCGTTGAGCCTGGATGCGTTGGACCCCGGCTGGAAGAGTCGAACGTCCGCGCTTTCCGGCCCCGGGAGTCCGGGCGATCGAGATCGTCCTCACGGGAGGGAATCCGCAGTGAATCCGCCGGTGACGTTCCTGCGCTCGCATCCGGAGTCTCTGTAATCTCGACCGAGTGATCCCGCTGGATGTCGACGGCCCGGTGACGATCGAGGTCTTCACCGTGGCACATGGGCACGAGGGGCTCGTCCTCACGGGCCCCTGTGGGGCCGCGCCGTGGCTCATAGAGACCGGCGAAGGCGAGCATCCACTCGAGACCGCAGTGCGCATCATCGAGGGTGCCCTGCCCGGTTCGCTGCTCGTGCATTCGACGTCGTGGCGTTTCGAGAGGAACTCCGTCGTACTCACATTCCTCGCCGTCGTCCCGGATCCCGGCTCGATGGATGCAGCGCCGGTGAGTCGGTCCGATCTGGCGCGCAACGCCGAGCACGCGGCTCCCGATGAGATCTCCTATGGTCAGGTTCTCGAGCATGCGCTACGCCACCTCGCGTGGCTGGCAAAGGACGATGAGGTCGTGAATGCGGCCCTGGATGCAGACTGGTTGGAAGCGCTCGCCGGATATGTCCCTGAGCCATTCCAGCAACTGAGCTAGGAGGAGCGATGCAGGAATACCTACTGACATGCGCGTGTGGATGGGAAGCGACCGGGTCTGAGAATGACATCGTCAGCGCTGCGAAAGTGCACGGGAGAGAGATCCACAACATGGATGTGAGCCACGAAGAGGCCATGGCGATGGCGGCGCCGACCGCCTCCTGACGACCCGATGGCCATCCTCCCTGGGGATGAGTCGCCGAGCGAGGATCTCATCCTGTCGAGCCATGCTCGAACTGGCCTGACGGGGGACGACACCCGAGCGATCCTCGCGCACAGTTGAGTCATCGGAAACAACGACCAAGGAGGCTCCGATGACTCTCGCACCACCCAGGACCGCGACCGCGGCTTCTATCACGGACGGCGTCAAGACCTATGGAAGGGGTGATTCCGCCGTCCACGCGCTCGACGGCGTGTCGGTCGACTTCGAACGCGGCGCATTCACGGCGATCATGGGACCGTCGGGGTCCGGCAAGTCAACGCTGCTGCACACCCTCGCCGGTCTCGACGCCCTCTCCTCTGGCAGCGTTCGGATTGGGAACACGGACCTGGGGTCGCTCAACGACCGTCAACTCACCATGCTGCGTCGCAAGAGCGTCGGCTTCATCTTCCAGTCGTTCAACCTGATCCCGACGCTGACTGCCGAGGAGAACATCAAGCTCCCGCTCACCATCGCAGGCGACAGCGCCGACGAGGAGTGGTTTCAGACGATCGTCGGCACCGTCGGACTCGATGACCGACTGACCCATCGGCCATCAGAGCTGTCGGGTGGCCAGCAGCAGCGCGTCGCCGCTGCACGCGCGCTCGTTTCCCGTCCGGACATCATCTTCGCCGACGAGCCCAGCGGCAACCTCGACTCGACGAGCGGCGCCGAGCTGCTCGGATTCATGCGCCGGGCCGTCCGTGAGTTCGATCAGACCATCGTCATGGTGACCCATGACCCGGTCGCAGCAGGCTATGCGGACAGGGTGGTATTCCTCGCCGACGGGTCCGTCGTCGACGAGATGCACGAACCCACCCCCGAGCGAGTCCTCGACCGTATGAAGAACCTGGGAGGCTGATCGTGTTCACCACTGCACTCAAGGGCGTCCTCGCCCACCGTGTCCGTCTCGCAATGACGGCACTCGCAATCGTGCTCGGAGTGGCGTTCGTCTCCGGGACGTTCGTCTTCACCGACACCATCAACGCCAGATTCGAGACGCTCTTCACCGACGTGTACGCCGGTGTTGATGCGAGCGTTCGGCCGGAAACTCCAGAGTTCGGAGCGCAGCCCGGACAGAACCCGGGTTCGTTCGACGAGTCGCTCCTCGCCGACGTGAGCGCCGTGCAAGGTGTCTCGGTCGCCGAAGGGTCCGTGGCCGGCTTTGCCCAGATCATCGCTCCGAACGGCGACCCGATCGGTGGTCAGGGGCCACCCACCCTCGGTTTCAGCTGGATCGACACGGCTGCGCTGTCGTCGGTCAACATCGCTGACGGCAACGGTCGAGCCCCGGAGGGCCCGGGCGAGGTCGTGATCGACGTCGGCACGGCCGAAGGCAACGATCTGTCTGTCGGCGACGAAGTCGGCATCCAAACGCTCGGTGGGACCGAGACGTTCGAGATCGTCGGTCTGGCCAACTTCGGCACCGAGGACAATCTCGCCGGTGCGACACTGTCGATCTTCAGCCTCGATGAAGGCCAGCGGCTGTTCGGGCTCGAAGGCCGGCTGACTGCGATCGACGTCCTGGGCGCCGACGCTGTGACTCCCGAGGCGCTGGTCGAGGCGATCGCCCCGATCCTCCCCGAAGGATCCGAGGTCGTCACCGGCGACCAGCAGACCCAGGAGCAGCTCGCCTCGATCACGGAGGGGCTCGGCTTCCTCAGCGCGGCGTTGCTCGCCTTCGCCGGCATAGCGGTGTTCGTCGGAGCCTTCGTCATCCAGAACACCTTCCGGATCGTGGTCGCCCAGCGGATCCGAGAGCTCGCTCTCTTCCGGGCGGTCGGTGCGACCGGGCGGCAACTGGTTTCGCTCGTGACGATGGAAGCCTTGATCGTCGGAACGGCCGCCTCGATCGTCGGCGTGTTCGCCGGGATCGGCGTCGCGACCGGCATCAAGGCCGCCATGAACGCCGGCGGCTTCGGGCTGCCGGATGGCCCGCTCACCGTCGAGCCCCGCACCGTGATCGTCGGTCTCGCCGTCGGCATCGTCGTGACACTCGTGTCGGCGCTTCTCCCGGCGCGACGTGCTGCGACCGTGCCGCCGGTTGCAGCCATGACCGAGTCGGCAGCCCCCGCAACGGGCCGATCGCTTCGTCGCCGCTCACTCGGCGGCACGCTCACGCTGTTGATCGGCGGAGCCATGCTGGCCGGTGGTCTGGTCGCCGAGAACGGTGCCTCTTTGACCCTGGTGGCGCTCGGCTCGCTGACACTCTTCATCGGCGTGTCGGTGCTTGCACCGGTGTTCGCAATCCCGATCGCCAGGGTGCTCGGCCGCCCGCTGCCCGGGATCACCGGTGACTTGGCACGCGAGAACACCATTCGCCAGCCCAGGAGGACGGCCTCGACTGCAGCTGCGCTCATGATCGGAGTGGCGCTGGTCTCGTTCGTCTCGATCTTCGCGGCCTCGATCAAGGCAACGGTGTCCGACACACTCGAAGGGGCGTTCCCGGCAGATCTCGCCTTCCAGTCGACCAACTTCACATCGGGCGTCAGCCCGGAGCTCGAGGCGGAGCTCGAGGCGCTCGACGAGTTCGACATCGTGTCGGCGGTGCGAGCCGGATACATCCGCATCGATGGCGAAGAGCTGAATGTGGCCGGAGTCGATGGAGACGTCGAGGCCGTCTATGACATGACCCCGAGCATCGACGTCGCCGACCTCGGTGACGGGATGCTGGTCGCCCAGAGCGTGCTCTCCGAGCGCGGCTGGCAGGTCGGGGACATCGTGGACGTCGAGTACGCGGCGACCGGCATCGTGCCGACCGCCATCGCAGGCACCTTCGAAGACCAGACCTTCGCCAATTACATCGTGTCGCTGGACACGTACGGGGCCAACTTCTCGAACGAGTCGATCATCATCGCCTTCGCATCGCTGTCGGATGGGGTCGCGGTCGAGGCCGGCCAGCAGGCAGCCGAGACCGTGCTGGCGTCCTTTCCGAATCTCGACATGAACACGGCTTCAGAGCAGATCGCCGATGCCGAGGCACAGGTCGACCAGTTGGTCGCCCTCTTCTCGGGGCTCCTCGGGCTCGCCGTGGTCATCGCCGTGATCGGTATCGCCAATACGCTGTCGCTCTCGATCGTCGAGCGGACGAGGGAGATCGGCCTGCTGCGGGCCGTCGGGATGACCCGCCGCCAGATCCGACGGATGGTCCGTTGGGAGGCGATCATCGTGGCCGTCTTCGGTGCCCTGCTGGGTGTGCTGGTCGGCTCCGGGATCGGATGGGCGACCGTGTTCTCTCTCGCCGACGATGGTCTGGGAACGTTCGCTTTCCCAGTCGGGCAACTCGTCATCTGGCTCGCGCTTGCTGCGGTGGCCGGGGTCGTTGCCGCAGCGGGCCCGGCCCGCACGGCCGCCAAGATGAACGTGCTTGAGGCGATCTCCTACGAGTGACTCCCGCGTTCTCGGCCGAGCTCGTGCCGATGCCCGGATCCGCATGTGCGGGTCCGGGCATCAGCGCGTCCAGGTTGATGGCCCACGATTGGAGGGCGACAGGGTCCTCGGGTTGCCGGTCGACGGGGCTCTGAAGCGTTCGACGATCAGGTCGACTGAAGGCCGAACCAGGGCTCCGTGTTGAACTCCCCTTCGAGCACATGCCGATCGTCGTCGTCCACGACTGCTGCGGTGAGCGCTCGGGCGACCTCCAGGTGCGAAACCGCCGCCTCGCGTGCGCCGACGGCGGCCAGCGCCCGGGCGAGTGCCTCGTGAGCGAAGGGCGCGTCCCATTCCGACATCGCCTCCGGGTGCGTGTCGACGAGCTCGAGGCATCTTCGGGCGTGGTGCAGCGCCGTGGCCGTGTCGCCGATGCAGGTCGCGACTCGAGAAATCAAGTGCTCGCCTCTGGCGAAGTTGGCGGCGTCACCGATCTGACGCCAGTGCCACGCCGACGCGAATGCCGAGTACAGGAACGCCTCCTTGTCCGTTTCTGGCATATCGGCGGGTACCGAGCCCTCCGAGATGGCGTCCCATGCCTGGTTGTTCAGGTGGGCTCCGAACCAGCGATGCAGGTCGTTGGCCCGAACCATCGAGGTCCCCACCTCGGTCCGGAGGTGATGCCAGCTCTCGAAGCCGTACCCGGCAGCGATCGCCGCTTTGGCGTCGGCGAGGCTGAAGCCACCCGCCTTCGATCCAGCCGGCTTGGCGGCTCCGACTCGCCGCAGTGCCGTTTCGTCACCGGCCTTCGCCGCCGCGTGCAGCGCGGCCGCTTCGGCTTCCAGCGCCGCAAGGCCGATCGACCCTGATTGTGTCTCGCTCATTGGCACTCCATCGATCGCTTCGTCAGGCGCACGCCCCGCAATGTCTCTGCGTGGATCATATTCGGTTCGGTGTCACCCGAGTCGGAACGTCGTTCGTCCGTAGGTGAGAGTCGTGAAAGGAAGTTGTTGTGTCGAATCGTGCCCTCGGGCTGGTCATCATCGCTCTCGGTATCGTCGGTCCGCTCAGCCCGGTCGGTGGAGCCGCGGAGTTCCTGCTCATCGCAGTGTTGGCCTTCTGCGTCTGGCGGGTCCCGCAGTTCGGTTGGAACATGCTCAAAGGGGGCGCGGGGGGAGCGGTGGCAGGGGTCGTGGTTCTCGGGCCGGGCCTCCGTCTCGCAATGCGGACCGTGGCTATCGCCGATCCAGTACGAGAGACCGAGTTCACCATTGGTGGAACGCTGTTCGTCGTGATCGGACTCGGGTTGGTCTTCGGCGCGATCAGCGGTTCCTACTTCGTCCCCGTCGGCCGAATGCTCGGCCTGTGGGGCGCAAAGCTGGCCATCCTCCCGATGGTCGGCATCCTCATGTTTCTCCTCCGCGACTCCGTGCTCAGATCCGAACTCACCGATCTCGGCTTCGGCGCGTGGATGAATGTGCCGATGTTCTCTGCCATCGCCTTCGCATACGGATGGGCGGCGCTCCGCTTCGTTGACCGAATCGAGCGCGGGAGTGCCCGTCGGCCGAGCATCGAACCGGCGCGAGTGTCATGATGGAACCGGTCGAAAGGGAGATCGAATGAGTTGGTGGGTCGTGGAACTCGGAACCGACGTGCTGCTCGTAGCCATCGTGGTCGTGCTCGGCCCGCTCATCAAACGGTTCGGCCGAAGCTACGCGGGCGACATCTTCCGAGCCAACCCGCGGACCGGCAAGAGCTACCTGGTTCTGATGGATGTCGCCTACTACCTCATCTTCTCGGCTTTCATCCTCTTCACCATCACGCTCCGCCCACCAGGCCCGTGGCAACGTGAGCTTGCCGCCGTGTTCGAAGACGAGCTGGTTCGCCTCGGCGGGATGCTCCTGTTGATGGGCATCTTGCACGGGGCGAACGTGCTGACGCTCCCGATCATCGGACGTCTCCTCGGTCTGCGGCGAGACCTCACTGCCGACACTCCCGAACCGTGACCGCAACGGCCCCGTTCGGGCTGCTTCTCGCCCTCGAACTCGCCGGCGATCGCAGCGAGGGCGCCGCCGAACGTCGGGAACTGCTCATCGAACTGTTCGAGGCGGAAGGGCGATCGCTGGTCCGCCTCGCCAGGATCTTCACCGATGACACGAACGCGGCAGAAGACCTCGTCCAGGAGGCGTTCATCAGGTTGTACCGGTCGATGTCCGCCATCGAGGACGAGGCCAGGTCGGCCGCCTATCTCCGATCGATCGTTATCAACCTGTGCCGTGACCACAACCGTCGCGGGCTGATGTCGCTGCGACACCGCCAGTCGTCGGTCGAGACGCCGCCGGTCGACGAGCCGATCGACCTGGTCATCCGCACAGAACGTCAGGCAGAGGTCGTGGACGCCCTCCTCGCCCTCTCGTTGAGGCAGCGCGAATGCCTCGTGCTCCGCTACTACTCAGACATGTCCGAGAGTGAGATTGCTGCGGCCCTCGGAATCTCCCCGAACTCGGTGAAGACGCACTGCCGACGAGGGATGGAGTCGTTGCGAATGGCGTTGGGTGAGCCCGCATGAGCGTGGAGCGGCGACTGGTCGAGGCGCTCGCTGCCTATGAGTCGGTCGAGCCGGCGCCCGACCTGTTCAGGCGCGTGGAAATGAGCGTCGCAGAAGACCTCACGCGGCGGAGGCGTGTGGCGCGATGGGTCGCCGGGATCGTTGCAGGTTCATCTGTGACCCTGCTGACGGTTGCTGCCGTCACGTCCGTGTCGCCGGCAGGAACGCTCGAGGCGCCCGGATGGGCGATCGCTGCGACAGAGTCGATCGTCCTCGTCGCCGTCGTCCTCGCCTTCGGCCCGCTGATCCGGCGGTTCGGTGCGATCTTCGTCGAGGACGTGTTCGGGGGATCGGCGATCGGCGGCGCATTCCTTCGGCTGTTGGACGTCGCCTACTACTTGATCTTTGCCGGCTACGTCGTCGTCACTGCGCCGGTGGACGGCCTCGATCGCCAACTCCCGCTCACGGCGATGCTGGAGTCGAGCCTCCCCCGCATCGGTGGGATCCTGCTGCTGATGGGCGTGATCCACGCCGTGACACTCTCGGTGTTGCCCGTGATCGGGCTGATCCATGCGTCCACCGTCCGGGGCCAGCGGCGCGGGGGAGCGGGGCGACAGCTGCCATCGAGCCCCGGCGCCGCGACCGGTGAGCGAGTCGTTCGAATCGTCCTGTGGACGGCCGGCTCGCTGGTCGGCCTCGGTGTCCTCGGGGTCGTCGCCCAGGTCCTTCTCGCGATCTTGTTCGGGGTCCGCGAATGAGCTGTCACCCGGCCGCACGGCGCGATCGTCTGTATGGGTGACCCTCGAGAAAGGAACGAGATGAGGGCACTAAGAATCGGGCTGTTGATGCTGGCCATGATGGTTTCGGCGCTACCGGCGTCGGCCTCACACACCCATGTGCGGATGACGGGCAACGGTGCCTGTGTGATCCTCGCTGCCAACGGTGGCGAGCACGATGTTCAGTTGCCGCACGCCGAGGAATTCGCCGAGAACCGTCGGCATCCCCTGCACGTCAACGTTCACCTCGGAGAGCCGGGTAGTCGCCGCGGGGAGGCCGTCGTGTGGGTTCAGGGGTCGGCTGGCGACCTGGCCAACTGCGACGGGTACGTGAACGATTGATCGCTTGGGGAGGGCTCGGCTGGCGGCGTGGGCCCTCCCTTTGCCTCATGACGACTCGGGTGGTTCGGTGTCCGCAGGGTGCTCTTCGATCCCCTCCCTCGGCAACAGCGCAGGGATGACCACCAGCGCGCTGAGGGCGGCGACCGTCATCGAGACCCACATGATGCCGGAGATGTGGTGGTGTGGTCGAAGTGGGGAGAACAGGAGTGCGGTCAACGCGATTGCGATACCGAGCGCGTTGGCGACAATCGGTCGACCGGCCCGATCGATCGCACGCAGCACGTAGCCCGGTCCGTCGGCTCTCGCGTGGTCGATCGCTGCGACGAAGTGGATGGCGTAGTCGATACCGACGCCGATGACGATCGAAGACGCGACCGCCGTGATCAGGTTGAGCTGGATGCCGGAGGCTGCGATGAATCCGAGCAGGGCTGCGATTGTCAGGATCAGAGGGATGAGCGCCACCAGCGTCGGTCGGAGTCGTCGGTAGGTGGCGAAGAGCAGGATGGCGACCAGCGCGAGCGCCGTGACGACCGACCACACCTGGGCGCCGATGATGAGTCGTGCCATCTCGTCCCATAACACCGGGAGTCCAGTGATGATCGTCACCTCGGAGCGCTCGTCGACGAAGTCGAGCCAGCCGCGCAGGTCGTCGGAGGTGAAGTTCGACGGCAACAGCAGGAAGCGAAGCCCGTCTTCGGAGATCAGATCACCAACGGGGAGGTCCGCCTGTCCCGTGAGTGCCGCCGTGCCCGTCTCCGGCGGCAGCGCCGCCACGATGTCGATCGCGGAGAACACGGCCCGAACCCCCGGCAGTGACTCGAGATCGGCTTCGGCCGCCTGCACCTCGAGCAGCGAGGCCTGAGGATTGGATTGGTCGAAGGCGAACTCGCCGACGAGTGGGGTGCCGCCGCCGAACAGCTCTTCGGTCTTGTCGAACGCGAGCCGCACCTCGTCGTCGGAACTGAACATGAAGAGGGGGTCTGAGTCGACGCCGAGCCGAGGGATGAAGATGGTGGCGAAGATCGCGACGATTGCGACCAGGGCGGGCGCAGACCACCGGCGCAGCACCAGCCACCGCAGTCCGTCCGTGAGCCGGTGCCCGATCAGCGGTTGCTTGGTGGCCGGCCCGACCCCGACCTGCACGAGGAGCGCCGGCAGGCTGAAAAAGGAGATGATGCCGGCGAACACGATGCCGATCGCGGCGAAGGTTCCGAGCTGCCGGATCGGGCCGATGTCGGTTGCGAGCAGGGAGAGAAACCCGACGGCGGTGGACACCGTGGTGAGGATCATGGGGATGCCGACCTCGCGAAGTGTCGACGTGACCCGCTCGATGGGATCAGCCGTCTCTGCTGCCACGTCCTGATAGTGGGTGACGAAGTGGAGGCCGTCGGCCGATCCCATGACGAGCACGAAGATCGGGACGATCACGGTGACGATGTCGATCTTCGTGCCGATTCCCGAGATGAAGCCGAATGTCCACAGGGACCCGAGGAGAGCAGGCACCAGGGCGAGGACGCTGAGCCGGCGCTCGCCGATGTTGGCATAGAAGGTGCCGATCAGCAGCACGATGACCGCAGGCGGTATGGCGAGCAGGAAGAGCGACAGGATGTCGATGATGGCCGCGTAGATGGCGGGGTTGCCGGCCACCGTGATCTCGGTTCCGGTCGGTGCTTGGATCTCTCCGATGGCGCCGGCCAGGTCGATCCCGTCGTCCGTCGGGACGACGAGCAGGAGCGTGTCACTGCCGTCCTCGCTGAGGAGCAACTCGGTGAGAGGGCTGTCCGTCAGCCGGGTCAGGACGGCGTCCGGCAGAGCTGCGATGGTCTCAGCGGTGATCTGGGAGCCGTCGATCGGGTTGATCTCGGGCACGATCGAGGCGACAGAGGCGACCGAGGCCAAGCCACTGATGTCGGTGCGAAGCTCGAGCAGTGCGAGGAGGGCGTCACGGTCGGCGAAGGTTGCGTCATCCTGGAGGCTGAGGACGACGTTGACAGGGTCGGCGGTCTCGTACTTGTCCTGGAGTGCGGCGAAGGCCTCTCCGCGCTCGTTTCCCTCAGTGAGGAACGATGCCACGTCGGCGTTGAACGAGATGCGGAAGAGCGCGATCACGGCGAACAGCGTGACGAGGGCGGTGAGCCCGAGGATCCGCTTCGGTTTCGTTGCGATCAGCGTTCCGACTCGTTGCATCATTGGTTCCTTCCAGGTCGTTTGGCCGCCTCGACCCCTCGATCGAGGCGACCGGTCATCTCTGCGATGGGGTCGGCGCCGCCGAGCGCGCTGCCGAATGCCACGAGCCGGCCGAGGACGAGCGGGAGGAGTGCCTCGATCATGTCGTGCCCGGCCGGCGTCAGCACGACTCTCGTCACGCGGCCGTCGGTCGG
>JAHEDH010000205.1 GCA_024641285.1 bacterium | reverse complement strand
GGCCGCCCCCGAGGAGCTTGGCCATGGAAGCCGCCAGCAGTACCACGGCACCGATCGCCAAAGCCGGCAGGACTCTCAGCGCGGTAGGCGAGGTCCCGGCGACCGTTTCGGCCACACGCGCCAGGAAGGGTGTGAGCGGCGGTTGATCCACGTAGCCCCAATCGAGTCGCCGCCCGGCAACGACGAAGTAGAGCTCGTCCCGATGGAAGCCGTACCGCCCGGACACGGTCAGCAGCAACGCCACGACTCCGCCGGCCGTCATCCAAGTCGCTCGCGGGAGGCCGGATAGGGTCGTCACCGGTGGATCGTACCGCTGGGATGGGGGCCGGGGCCGAGATCAGGGCTGGTACTGCTCTTCGATCGAGACCACCCCGCCGCCGTCCACTTCGACCCAGACACCGGGCAGCCAGTCGCGGTCTGCGCGGCCGTCGACCCAATCGGCATACGGAATGTCGGAGAGGTTGGCGATGTCGTCGGGCGGCAGCCACTGCACGGCCACGTCTGGTGAGACCGGAATCGCTCTGGTGTCCGTCGATGTGTTGCGGATGTAGTAGTCGTTCGGCGGAGGCGACTCCTGACCGTCCTCCAGCGTCGCCTCGATCGCCCCGACCCCGCTGAACCAGCAAGCGAGATCGAACTGGATGCTCTCGTCGGTCGGGTCTGTGATGTAGCCGAACCATCGGCCGTCCGGGAGGTCACCTTGGCCGGGCGTGCACCCGGATTCGCTCGCCAGGGCGTTGACGTCGACCGGAGTCGCCGTCGTACCGAGCCGGGTGATCTCACTGCACTCGGTCTGCAGCCAATTCCAGAACAGCGAGCAGCTTCCCCAGATCGTGAACCGCACCCGTTCGACCTCGGCGAACTGGAACACCGTGTCTTTCAGCGAACTCAGCAATGCCGTGCTGCCGCAACTGGTCGAGGCGTTGTTGAGGAACCGGATGTCGCTGAATTCGACGGTGAGGAGGCCATCGCCGAGGTCGAGCGACCGCACTGCGTCCGCCGTGTCCGACGAGAAGAACGAGCCGGCACCGGCGGCCTCTTCCTCGGCAGTCGGCCCTCCCAGCAACTGTTCGAGCGCGAGCGTGATCGGGTCGGACTGTGCCGGCCCCGTCCGCTCGAAGGCTTCGACGGCGCCACAGTCGTCACCGTCGACCGAGAAGTACACGAGCACGGTCTGTTCCTCGGCGGTGGCCCCGGTGGTCGTGGTCGTCGGCTCGGACGTGGTCGTCGTCGTGGACGAAGTCGGTGCAGTGGTGGTTGTCGAATCGTCGGTCGTGGACGTGTCGCCGCATGCCGCGGCAACGAGTGCAAGCGCTGTGAGCGAGACGGCAAATGTGCGAGTGGTCATGGTGCGAACGTACCGCTGTATCGGGTTGCCGGTAGAGGCAGGAGTCATCACCGCGCGCCCCCTACCTCCCCGTCTCGTCAATGCCTCCGAACCGCCGGTCGAGCAGGAGCCACGCTCACTGCTGCAACGCCTCTGTCATTGTTGCAACGATGTTGCGATTGCCTTCGCGGCGGCTCGGGCATCGAGGTTGATCTGGAACAGGAGCCCTTTCATCGGGTTGGACAGGCCCACGAAGTACATCGACAAATCGTTGGGGTGGGTGTTCGCTCCACCGGCGGTCGGTCGTCCGTCCTGGAGCACGCCGAGATGGCCGACCAAGCTGTCGATGCTCCGGCGATAACCGGTCGCAGCGATCACCACATCGGGATCGATCTCGCCGCCGTCTCCGAGCCTCACGCCCTTCTCGGTGAAATCGACGACCTCGGGGACCACCTCGATCCGACCCGCTCGGAGCTGTTCGACCATCCCGACATCGATCGTCGGAACCACATCGGTCTTCCTCATCTGCGCGACCACGCCGCCGGGAGCGGGCGGGAGCCCGTGCGAGCTCAGGTCGCCGATCGTGGACTTCTGGATGAGCCGGTTCAGCGGGTCGGCGGCCGAAGCCGGCAGGTAGTCGTTGGCGATCCCCAGCAGCGTCGTCGGGATCGGGCCGATCTCGCGGGGGATCACGTTGGGAGGAGTGCGCACGGACATCCGCACCCGACGGGCGCCCTGCTCGCACAGATCGGCGCAGATCTCTGCGCCGGTGTTCCCAGAGCCCACCACGAGCACGTCCATCCCGTGGAAGTCGGCTCCCGTCCGGTATTTCGAGGCGTGGATGAATGTGCCGGGATAGGTGTCCAGTCCCGGCCATTCCGGGATCAGCGGGGTCTGGTTGTATCCGGTTGCGATCACCACGATGTCGGCGAGGGTGGCTCCGTCGTCGGTTTCGATCGCATGACTGCCGTCCTCCTGCCGGTCTACCCGCAACACGTTGATTTCGTGTCCGATGCGCAGGCGATGCGCCGCGGCGTAGTCACGCAGGTACTGGGCGTAGTCGTCCTTCGCCACCCACCGGCCCATGCGGCGGGGGATCCGCATGCCGGGGAGTTGGGACTGGACCCGCGGTGTGTGGAGGTGAAGCCGCTCATACCGGTTCGCCCAGGACTGGCCGACCTCGCTCCCGGCGTCAAGCACGAGCGGGTCGAGCCCCTTCGACCGGAGACATGCGGCGGTGGCGAGCCCGGCGGGCCCGCCACCCACGATCACGATGGCTTCGATTGTCATCCAGCCACCCTACGAGCCCGGCGGGGTGGCGAACGTCGCTGCCGGCATGATCTTTCTCGCGTCACTGCACCTCGGCGTCGATCGGCCACTCGACCCGGGTGAGGAGCTCGGCTTCGCTCACCTGCGTCGGGTCGTTGAGGTAGATCTCACGAGGCGGTCCGGTCATCTCATGGCCGTGGTCGGAGATCCAGCCGGTCAGGGTGTGGTATGCCGGGCTGATCTCTCGATACGGGCCGTGATGGATCGTGAAAGCGACCGTCTCGGATGGAAGTGTCTTCACCTCGATGGATTCGGCTCCGCTCACGCCTGGAGCAACCGGGACACAGAACTCGATGTCGCCACTGGTCTCCTCGTCGATGATGTCCCAATAGACGATGAACGGGGCACCAACCGGCTGCGCGCCCGCCGTGCCGATGAACTGCATGAGCGCGCCGAAGCCCGCTCCCATGTCCTCGCCGATCGTCTTGAGGCTGGTCGCCTTGCGCAGCGCCGCCACGGTGCGCTCCGGTACCTGCTCGATTGCAATGTCGTACGGCATGATTCTCTCCCTGTCGATGATGGTCTCGAGGTACTCGAGCATGCGTCGCTGGTCCACCAATCGGGTCGCCAGACGGTCGTGGTGCCGCTTCAATGCGACCTTGGCCTCCGTCGGGTCCTCGATGTCGAGGATCTCACTGATCTCGTCCAGCGGCATGTCGACGCTGCGAAGGATCCTGATCGCCTCGGCGCGATTTGCCTGGACAGGCTCGTAGTAGCGATAGCCGGACGAGTCGTCCACCCAGGCCGGCCTGAGCAGGCCGATCTCGTCGTACAGCCTCAGCGCTTTGACCGACAGCCGGGTCATCTTCGAGAACCGCCCGATCGGAACCATCTGGCTCATGCTCGACCTCCTTTCCCACCCATCATCCGGCCTCCCCCAGGGGGAGAGTCAACAGCGCTTCTTCAGAATTCTGCCTGGCGCCGAAATGCCATGGAATCTCATGTGTGGAGTTCGAGCACGTCTCCGTCCATGAGGCTGTGGTCGGCGCCGACATGCTGGCCGTCGTAGGTTCCCGGCCTCCAGATCCGGGCGAACTTCAG
>JAHEDH010000089.1:3143-13521 GCA_024641285.1 bacterium | reverse complement strand
GTGTGGAGGTGCGGGGAGTCGAACCCCGGTCCGCTGAACCCTTCACGCCGGCATCTCCGAGCGCAGCCATCAGCAAGCATTCGGTCGTCGGAACTCTGACGGCCAGTTTTCCGACTTCCTATCCGCAATCAGTCTTTGACATCCGGTCACGGACCCCGGATGCCGCAGCCTACGAAGCGACGCCCGCATTCCGGCGAGGTAGGCACCCACCGGGCGGACGAGCTGTTACTGAGGGTTACTCAGGCAGCCAGTGCCATTTGAGGTTTGGCATTTCTTGTTGTTTTCCAGGTTGTTGACGGGGCCCCGGAGTCCCCGGCTCGCTTCCGGCGTTTCAACATTCAACGTCGAAACCAGTACACCCCCATAGGTGTTCGATCATTGTAACAACCTCGCCTGCAGGTTTCTTCCCCCCACATGTAACGCCCGCCACACAGAGTGGACTTGACCACCGAGAGTGGAATCAAGCTTGCTAGGAGTGGACGCTCGATGAAGAAGAACAAACTGATCGCATTGTTCGCCGGCCTCTCGCTGGCGTTCGTCGGCTCGGCGGCATTGGCGGCCCCGAGCCCAGACACGCTGCTGGTCGCCGGATACGACAACGACGCGATGGCAGTCCTCTACGGAGTCTCCGGCATCGACCAGCCAGGCGACGAGGCTGCCACACTGGATTGCACACTCGACGGTGACTTCACCTACACCATTGGTGAGGTCGTTGAAGGCGTCGCCGACGTCGTGACGCTCGAAGGTGACGAGACTGACGACACGAAGTTCACTGCCGAGACTGCCGTGACGGCTCCCGGACCCGACGCCATCTCGTATGACGACCTCGTCGATTCGACAGACGAAACAGACAGAGACTGCCTGCTGAGGTCGGTCGAGATCGAGCCGAATGGAAACGGTGAGATCAACCACGGCAAGGTCGTGTCGACCTTCGCCCACCTCCTCAAGGGAGGGAACGGTTGTCTCATCAGGTTGTTCGCCCAGTCGGACTTCGGCAAGGGCGACTACGGCGAGCTCGATCCGGAGACCGCGACCACCGACGCTGTCGAAGAAGCGCTCGAGGTCACCTTGGCGTCATTCGAGACCGCCTGCGCCAAGGGCAAGGACAAGAAGGTCGACGACGATTCCACCTCGGGCAACAACGGCCACGGCAAGGACAAGGCACCTGGACAGTTGAAGGAGAAGTCCAACAAGGGGAAGGACTCGGCCCCCGGCCAGAAGAAGGCCAAGGGCGACGACAGCTCGAGCGGCTGAAGCCCAAGTTCTCCAGCATGGAGCAGAGAAGGGGTCCCCCTCCCCGACTCTCTCCGCAGCATGAGCGTCGAGCCGCAAGGCTCGACGCTCATCTGCTTTCGGCGCCTCACCGCTCCCGCAGGGCGCGGTCCATCTCGCGCTTCTGTTGCTTCTCCTTGAGGGCGTGCCGCTTGTCGTACGTGGTCTTGCCTCGCGCAAGTCCCAGTTCGAGCTTGGCGTACCCGTTCCGGAAGTAGATGCGCAGCGGGACGAGGGTGTACCCCTTCTCTGCCATCCTGCCTGCAATGCGGTCGATCTCACGTCGACTCAACAACAGCTTCCTGGTGCGTTCGGGATCGTGCCCACCCTGCCTGGAGAAGGCGTGGGGCGCGATGTACAGGCCGATCAGGAACGCTTCGCCGTTGGCGATGTGGGCGAACGAGTCCTTGATCGTGACTTTGCCGGCGCGCAGGCTCTTGACCTCCGACCCCTGGAGCACCATTCCGGCCTCGAAGGTGTCGATGATCTCGTAGTCGTGCCGCGCCTTGCGGTTTGTGGCGACGGTCTTCTCGGTCATCCGTTCAGATACTTCATCGGATCGACCTTGGCACCATTCTCTCGCGTCTCGAAATGCAGGTGCGGTCCGGTACAGCTTCCCGAGCAACCCACATAGCCGATGATGTCGCCCCTGCTCACCCGCTGACCGACCGAGACAGCGATACTCGACTGGTGGGCGTAGAGGGTCGCCAGCCCGCCGCCGTGGTCGATCACCACTGCTCGCCCGTAGCCACCGTACGTCTCGGCGAGGATGACGCGTCCCGAGCCTGCCGCGGCGATCGGCGTTCCGGACCCGCCGGCAATGTCGATTCCGGTGTGGAGCTTCTTCGTCCCGAAGATCGGATGTATGCGATACCCGTACGGCGAGGTCACCCGGCCGTTCACCGGCCAGCCGAGCACTCCCGGGTTGGTGCCCCCCTTCTCCTGGAGGGCGATGATCTCGGCCTCGAGCCGCTCGGCGTCCGCTTCGAGCGAGGCGTGCTGGGACTCCGCCGCCTGGATCTCGCGGTTGATCTCGTCGAGCAGCGACCGAACGCCTGTGAGCTCCGATTCGGCCGCCAGACGGAGACCCTCCACCTCGGCAACCTCGCCTTCGAGCACGACGCGCTCACCCTCGAGCGTCGCAATGATCTCCTCCACTTCGGCCTGACGGTCGAGCGCAAGGCCCTGCTGTCGCTCCTCTTCCAGCTTCAGGAATTCGAAGGTGTCGAGGAGGTCTTCGCTCTGACCCGTCACCTCCTCCACGTAGACCAGGCCGACCGAAGCCTCGGCGGCAGAGTTGAAGCCGAGCACCATCGTGGTCACGGAAGCTGTGGCGTTCATGTACAACTCGACCACCTGGACCTCGAGGTCGTCCAGGGTGTTCTGTAGTTCGACCGTGGTCTCGACGAGATTCTGCTGAATCACTTCCAGCTGGGCATTGACGTTCGACAAGTGAGCCTCTTCACCTTCGATCTCGGCGGTGAGTGCGTCCACCCGTCCCTGAGCTTCGGCCAGTTCCTGCTGGACCGAGGCCAGCTCTGCCTGTGCCGCCGCAAGACGCTGGCCGACGGCGCGGCTCTCTGCTTTGGAGTTGTCTATCTGTGAGGAGAGGCTCTCCAACTGATCACGCACCGCGTCGAGTTCGGTGGTCGGGTCGTGAGCGCCTGCCGGGCCTGACACCAGGCCCACCAGGACGAAAATCACCAGGACCAGTCCGCCACGACGCATCAGACGCTCACCGAAGCTCCACTGCCATCGGCTTCACGGAGATACCTGCTCAGACCCACGATCGAACCGATGATTCCTGCCAACGCCCCGAATACCAGGAACAGCACGCCCCATCGGACGAAGAACGCCGTCGGGACGTCGAGGGTGAGGAGCGGAATCGCGTCGGCGACCGAGACCAGATTCTGCGACGCGATCCACACCGTCAACACGGCCAGCCCTGCACCGAGGATTCCCTCGATCATGCCTTCGAGCACGAAAGGAACGCGAATGAACCAGTTCGAGGCACCCACCAGCTTCATGATCGAGACCTCGTCGCGGCGCGCGTAGATCGCCATCCGGATGGTGTTCGCGATGAGGATGACGGCAGAAACGCCGAGCAACACAGCGAGCCCGAGCCCCAGGACGTTCAGTACGGTGCTCAACGAGGAGAGCTGCTCGATCTGTTCACCGGCGGACGTGACGTTGAGAACCGCCGAGTTCTCTTTGAGCCTGAATACGACATCCCGGTACAGGTCGATGTCGGTCAATTCGATTCGAATCGACGTCGGGAGGGCGTTGGGATTGATCTCCTGCACCAACTCCGGTCTCCGCTCGCCGAACAGCAGCTCGAACTCCTGGAAGGCGGCGAGCTTGTCGACGTAGCGTGTCGTCTCCACCTCATCCCAGGACTGGATCTCATCCATCAGCGACAGCTGGCCCGCCGTCTCGAGACCGCCCTGGTCCGCGTCCTTCATCCAGGCGATCACATGTGTCCCGTCCTGCCACGTGAGGGTGTTGCGCTGCACGAGCTCGTTCAGAACCAGCGCGCCGAACGCAAGAGAGAGCGAGATGAACACGGCGAGCACGGCGCCAACGACGACCAGCGCGTTGCGCCGGAGGTTGACGAGCGCCTCTCGCATCAGGAAGGCGATCCTGCTCATTTCTGCTCACCTTCGGACTCGACGTTCGGGCTCTCCGAGCCGATCGACTCCTCGGTCTTCTCGGCAGCCTCGACGGACGGCTCCGGCGGCGCACCGGTCGGTTGGTCACCCGGAATCGACGTCGAGCCGGCGTCGATCACCTGCTGCATCGTCGTCTCGTAGCGCCCAGTGGCATCGTCTCGGACAACGGCGCCGTTCTCGACGGCAACGACCCGGCGCTGCATGGCATCGACGATCGCGTGATCGTGGGTCGCCATCACGATCGTGGTACCGGTCCGGTTGATACGGTCGAGGAGCTTCATGATCCCGACCGAGGTTGCGGGGTCGAGGTTTCCGGTCGGCTCGTCTGCGAGCAGGATCGGGGGCCTGTTCACGAACGCCCGCGCCACCGAAACACGCTGCTGCTCCCCGCCCGAGAGTTGGCGGGGATAGCGGTCCGCCTTGCCGTCGAGTCCGACGAGATCGAGGACTTGTTCGACCTGAGGCTTGACCACCGACCGCGGTCGTCCCAGGACCTCGAGGGTGAACGCGATGTTCTCGGCGACTGTCTTGTTCGGGAGGAGCTTGAAGTCCTGGAACACGGTGCCGATGGACCGGCGGAGATACGGAACCTTCCAGTTCGGCAGCGCCGTGATGTCCTTGCCTGCCACCCAGATGGTCCCGCGGGTGATCGGTTCCTGGCGCAGCATGAGCCGGATCAGTGTCGACTTCCCCGAACCCGAGGGCCCGACCAGGAAGACGAACTCGCCACGCTGGATGTCGAGGTTCACGTCGCGCGCTGCGACGGTTCCGCCCTCGTACACCTTGGTGACGTCTTGCAAACGAATCATGGAAGCCTCGGTTCCCCCGAAGGAGTGATCTGAGCGCGCTCCCACCACAGAACGCGAAAAGTGAATGGTGATGGTACCACTGGGTATTGGGTATCCCTGTATCACTGCGGGCGCTTCACGCCTCACGCTTCGCGCCTCACGCGCGTCCCACTTCAACGCGATCTGCTAACCGAGCGTGGAGCGTGGAGCGTGGAGCGTGGAGCGTGGAGCGTGGAGCGTGGAGCGTGGAGCGTGGAGCGTGGAGCGTGGAGCGTGGAGCGTGGAATGCTCCACGCTCCCCCACATGTCACAGCTCTTGTTCGTGTTGGGCTCGGCGCCACCGGAGGTAGGACTCGGTCAGGTCGCCGACGTCGCCGTCGAGGACGGCGCTGATGTTTCCGATCTCGAGACCGGTGCGGAGGTCCTTGACCATCTGGTACGGCTGGAGCACATAGGAGCGAATCTGGCTGCCCCATGCCGCCGCGGTGTTCTCGCCACGGATCTCCGCGAGCTCTGCTGCCTGTTCGTGTCTGGCGCGCTCGGCAAGCTTCGCTTTGAGCTGGGTCATCGCCCTCGCCTTGTTCTGCAGCTGCGATCGCTCGTTCTGGCAGGAGGCGACGATCCCGGTTGGGAGATGGGTGATTCGGACGGCCGAGTCGGTGGTGTTGACGTGCTGTCCTCCGGCGCCCTGTGATCGGTAGGTGTCGATGCGGAGATCATCGTCGCGGATCTCGATCTCGACCTCGTCACCGATGTCGGGCACCACGTCGACACCGGCGAAGGCGGTGTGACGCCTGGCATTCGAGTCGAATGGCGAGATCCTCACGAGCCGATGTGTCCCCCGCTCGGCCTCCATGATTCCGTGGGCATGATCTCCTTCGACGGAGATCGTGGCCGACTTGATGCCGGCTTCCTCGCCCTCCGACCACTCCTCCACCGTGACTTTGAAGCCCTCTCGGGTGAGATAGCGCTCATACATCCGCAGCAGCGTCTCTGCCCAGTCCTGGGCATCGACCCCGCCTGCGCCCGCATAGACCGTGACGATGGCCGGATAATCGTCGTACTCCGAGAAGAACAACGATTCGAGCTCGAGCCGGCCCAACTGATCTGCCACCCCACGCATCTCCCGTTGCGCCTCGGTCCGGGAGTCCTCGTCCCCGAACTCGATGAGCACCTCCGCGTCGGAGAGCCCTCGCTCGAGGTCGGCGACGAGGTCGAAGAGGCGCTCGTAGCGATTGAGTCGCTCGGTGACCCTGCGGCCTTCGTCCGGATCATCCCAGAGGTCGGGGCGACTCGCCTCCTCCCTCAGCTCGGCGAGCTCGGTTTCCTTCTGATCCAAGTCAAAGGAACCTCCTGGCCTCGAGCAGGCGGCTTCGGAGTTCCTCGACGTCGTAGCTTGGCTGGTTGTTCGTCATGAAGTGAGAACGCTAGTTCGATCGAGGCGTTTCAGAGTCACGGTTCCCGTCTGCGGCGACGGAGAAGAGCCGTTCAGCTTCGGCGCAGCCGACTCGAGGCAACTGTCAACTGTCGACTGTCGACTGTCGACAGGCGAGCGCCAGCGAACGAGCCCTCAGTTCGCCCCGTGACAGCGCTTGTACTTCTTCCCAGACCCGCAAGGGCAGGGCTCGTTGCGGCCGACCTTGTCGCCTGCGACGACCGTCTTGGGTGTCGTCGACGGCCCTGAGGTCGTCACCGCCTTGGGCTGCTCCGCCGGTTGTTGAGTCACCTGCACATGGAAGAGGTACCGCACGGCGTCTCGCTTCACGAGCTCGACCAGATCGGCGAACATGTCGAACGCCTCGCGCTGGTACTCGGTGAGCGGGTCGCGTTGACCCATCGCCCGAAGACCGATGCCCGCCCGGAGGTAGTCCATGTCGGCGAGATGCTCACGCCACTTGGTGTCGATGACCTGGAGCATCACCTGGCGCTCGATCTGGCGAAGCATGTCCTCGCCGAGTTCCTTCTCCCGCTCGGCGTAGCGTTCGTGCGCCTCGGTGATCGCGGCATCGACGACCCGATCGACGCTGAGGCGCCCGTCGATGCCATCGCCACTGAGTTCGGTCGGGTACAGCACGTTGAGCTCGGTGTGGAGCGCCTCCCAATCCCATTGATTGGGAGGAACCTCATCGGTCAGGATGGAGGTCACCGTGTCCTCTGTCACCTTCTCGATCCACTCGTCGATGAGATCGGTGGTGGATTCGCCGTGGAGGATTCCCGACCGCCACGTGTAGATGACCTCGCGCTGGCGATTCATCACTTCGTCGTACTTGAGGACGTTCTTCCTGATCTCGAAGTTCTGCGACTCGACCTGACTCTGGGCCCGTTCGACGGCCCGGTTGATGATCTTGTGCTCGATCGGGACGTCGTCGGGAATCTTGAGCGTCTCCATCACACTGGCCACGCGATCGCCCGAGAACCTCCGCATGAGATCGTCCTCGAGGGACAGATAGAAGCGCGACTCGCCCGGATCGCCCTGGCGCCCCGACCGGCCGCGCAGCTGGTTGTCGATCCGCCGGGAATCGTGGCGCTCGGTGCCGATCACGTACAGCCCGCCGGCGCCCTTGACCTGCTCCTGGCGCTCGGCCAACTCGGCTTGATACTTCTCGGTGAGCTCGGCGAACAGGTCGGGATACTGCTCGGACTCGGGGTCCTCGCCGCGCCGCTTCAATTCGATCTTCGCGAGGGCCTCGGGATTGCCCCCGAGTTGGATGTCGACGCCACGTCCAGCCATGTTCGTGGCAACCGTCACCGCGCTCGGACGTCCGGCCTGGGCGACGATGTCGGCTTCCCTGGCGTGTGCTTTGGCGTTGAGCACTTCATGATCGATCCCACGTCTCTTGAGAAGACCGGACACGATCTCGGACTGCTCGATCGAAATGGTGCCGAGCAGCACCGGCTGGCCCCGCTCATATCGCTCTGCAACGTCGTCGGCGACGGCGTTGTACTTGGCCATGGCCGTCTTGAACACGAGATCTGGCTCGTCGAGGCGTGCAATCGGGCGGTTGGTAGGGATCACGACGACGTCGAGACCGTAGATCTGTGCCAGCTCTGAGGCCTCCGTGGCCGCCGTTCCAGTCATGCCGGCCAGCTTCTCGTAGAGGCGAAAGTAGTTCTGGAGGGTGATCGTCGCCAGCGTCTGGTTCTCCTGTTTGATGGCGACGTTCTCCTTGGCCTCGATCGCCTGATGGAGACCCTCCGAGTACCGCCTGCCCTCGAGCACCCGACCGGTGAACTCGTCGACGATCTTCACTTCACCGTGGTCGATGAGGTATTCGACGTCCTTGTGATAGAGCTCCTTGGCCTTGAGCGACACCTCCATGTGGTGCACGAGGTCGACCGCGGCGTGGTCGTAGAGATTCTCGACACCGAGGATCTCCTCCACGCGGGCCACACCCTCCTCGTTGACGAGCACCTGTCGCTTCTTCTCGTCGACCTCGTAGTGGACGTCAGGCATGAGTCGCTGTGAGATCGCAGCGAAGTTCCGGTACCACTTGGCGTTGTCGCCGACGGTGCCCGAGATGATGAGCGGTGTCCGGGCCTCGTCGATCAGGATGGAGTCGACCTCGTCGACGATGGCGTAGTGGTGGCCCCGCTGCACCATGTTCTCGGCCCTCATGGCCATGTTGTCGCGGAGGTAGTCGAAACCGAACTCGTTGTTGGTTCCGTGGGTGATGTCGGCTGCGTACGCCACCTTTCGCTCGGGTGGTGTCATGCCGTTCTGGATCAGACCGACTTCGAGACCGAGGAAGCGGTGGATACTGCCCATCCACTCGGCGTCGCGTGAAGCCAGGTAGTCGTTGACCGTTACGACATGCACGCCCTTGCCCTCGAGTGCGTTGAGATAGACAGGCATCGTCGACACGAGGGTCTTCCCCTCGCCGGTCTTCATCTCGGCAACACTGCCGCGGTGGAGGGAGGCTCCGCCCATCACCTGGACGTCGTAGTGCCGCTGGCCGAGCATCCGCTTGGCGGTCTCCCGCACCGTGGCGAACGCCTCGATCATCAGCTCGTCCAGGGACTCGCCATTGGCGAGGCGCTGTTTGAACTCCGGTGTCTTGGCCTGAAGCTGCTGGTCTTCGAATTGCTCGAATTCGGGCTCCAGCGCGTTGACTTCAGCGGCGAGTTGTTCGAGGTCTCTGAGGTTCTTGCCTTCGCCGACGCGAAGGAACTTGTCGAGAAGGGACATAGTGTTTCATGCTACCGATCGACCACCGATAGTCGGTCAGTCCAGGCTGATGAGCCCTTCGCGAACGGCGAACATCACGGCCTCGTTGCGGGAACCGAGTCCCAGCTTGTCGAGGATGTTCCTCACGTGGTTCTTGACCGTGTTCTCGGAGATGAACAGCTTCTCACCGACCTCGCGGGAAGTGGCTCCGGCTGCGATCGACTCGAGCACTTCGATCTCGCGACCGGTGAGCGCGGGCTTCCGGCTCGACGAGAGGTCACGATGCCTCAGCAGATGGGCCACCGTGTCGAACAGGAGCCCACCCATGTAGGGCGAGACGACGGCGCCGCCCTCGAGCACGTCATTGAGCTTTCTGACCAGCTCGGGCATCGGAGTGTCCTTGATGATGTAGCCGCGGGCACCCGCCTTGATCGCTTTGAGCAGGTCCTCCTCCGACTCGGAGGAGGTGAGGAGAACGACTTTGGTCTTCGGGGACACGTCGATGATGGTGTCCACCACATCCAGACCCGAGATGCCCGGCATGAGCACGTCGAGGAGCATGAGGTCGGCCTGGTGTTCCTTGGCCATGTCGACGGCTTCGAGCGCCGTCGCCGCCTGGCCGACGACGTCGAAGCCCTCACCCTTGAGCGCAGCCGACAGACCCGCTTGGATGAGCGGCGCGTCGTCGACGATGATGATGTTCCTGGTGGCGGTCATTGCCGATTGACTCCGTGACCTCGGTGATTGACGTAACGCACTGGTCATCGTCGCGTTTCCCCATCGACTTGAAGGAAAAGGGCTACTTCTTTCTGACTAGTCACCCTAGTCCCACTTCCCACTCAGGGTGGCCACGGACGAGGCGGTATTGCAGGCCGGGAGGCATCACTACACACTGACCGTGGCGGTGACGGCTGAGAGCGTCCTCCCACCTGAAGCCGCAGCAGCGGCTTCGAGTGTCACGCCGGTGGTCAGCACGTCATCCACCAGCACGGCACCGTCGCTGAGCCCACCGACTCGCTCGAACACCGGAGCCACTCGCTCGTGCCCCGCCCTGCCGGCATGTCTCCTCGCTACGAACGCAGGCCGAAGGCACTGGACGACGGGGAGGCCAGTGAGGGCGGAGAGTTGACGAGCGATCGTCACGCCGGGGTCGATCCCGTACTTGATCAGCCGCCACCGGGTGCGCGGCACCGGCACCAGCGACCGGGCCTCGGTCGGGACCAGATGCGCCATCGCCTCGACGGCCAGAAACCAACCGGCCGCCTCGATGCCCTCGTACTTGAGCCGGTGCACCATGGTGCGCGCCGTCCCCTCGTGGACGAAGCCGCTCCGGACGATCCCGAACGACAGCAGGCGCTCGGGTCCCGGCCGCAGTCCCGATCGACACGCAGAACAGACGCTCCGCTCGCTGAACCTCCGACACGACAAGCACACCATTTGAGAGCACGATGCCGACAGAGTGGGACGGATTTGCTGTGTCCCCG
>JAHEDH010000089.1:0-3043 GCA_024641285.1 bacterium | reverse complement strand
TGCCAGCCCGAGAGGTAGGCGCGTTGATCGTCGGTCAGTTGCTCGAGACCGAAGCCGAGCGCTTCGAGCTTGATCCGGGCGACCTCGGCATCGAGCTCGGCCGGCAGGGTGTAGATCTTGGGCTCGAGCTGTTCGTGGTTCTGGACCAGCCACTCCGCGGCGAGTGCCTGGTTGGAGAACGAGAGATCCATGACATCCGCCGGATGGCCTTCGGCGGCGCCCAAATTGACCAGGCGGCCCTCGGCTGCGATCAGGATGCGGCGTCCGTCCGGCATGCGATACTCGTCCAAGTTGGCACGAATCGGCTTCGGGCGGCCGGCCATCTCCTCGAGCGCAGTCAGCTCGAGTTCGACATCGAAGTGGCCGGCGTTGGCGAGGATCGCCCCGTCGCGCATCCGCTCGAAGTGACGCCGCCGAAGAACGTGCTTGTTGCCCGTCACCGTGATGAAGATGTGGCCGATCTCGGCGGCATCGTCGGCAGTCAGAACGCGGTGGCCGTCCATGACGGCGGAAATCGCCCGAATGGGGTCGATCTCGACGACGATCACGTGGGCTCCGAGCCCACGTGCCCTATCCGCAACCCCTTGTCCGCAGTCTCCGTAACCGACGACGACAACATTGGAACCGGCGATGAGGACGTTCGATGCTCTGATGATTCCATCCATCGCCGACTGGCCAGTCCCGTAACGATTGTCGAACAGGTGCTTCGTCTGGCTGTCATTGACTGCGACGACAGGCACCCTCAGCGTGCCGTCTTCGGCCATCGCCCGGAGCCTGATCACGCCCGTCGTGGTCTCCTCGGTAGATCCGATCGGATTCAGCTCGGTGCGCGTCGTGTGCAGGATGGTCGCCAAATCCGCCCCGTCGTCCATGGTGATGTCCGGCTCGAGGTCGAGCACCGAGTGGATGTGGCTGTAGTAGGAGTCTGAGTCTTCGCCCCTGACGGCATATACCGGAATCCCCTCGGCGACGAGCGCGGCGGCGATGTCGTCCTGGGTCGACAGCGGATTGGACGCGCACAGCGCCGGGCGGGCGCCGGCATCTCGGAGCGCGAGCATGAGGTTTGCCGTCTCGGCGGTGACGTGCAGGCATGCCGCCACGGTCCGTCCCTCGAGCGGCCGTTCTTTGAGGAATCGCTCGCGGAGCGAAGCCAACACGGGCATCCGGCGACCGGCCCATTCCAACCGGCGGGCGCCTTCCTCGGAGAGGGTCGGTGTGGCGATGTCGAACTGCATGGGATTCCTTCTGAGGGCTGGATGAGACCGGCGTGGCGCCGGTGCGGAGAAGCCTACTCAGGGCCCTGCAGCGGGAGACATCGGCTCAATCGGGCGGGAGCATGTTCGGGATGCCATCCGAGACGGGGAAACGATGACCGTTCGGACAGACGAGCACCGAAGATGCCTCGTCCTCGATGACTGCCTCCTTGCACACGGTGCAGCGGAGGATCTCCAACAGCTCGCTCGAAATGAGACTCATCGACCCTCCAGAATCGTCGACACCGACCGTACCAGTTCATCGACGGATTCACTGTCCGAAGCTTCGACGTTCAAACGCAGGAAGGGCTCGGTGTTCGATGGCCGTAGATTGAGCCACTTGTCTTCCCAATCCAACGTGAGGCCGTCGAGTCGGTCGATGCGAGCTCCCGGAAATGCAGCTTCGACGGCGGCCATCGCACCGAGCGGATCCGCGACCGCCAGGTTGACCTCGCCCGAGGCCTCGTACCGCTCCACGCTCCGTCGCAGCTCCGAGAGTGCGACACCCGATTCCGACAGCACCTGAAGCAGCACGAGCATCGCCAGCATCCCGGAGTCGGCTCGGTAGTTGTCGGCGAAGTAGTAGTGGCCGGAGTGCTCCCCACCGAACACGGCCCCCGTCTCCGCCATCACCGCCTTGATGAAGGAATGCCCGACCCGTGTCCGTACCGGCACGCCACCCTTCTCGGAGATGATCTCGGGCACCGACCGGGAGGTGATGAGGTTGTGGACGATGGCAGCCCCTGGCCTCTTCGCAAGAAACCAGGTCGCTACGAGCGCGGTCGTCGTTGACCCCGACAGCACCGCGCCCGTGTCATCGATGAAGAACGCGCGGTCGGCATCGCCGTCGAACGCCACCCCGAGATCGGCACCCGACTTCCGGACCGCCGCGATCACGTCGACGAGGTTCTCCGGTTCGAGCGGATTGGCCGGATGGTTCGGAAAGGTACCGTCCGGCTCCAGGTAGAGGCCCTCGAGATGCGCGTCGAGACGATCGAACACCTTGCTGACGGCGATGCCTGCCATGCCGTTGCCCCCGTCGACGACGACATCGAGTGCGGCGATGTCCGAGGGGTCGACGATCGCAAGCAAGTGATCGACGTACGCGTCGACGGCATCGACCCGCTGAATCCGGCCCTTCTTTCCCCGGGCATCCACACCTTGCATTGCAAGCTCCTTGATGTCCTGGAGACCCGAGTCGGAGCCGATCGGCGATGCACCGACCCCGCACAGTTTGATCCCGTTGTAGCCGGCAGGGTTGTGGCTGGCCGTGATCATCACACCCGGAATCGCATCTCGACCGCTCACGAAGTAGACGAGGTCGGTGGGAACGGCACCGAGCAGCTCCACATCGCAGCCCTGAGACACGACGCCCTCCGACAACGAGTCCGCCAGCCGTGGCGACGACGGCCGGCAATCGAAGCCGACCGCGATTCGATCGGCACCCGACCATTGCGCAAAGGCGGCGCCGACTGCCTCCGCCAGCGCCTCGTCGAGCTCTCCGGTGTCGACGCGACCTCTGATGTCGTAGGCCTTGAACACCGTTTCGAATGACCCCACTAGCACTCCAGGTTGGATTGGGGGAGATTGTATGTGAACCTGTGGCGCTCATGGGTAGGGCCAGCAAACGAACGCTGTCGGTCGTGATGCCGGCATACCAACTCGAAGACGAGATCGAACGCAACATCTCGACCGTGTTCGACGTTCTCGCCCCCCTCGACCCGCAGGTGATCGTCGTCGATGACGGTTCGACCGACGGCACCTGGCAGGCGATCGGACGGGCCGCCGAA
>JAHEDH010000088.1 GCA_024641285.1 bacterium | reverse complement strand
CTCACATTCCAATTTCTCGGTGGGCGCGCACTAACCCGATGCGACGCGCCTGCCCTCAAGCCGTTCACCAGTACGTTCGTCCACGTACGGGCGATGCTCGCATCGCCCGTGACGCATCACGGCGAACCCGATCGGAAACCCACAGGCAAGACCACATCGACGCGCCTGTCAGGCGCACCAACGGCGAAATGGGATGCGCTGCGGGCGCCCCAAGCGGACGCCCCTACCCGTGCCGCCCCATGACCGACAGACTTCGACCGCCGACACGGCTCACGCCCTGCGATGGTCTGAGGAGCATCGAGGCCGACGCCGAGTCGCCCCCCTACCTCGAAGGCTCGTTCCTCACCTTCCAGGAACCTTCCCCCACTTCGTGGGTGACACCATGTGCGCGACACGTCTCACGTCGCACGCTTCACGCCACACAAGCGTGCGGCGTGAAGCGTGAAGCGTGTAGCTGTCTCAGCTCTTTGCTCTGGCGAGCTCGTCGGTGAAGTTGATCTCATAGTCGCCGGTGTCCTCGATGACCTCGAGCCCCGGGGCAGTATCCGTGTCGGCGTAGAAGTCGACAACTTCCTGTTCGATGAGACCCTGCTCGATGGCGGCGCCGTTCGGCGAGCCGTAGTAGTTCCAGTTGGTCAGGGTCGCGCCGTTCTCGGCGTCCAGGAGGAAGTTGATGAACGTGTGCGCCGTGCACACGGACGCCGCGTCGGTCGGGATCGCCATGTTGTCGATCCACAGCGTCGCACCCTCCTCAGGAAGGATGTAGGTGTACTGGTCCGGATTGTCCGAGTCGCCGATCGACACGATCATGTTGCCCGAGTAGCCGTGCGCCACCGCCACTTCTCCCGAGGTGAGCGCCTCGTCGTACTGGTCGGAGTCGAACGTCGCGATACCGGGCTTGGCCGCCGCGATCAGATCGGCTGCCTCCTGCAAGTGCTCGATCTCGGTGTCGTTGAGCGAGTACCCGAGGTACTTCAATGCAGCGCCCATGGCCTCACGCGGATCGTTCAGGACCGACACTCCACCGGGGAACTGGGTGGTGAGCTCGGGGTCGAACAACAGCGCCCAGCTGGGCGTGAAGAGGTCACCGACCGCTTCGAGGTTGACGCCGAGCCCGGTGGTGCCGTACTGGTAGGCAACTGAGTAAGCGCCATCGAGGTCGTACGGGAGACTCTGGAAGTCCTCAGACAGATTGCCGTAGTTGGGGATGGCGTCCTTGTTGAGCTCGACGAGCAGACCCTCGTCGATCATGATGCCGACCATGTAGTCGGATGGCACGATCAGGTCGTAGGACACGCCGGACTGGATCTGGGACAGCATGGCCTCGTTCGACTCGTAGAACGATTCAGTGACATCGACGCCGAACTCGTCCTCGAACGCCGTGATCAGTTCCGGATCGATGTACTCCGACCAGTTGTAGAAGTTGAGGTCACCATCGGTGCCTCCCGCCTCGCAGTCCGCCGCCGAGGTGCCACCACCGGCGTCGTCCGATCCGCAAGCGGCCAGGACGACCGCCAGGACGGTGATCAGGACGATCAATGTCTTTCTCTCAAGTTTCTTCAAGGGGTTCCTCCTCCGTTATCGCCACGGTTCCGGTGCCTCGCTGAAAGAACAGCGAGATCAACACCAGCGCCATGGACGCTGCCAGCATCACCGTGCTCACCGCATTGATGAGGGGGGTGACGCCTCTTCGCACCAGCCCGAACACGTACACAGGGAGTGTCGTTGCTCCGGGTCCGGCGACAAAGCTAGTGACGACCACGTCGTCGAGTGAGAGGGTGAGGGCCAGCAGCGCGCCGCCGGCGACTCCCGGCATGATCAACGGCAGCGTGACATACCTGAACGCCTGCCAACGGGTCGCATACAGATCGGCGGCGGCCTCCTCGAGTGAAGAGTCGAGTTGCGCGAGTCTCGCTCTGACCACAACCGCGACGAAGGAGATGTTGAAGGCGATGTGGGCGAGGGAGATCGTCCCGAGCCCAAAGGCCGGCTTGGACCCGAACAGCCCATCGATGATGTTGAACGCCTGGGCGAAGAACAAGAGCAACATCACCGCCATCGTGACGTCGGGGATGATGATCGGGAGGTAGACCAATCCGTCGTACACCCGTTGCCCGCGAAATCGGAAACGCTCCAACGAGATCGCCGCAGCCGTGCCCAGCAGAGTCGAGATGAGGGTGGAGACACTTGCGACGATCAAGGAGTTCCGGAGCGCTCTCATCACGTCGTCCTGCTGGAACATCTCCGAGTACCACCGAGTCGACGCGCTCGTCCAGACGCCGACGTTCTCGTTGTCGTTGAACGACAACGCGATGAGCAAGAAGATCGGCGCATAGAAGAAGGCGTACACCAACCAGGAGTTGGCGGCGAGTAGACGCTCGATCGGGCTCTTCGGGCGGACTCCGGCTGCAATCGTCACAGGTTCTTCGCTCCAGACCTGAAGTACACGACGACGGCGCCGAGCATCACGACCATCACGGCGACGGACAAGGCCGAACCGAACGGCTGATTCCTCGCAGCCAGGAACTGGCTGACGATGTAGTCGCCCAGAAGCGTCGTCTTGGCGCCACCGAGCAGCGCCGGCGTCACGTATGCGCCGAGCGACGGGATGAACACCAGGATCGAACCGGCGATGACGCCAGGCCGGCTCAGCGGCCAGGTGACCTTGCGGAAGGCGGTCCAGCCGTCGGCATAGAGGTCCCGAGCCGCCTCGACCAGGCTCCAGTCCATCCGTTCGAGCGCGGCGTACAGCGGGAGCACCATGAAGGGGAGATACCCGTAGACCAGACCGATGAGAACGGCGGAGTTGGTGAACAGCAACCTGACCGGCTCGAAGCCCATCCACTCGGTGATCTGGGCGAGCGGACCGTCGGAGCCGAGGATGATCCGCCAGGCGTAGGTCCGGACGAGGAAGTTCGACCAGAACGGGATCAGCACCAGCACGATGAGCAGGTTCCGCCATTTGGGTGTGCGCGTGGCGATGTAATAGGCGAAGGGGTATGAGACCGCGAGGCAGATCAGCGTCGTTGCGACCGCCAGGACGATGCTCCGGAAGGCGATCTCGGCCACCAGCGGATCGAAGAGCCGCTTGTAGCTCTCGATGTTCCAACCGGTGAGTCGGGTGAGCCCGGTGGACGACCTGGTCGCAAACGAATACACGACGACGATGAGCAGCGGGATGGCGAAGAAGAGGGTGAGATAGATCCACGAAGGGAGGGCGATGAGCACGCCGCGACGGGACTCGGACCTGACGGCGTCGGACTCGAGCTCGGGCTGATGAAGCATCTCGGCGATGGTGTCGGCGGGATCGGGCAGCGGGTGTTCGGACATCTCAATCCTCGATCACTGTGGCGGCCGACGGGCTCCAGCTGACGACTACCTGGGAATCGATCTCGAAGACTTCGACGTTCGGACGGTTTTCCTCCTTGACCTCGAGCAGGCCCTCGGCCGTGTCGACGTCGTAGAGGAACACGTCACCGTGATAGATGCGACGGATCACCTTGCCGGCGATGCTGCTCCGCCCTGATGGGATCTCAGCGTCGGGGCGAAAGAGCGTGAAACGCTCCGGCCGGATGGCGACGGTGACGCTCCGGCCCGCCGGAGCGTCATGAGGAGCCATCAGCACCTGGCCGTCGAGCAGCTTCACCGAGTCCCGATCCACGGCGACCGCCGGCATGAGGTTGATCTCGCCGATGAAGTCGGCCACGAACCGCGACCGGGGATGCTCGTAGATGTCCTGGGGTCCGCCCACCTGGAGCAGCTTGCCGTCGCTCATCACCCCGATCCGGTCGCTCATGGTGAGCGCCTCGTCTTGGTCATGGGTCACGTAGATGAACGTGATGCCCACACGTTGCTGGAGGTCCTTCAATTCCAGTTGCATCGCCTGACGGAGCTTGAGGTCGAGCGCACCCAGCGGCTCGTCCAGCAGCAGCACCTGAGGCTCGTTCACGAGTGCCCGAGCCAGCGCCACCCGCTGCTGCTGACCACCGGACAACTGCGACGGCGAAGCCGAGGCTCGGTGCGACAGCTGGACCATGTCGAGGGTGCGCTTGACGCGCTGGGCGATGTCGGCGGGCGCGACCTTCTTCATCCTCAGCCCGAATCCGACGTTCTCCTCGATCGTCATGTGCGGGAACAGCGCATACGACTGGAAGACCGTGTTGACCGGGCGTTCGTTGGGCGGGTTGAGAGCCATCTCCTGGCCGCGAATCGTGAGTGACCCCGAGGTGGGGAACTCGAATCCGGCGATCATCCTGAGCGTCGTCGTCTTGCCGCATCCGGAAGGCCCGAGTAATGAGAAGAACTCGCCGTCGGCGACGTTCAGATGCAGATCGTCGACCGCGAGCACGTCACCGAACCGCTTCGTCACGCCCGTCAGCTTGACCGAGTCGGTCATGCCTCCTCCTCATTGGCCCAGACGATCAACGACGCCCACCCGTCGTTCTTCTCGTCGTCGAGATAGTTCTCCAACACGCCCTGCACTTCGAACCCGTTCTCCAGCTGGAACGTGAGCGTACGGTCGTACAGCTCCCCCGCGACGACTCGACGGCAGTATTCGGCTGCGCTCATCTCGGTTTTGTGTTCGTGGAATCCGGCGAGGTAGCCGCCGGCGATGATCCCGCGCTTGCCGTGGTCGCGCACGAGCTGCTTGCGGAGCCGGTACAACTCGGCACCGATGCCCCGCCTGCGATAGTCGGGATGGACGACGATGTCGGTGCCGTAGTACCAATCGCCCTCGGGATCGTGATTGCTGCAACCATGATCGCCGGTGATCTCCGCGATCGTGTGTTGCGGGTCGTCGAAATCGAAGTCGAGGAAGATCCCGCCGGCCTGACCCACGACCTTCGGACCGTCGAGAACCACGAAGAAGCCCTCCGGGAAGATCTCGGCCTGAGCCAGGAGATCCTCGGTCGAGAACAGCTCGGCGGGGTTTGCGCTCGGAAAGGCGGCCAATTCGAGTGCAGCGCAGTCGGCGGCGAGCTCGGCCGTGAGCGTCGTGTACTGCAGCGTCACGGAACACTCGATGCGGTCAACGAGAAGTGCTCGTACTCGTTCTCTGACGGGATCCCCCAACAAGCCCAGAAGTCCCCGGTGGCCGGCCGCATGATCGCCGCCCCGCACGACTCGTAGTCGAATGGTGGCTCGGGATGCCGACAGATCGAGCGCTCGTCCCTGGTCAGGTCCATCAGCGCGTCGACGGTGATCGGGTCGGATGCGAGCAGCTCCGCCGCCTGTTCGATTCGCAACAGTGACGACCGGGTCAATTCATCCGGTCGCGCCCCTTCCACGGCGATCGTCTCGGGAACGAGACAGTGGTTGGTGTGGAACACCGGTGTGTCGCCGAGGAGCTCGATATACGTGCGGGTGGGCATCGCCTCGATCGAGGCTCCGTTCCCGAGGCGATCGAACACCAGGAAGTTGTGGCCGCCGGCGAGATGTGCGTCGGTGATCGCCGCCATCGCGTCGTCGAAGGTCGACTGCATGAGCGCTTTCCTGACGGCGAAAGGCCACGTCACACCCGGTCGACCGTCTGATGCGGTCAGATTGTTGATGCCGACGGCGATTCCGGCCTCGTTCATGCCGATCTGGCCGAGCGTGCCGACGGTCGTGAACACGAGCGAGCGCGGGCCGCCATCGGGGTCGACGTCGAGCATGATCACGTGTGGAGTCGCCGAAGCATTCATGTCCCAGGTCTGGGCGAGAAAGCCCGCTCCGCCAGAGAGCGCATCGGGGGTGATCACGGCAGTGCAGTCGTCTTCGAAGCCCGCTCCGCCGGCGGCCGCGGCCACCACGTCGAGGAAATCGGTGTAGCCGCCGACGATGATCGCCTCGGGGATCGAGAGACCGGCTGCCTCCGCCATCGCCGCCATCTCCGCGAACAGGTCTGCGTCGTAGGCGCGGTGGGCTTCGACCAGGGATGCGCCGAGGCTCAGGAGCTCGTCACGCCCGAGCGTCGTGCCGGTGCCCGAGAGCTCTACCCGACCGGCGGCGTAGTTCCGGATCTCGTCGGCGTGTGCCCGGCCGTGCGCCGCTCCCATCTCGACCGGAGTTCCGGCGACGGCCGTGACCCGGATCGGGAGCCCGTTCATCCTCGATCCCCTGCGGCCACGACGGCCACGGCCTTCTCGACGACATCGAATGCCTCGTCCGCCAGCTCAAGGGGCATGTCGAGTGGTGGGAGGAACCGCACGCAGTTGGAGTAGAGCCCCGCCCTGATGGTGATCACGCCGTTCTGAACCGTCTCGGCGGTGATCGCCGAAGCGGCCTCCATCCACGGACGCTTCGAGGCGGCGTCGTGCACGATCTCCATCACCAGCATGGGTCCGACGCCGCGGACGTCGCCGATCAGGTCGGGATACGACGCCTTCATCTTCTCGAGCCTGCGGCGCATCAGGTCACCGAGATCGTTGGCGTGCGCCAGGAACGAGTCGTCGTCGACGATGCCGATCGATGCGAGCGCCGCGACGCATGCCAGCGGGTTCCCTGAGTAGGTCCCGCCCAGCCCACCCGGATGCGGCGCATCCATGACTTCGGCTCGTCCCGTCACTGCCGACAGCGGCATGCCGCCCGCCACCGACTTGGCGATGGTCATGAGGTCGGGAACCACCCCGGAATGCTCGATGGCCCACATCCGGCCCGTGCGCCCCATGCCCGACTGGATCTCGTCGGCCACGAGAAGGATGCCGTGCTGATCGCAGAGTTCCCTCAGCCGACGGAGCCAGGCGTGAGGGGCAGGCACGAAGCCGGCCTCGCCCTGCACCGGCTCGACGACCAGCGCGGCGACGTGGCTCGGGTCGACGATCGCAGTGAAGCAGTGCGCGAGGTTCTCGATGTGCCAGGCGACGTACTGGTCTTCGGTCATCGACTCCGGGCGCCGGTAGACGTTGGGGAACGGGAATCGATAGACCTCCGGGGCGAACGGCCCGAAGCCCTTCTTGAAGAGGTTGAACTTCGAGGTCATCGACATCGTGAGATTGGTGCGACCGTGATAGGCGCCATCGAACACGACGATCCCTTGGCGACCGGTGTGCGCCCTGGCGATGTTCATCGCCGTCTCGACCGCCTCGGCGCCCGAGTTCATCAAGACCGTCTTCTTGGGATGATCGCCCGGAGTGAGGGCGTTGAGCCGTTCCGCCAGCGCGACATACGACTCGTACGACGAGACGATCGCACACATGTGGATGAGCTTGGCGGCCTGCTCCGTCAGGGCGTCGACTACAGCGGTCGGAGTGTGGCCGACGGCGAGGACGCCGATGCCACCGGCGAGATCGATGAACCGGTTGCCATCGACATCGGTGACGAGAGCGCCGCGGGCGTGGTCCACGGCGATCTGGGTGAGTCTGGCGGCACCGGACGGGATGGCCGCCTCGCGACGCGCCACGATCTCCCTGCTCTTCGGCCCGGGTATCTCGGTACGGAGCTCGATGCCTGCCAACGATTCCTCCTCGCTCATGGTGCCGCAGTATGGCGGCCACTCCACCACGATGACGGACGAAACCATCATCGATATCGCATTCTTGTTTCGAAACGATTGCCAACATCCTCCCGAACGATCGAATCGCTGGGCATGCCGCATCCAGGGGGACCCGGCTCCGGGCTGACCGGCCCGATCGGCCCTCAGCGACGCCTCCTTCGGTCGACGGGGACGGCAAGACGACCAGGGACATCATCAGGACGCGGGCGTGCAAACACCCCAAAGTCCGAACATACGAAGGTGTCGTGTTCACAGGCGACCTGTGTCGACTGTGGCGACATCACCATCGCCTCGACCGACATCACCTCCCGACCCGGCCGATCGCCGCAGGGGCGACGTCGGCCGAACGCAGTCGATAACGTGCACGTGACAGCGGCCGTGAGATGGTCTCGACTCGTAGCCTGATCCAGGCTGCGGGATTCGGCCGAGAGAGGGAACGAGAACCATGGGACTGATCAGCTTCCTCATCATCGGCCTCATCGCCGGCTACGCCGCACGGGCGTTGGTGCCGGGCAAAGACCCGATGGGTCTCATCGGCACCCTGGCATTGGGCGTTGTGGGGTCGTTCGTCGGTGGCTTCCTCGGGGCGCTGGTGACCGACAACGAGATCCTCGACTTCAACGCGGCAGGCCTCTTCGGCTCGATCCTCGGAGCGATCGTTGCGCTCCTGGTCTACCGCCGGGTCAGCAAGTAGCAGCCGGGGTCAGGAGTCCGACAACGGCGCCCGCGTGACGATCTGCTCGCGATCGGTCGTCGTGACGACGATTTCGGTGACGTCCTCGAGTTGAAGCGAAGATGAGCCGGTCACGCGTGCCCGGTGCGTCGGAGTCGGCCCCCACCACGCCACCGGCTGCCACTCGCCGGCGGTGTCCACCGCCCAGGCGATACACGTCACCTCGGGAGGCAGCTGCTGCAGGTCGAATCCGACTTCGGTTCCCCATGTGCGGGCCGAGACGGTCACCTCACCCGTGACACCCCACGCAGGCTCGAGGGCTACTGCGTTCACGGCCGGGCCGCCGAGCCCGCTCGACGAGATGACGATCGTGGCCAAGACCGCGGCAACGGCGGCAATACGCCAGCGACGGCGACTGGCGATCAACGAGCGCCTCTCGCTTGCGACCCGCCCGGTCGCCTCCGCAAGCACCTGTGTCGGCACGGACCCCCGAGGACCGAGGTCGGCCTTTGCCAAGAGACCGGGGATGGGAGCGAACGAGGTGACGTCCGCCTTGCACTGGGCACAGGACTCGAGATGCCGCTCGAACTCGGCGCGGTCGGCGGTGTCCAGCGAACCCAGCACGAAGGCGGCCGACCATTCCCCGAGGCGGTCGTGATCATTCATGTCAACACCTCCCGCTCCTCGAGCGCCGCTCGCAGGCTACGCATGCCGTAGAACATGCGGGATTTGACCGTGCCCGGCGGGATGCCGATCCGGTCGGCGATCTCATTTGTGTCTCGACCGTGCACGAACGCCTCGAGGATCACGGTCCTGTGCTGTTCGGACAGATCGGCGAGCGCATCGGAGATGAGGCTGATCTCCGCGATCCGATCGACGACGCTGGGTTCGGCCAGATCCTCGAGATCATCGGAAACCACCCGCAGTCGCCGCTGCGACCGGCGGTGCATGTCGATGGCGGCATTGCGCGCAATACCGAACATCCATGCCCGCTCGCTCCCCCTTTCGGGATCGAACTGGTCGTACCGCCGCCAGGCTCGAACGAGCGTCTCGGCCACCAGCTCCTCGGCATCACGCCTGTCGGCGACCCGACTCCTCGCCCAAGCGAACAACGCCGAGGCGTGCTCCGCATGGAGACGCTCGGTGAGCACCTGGGCCGGGTCGGGAATCGGGGTCATGCTGTCTCGTCTGCTCCTCGGATCCGATTGTGGTCGACCCGCCTGCGCGTGTGCGGGCCGACCACATCGGAATCCGTCACCTGACGGCGTTGCCGTCTGCGTCGACCACCCACCACACGTCGTTGATGCCCTGACCATTGGTGTCACCCGGGGCGGCGTCGTTGGCGAAGTAGTACAGCGGCCAGCCGTCGTATGTCACCTGAACCGAGCCATCGGTCCGCTCGGCCGTGCCGAGCAGCGACCCGTCGAGGCTTTCGCCGGCTGTGGCGGCCGCGACGAGCGGAGGCCATGCAGCTTCACACTGGTCGTAGCAGACACTCTCGCCCTGGGCGTCGGGTTCGAACAGGTACAGCGTGTTGCCGTCTGCGTCGGTGAGGATCGATCCCAGGTCCGTGTCGGTGAGGACGATCTCGACGGAGACCGAGAGGCCGACCGCGGCTCCGGCAGAGTCGACGACGTACCAGACGTCGTTGAGCCCCTGACCGTTGGTGTCACCCGGGACGGCGTCGTTGGCGAAGTAGTAGAGCGGCCAGCCGTTGTACGTCACCTGGACCGAGCCGTTCGTCCGCTCAGAGGTTCCGATGAGCGCCTCCTCCAGCCCCGAGCCGGCTGCGACCTCGCCGGTGAGCGGCGGCCAGGCGGCCTCACATTGGTCGTAGCACACGCTCTCGCCTTGGGCATCGGGCAGGAACAGGTAGAGCGTGTTGCCGTCCTCGTCGGTGACGATGTCGCCCAGATCTGTCGAGGCCATCTGCAGCTCTGCGGTTGCCCCCTGAGTGACCCCGATCCCGTCACCTGCGGCGCCGAGCACGTACCAGACATCGTTCAACCCCTGGCCACTCGTGTCACCCGGGGCGGCGTCGGCGGCGAAGTAGTAGAGCGGCCAGCCGTGGTACGTCACCTGCCGAGAGCCATCCGTTCGCTCGGCCGTTCCCAGGAGCGCGGCGTCGACTCCGTCGCCAGCGCTCACTTCGCCGACCAGCGGGGGCCATGCGGCGGCACACTCGTCGTAACAGACGCTCTCCCCCTGGGCGTCGGGCACGAACAGGTAGAGCGTCATTCCGTCGCCGTCGGCGAGGATCTCGCCCAGACCGCTCGACGTGACGGTCACACTGACGCCGGACGCCTGGGGGGCCTCTGAGGTCGTCGACTGCACCGTCGCCGTGGGCGTCTCCTCCGCAACCGGCTCTTCGTCGCCGGCACAGGCGGCGGCGATCAACGCCAGGGCCAGGAGCACGATCGATGCTCTTCTCATCTCTTCCCTTCCGTGAGCTTCACGCCTGAATACGAGAGAGGATCCGGTTTGGTTCAATCGCCGGGCCCCGAATCCCGATCAGGGTGCTCACCCATACAGACGGCGGCAGCGGCCGACGATCATGAAGTGATGTTCGAGAATCTGTCCCCCAACACGCGCCTGGTCTTGCGGGCCGCTGCAGGCATCGCCATCGCCATCGCGGCCGGATTTGCCACGCTGGTGCTCCTCTTCGTCGGTGGAGTCACCTTCACAGGATGTTTCATCGAGTGCGGAGACTCCAACGCGCTCGGGGGCAGCCTGCTTCTGGCCGGCTCGGTCTTGGCGGCCGGGTTGACGGTCTCCTCCGTCGTGTGGGGTTTCATCGGATGGAACCGGCGAGTGCTCACCAGGGTCGCCCTCACCGTCGCCGGTGTCGCGGCGTTGGCGGTGATCGTCGTCGTGTCTGCGTCCGCCTGACACGACGCGCCTGTCACGCCGTCAACTGCGCCTCGGTCAGCCGGGCGTACAGGCCATTCGCCTCGATCAGCTCGTCGTGGGTGCCCTGTTCGGCGATCGCTCCCTCGGAGATCACGACCAGGCGGTGGGCGTCTCTCACCGTGCTGAGCCGGTGGGCGATGACCAGTGTCGTCCGTCCTTGCATCAACCGTTCGAGGGCGGCCTGAACCAGGCCCTCGGACTCGGAGTCCAGGGAGGAGGTCGCTTCATCCAGGATCAAGATGCGTGGATCGGCGAGCAGGGCCCGGGCGATGGCGACTCGCTGCCGCTGGCCACCCGAGAGCTTGATGCCGCGTTCGCCGACCACCGTTCGATACCCGTCGGGGAACCCGACGATGAAGTCGTGGGCGTTGGCCGCCCGACAGGCTTCCTCGAGATCGGCGTCGGTCGCGTCGGGGCGGCCGATCCGCAGGTTCTCGGCGATTGTTCCACTGAACAGCTGGACCTCCTGTGGGACCGCCGCCATCGTCGTTCGCAGTGATGCCAGTGACTGCTCCCGGACGTCGACTCCGTCGATGAGCACCCTGCCGGCCGTCGGGTCGTAGAACCTGGGGATCAACTGGACGAGTGTCGACTTCCCCGCACCGCTCGGCCCGACGAGCGCGACCACCTCGCCGGGATCGACGGTGAGATCGATTCCGGAGAGCACTTCGATGTCCCTGCCCGGGTAGGTGAAGTCGACACCCTCGAACCGGACGGAACCGACCCGCTCAGGCACGACCGGGTGCTCGACTTCTGCGACCTCGGGATCCTCATCGAGCAGTTCGAAGATCCGCCGCGACGCACCGAGGGCCTCCTGGAGCTGCGAGTAGAGGCCGGTGAATGCCCCGATCGCACCCGCCACCACGAGCGTGTAGAGCAGGAAGGTCACCAACTCTCCGACGGTCAAGGTTCCGTCGAGCACCTGACGGCCGCCGACCCACAGAACAACGGCCAGGGTCCCGAACCCGAGGAAAGTGACGAATGGGACGAAGATCGCCCTGAGCCTGGTGCGTCTGATCGCGATCGCATACGAACGACGGATGTCGCCGTCGTATCGGTCGGTGGCCGACCGTTCGGCGGTGAACCACTTGACGACGCGGATCGACGAGATCGACTCGTCAGCAAATGCGTTGGCCGTCGCGACCTCGTCCTGGAACTCGGTCGACACCCTGCTGAGCCTGCGGCCGAAGAAGGAGCCACCGATGATGATGAACGGCAGGAACGTCAGCACGGCGAGTGAAAGCAGCGGGCTCAGGATCACGAGGAGCACCACGCCGCCGACCATGGAGATGCCCTGGAAGAGCGCCTGCGCGACGACGGACGAGACGGTCGACTGGACGACCGCCACGTCGGAGGTCAACCGGGAGGTGATCTCACCCGTCTTCCTCCCGTCGAAGAACGCCACGGGCAGCATCACGATCCGAGCGAACACCGAGCGGCGCAGGTCGGCGACCACACCTTCACCCACTACACCGAGGGCATAGATCCGCAGGAAGTTGAACCCGGCCTGGAATGCGAACACGCCGACGAGAATCAAGGCGATGTTGTCGAGGTTCGAGGTGTCCGCTCCCTCGAGGGCAGAGTCGACCAGCGTCCCCATGATCCGGGGGAAGACGAGACCGAGCGCCGCCGAGATCGCCACACCGACCGCCGAGATCGCCAGCCACTTCTTGTACGGGCTGATGAAGCCGAACAGCCGTCGGAGTTGGCCGACCTGCTCGCGGGTGAATCGCACGGGCTCGGCCTCACTCCTACTCCGGCGTCTTCCTCTCATCGGGCCCATCCGGGGATGCTACGTCACGTCTGCGACAACCGGCCCTGACCATCGCGCACGCCGAACGACCACATCGGCTCAGCCGTGCGGATGCCCATCCGAGGGCTCGCAGTCCGCGCAGGTTCCGAGAATGGCGAAGTGGTGCAGGCTGGCGTGGAAGCCGTATGACCTGCGGAGAACCTCGAATAGCGGTTCGATCTCAATCGTGGGAACGAGTGTGGTCCTCCCACACGATTCACACACCAAGTGCTGGTGATCGTGGTCGACGGTGAGATGCCACTGTCCAGGCTGACTGCCGAGATGGATGTGGTGGACCAAGCCGATTTCAGCGAAATCATCGAGGGTTCGATAGACGGTGGAAGGGTCGATGGCGAGGCCGTTCATCTCGACGGCGGAGAGGATCTCCGAGGTCGTCAAGAACTCTTCTTCGTGCGCCGAGAGAACGGAGCAGATCGCCCTGCGCGGCATCGTCAGCCTGAGTCCCGACGACCGTATCTTCTCGTGAATTGCCGTTTCGAGAGATGTGCGCGAGAGGGCCATCCATCCGGACGCTAGTCAGTTGTGATTCGGGTGCAAGAAGTTGTTTTTGCGAAGTATTGCATCTGCGACTCATTGCGCTCTAGTCTCCCCCCAAGGCGCGACCATTCGGAGGGACCAGTTGGACGAGCAAGGGACGGCCGACCACGACCACGACCACGACCACGACCACGCC
>JAHEDH010000087.1 GCA_024641285.1 bacterium | reverse complement strand
GCAGTTCTCCGATGATTCGAGTTCGTCGACTGCGACTGCGACTGCGTCGACCGACGGGACTGGATCGAATTCGGGTCCGGCGACGAAGCATTGGGTGGATGCGGCGGTGGTGATCGGTGACGATGCGGTGAACGCCATCGGCGAGTCGCACACGTTCGATATCACGGTGACTCCGAGCTCTCCGGCTGGTGTGACCGTGACGTCGGTGTCGATCACTCCGACGGGTGACACCGGATACATCACGGGTGAGACCTGTGACGAGGCTGGTGCTGGGACGGCGTTGACGTGTCAGGTGACGGTCAATTCGGGTGTGGCTGCGACTGCGTCGATCGGTGCTGATGTGTCGGTGACGTTCTCCGATGATTCCAATGTGACGTCGACGGCGGTGGCGACACCGTCGACCGACGGAACCGGAGCCAACTCCGGACCCGCCACCAAGACATGGATCGACGGGAGCCTCCGTTGGCACAAGGTCGACGGACTCGGCGCTCCGCTCGGTGGAGCGACGTTCTCGGTGTGCCTGTCGGAAACATACGACAGCTCGACCGGCACGTACACGGACATCGCCGATGTGTGCTTCTCGGTGACCGACGATGCCGCACCCGACGCCGATCCGTTGCCTGGGGAGTTCCTCGTCGAGGATCTGGCGCTTGGCATCTATACGGTCGCCGAGACGGCTGCTCCTCCGGGATACACCTTCGATCCGACTCCGGTGACGGCTCCTGGCATGACGCTGGATGTGCCGGACGTCGAGATCACGACGCCGTTCGTGAACCGGACGCTGAATGAGGGTTGCACACCCGGCTTCTGGCAGGGTGGCGCGGGAATCGGCCTCTGGGACTCGGACACCGATACGATCGTTCAGGCGCTTGATGCAGCACTCCTGGGGTACGGTCTCGCTCCGACGGCTTCGTTCACGACCGACGCCACTTTTGCTGAGATCTTCGGTGGAGCGGATGATCGCACACTGCTCGAGATCGTCGGCAGCGGTGGCGGCCCGTTGTTCGAGAACAAGGCCAAGCGTGATCTGATCGCTGCCCTCTTGAATGCGGCGGACGCCGAGATCGAATACCCGAACACGGTGGCGGGGATCCTCGACGACTGGTTCGAGGCCGTCACACCGGGCGGAGACGCGAGCACCGGTCCACTCGACACCTACGAGGAATTCCACTCGGTGTACGGGGCCTTCAACGAGCTCGGGTGCTACCGCGACGGTGCGCCGATCCCGCTCACCACCGGGTTCGGCCTCTTCGGCCTCGCAGCGGCGGGCGCAGTCGCGCAGCTTCTTCGCATCCGGAAGGGCCGATACGAGCGTTGAGTGGAGAGAAGGCGGCCGGAGAGCTCAGGTTGAGACGCCTGAGCTCTCCGGCTCGTATCCGAATGTTCAGGCGCCCGATTCCACTGGCTCGAGTTTCAGTGGGAGGGCGTGCCCGAGAGAAACCGTGGCGAGGTACACGTCCTCGTCACCGATGAGTGACCAGTCGAGGTCCTCGTTGCCGACGGCCTGACCCAGTTGACCGACGAGGCGCGATGTCACGTCCTCGGCGTCGGCGTCCTCGAACGGCGCGTCGTGTCCGATCGACAGGCGAACGCCGTCCTCGGTGTCGTCGATCACGATCCCGACCCGTTGCGCTCCTGCGAGATAGGCGTTGCCGAGGAAGGCAAGGACTGCGCGCTGGATACGGATCGGATCCCCTGAGATGTGGACGGTCGGGCAGACCAGGCTCACATCCCAGCCCCGATCCTTCACCTGGTCGAGTGTGGAGACCATGAGCTCGTGCAGCTCGACCTCGAGTGTGCGGATCTTCGCCGAGCGGTATGCGTCCCCCTCGTCGTGAGGCGACGCCACCTCCGGCTCGCTGCTCGCGTACAACGGGTGCGGTGCATCCCATGTTCGGCCAGGGCCATGATCCCCTTGCGAGTGTCGATGCTGCTGCGGTTTGTCGGCGGTGGCACCGAAGCCTCCGACGCGATTCGATCCTCTCGACACGAGTACTACGGCGGCGATAACGAGGATGATGGCAGCGAAGATCGCGAGATTGGAGCCCGTGAACAGACCAGACCGTTCTCTTTCGGAAGGGCTCATCTCATATTCAGCGAAGAGCTCCGCAGCCAGCGGTACGAAGCTGCCCACACGGGTCCGCTCGGCTGCCTGGACGTCTCCAGCCGCGAGCAGGGCGACCACTTGATTCGCGACGATGGCCATCTCGAGACCCAGGTTCCGCTCCGTGATCGAATCGATCTGGGCGGCGGTCGACTCGAGTCGCCCGGAGGCTGAAGACGCACTGGTGAGCGAAGTCGCCGCCGTGCCCGGATCGGAGAATCCTGCCTGGGCTTCGCGGCCGGTCGCCACCGCCTCCAACAACGCCGACGCCAGGGCACCGGCGTCGTCGAACAGCTGCTGGTGGGGCTCGGCAGCGGAGGAGCAACCGGCGACGAGGACTACTACCAGCGCGAGTGCCCAGATCCGGGGCAGTCTCTTCGCTCTTCTTGGGCGCATGTGGCGTTGCTTTCCGATGGACGGATATCGCATCGGCCTGAAAGCGTCGGATTTGAGCGGTTTCCGGATCGACAGGGTGTGACGTCGTGTCCCTTCAGGGACTGGACCGTTCGTTCGATCGGCCACTACGACGACACCCTCCCGGATCCCGGCCATCGGGAGATCGATCGAAGCGAGCGGTCAGAGCCGGAAGACCCTGGTCGATGGCCTTTGGGTCTGGCATACCGGGAAGGCAGGAGGCTGCGGATGGTCGAGCACGGCCGGCTTCGGACCCAGGAACGCAAGGTGGCGACCGTGTTGTTCGCCGATCTCGCCGAGTCCACTTCGCTCGGAGAACGCCTCGACATCGAACCGCTCGCTCAGGTCATGGGAGCGTTCCATCGGTCCGTTCGCGATGCTGTGGAACGGTGTGAGGGATCGGCGGAGTTCGTCGGTGACGGCGTCGTGGCCATCTTCGGCGCGCCGATCGCCATCGAGAACCACCAGGGTCGGGCGTTGGAGGCCGCCGATCTGATCCTCGACGCAATCGAGCGACTGAATCAAAGGATGGGGCCGAGGCTCGGTTCGCCGCTTGGGGTGCGAATCGGGATCAACACCGGTGACGTGCTCGTCGACTCTGCCGCCGAGCTCGGGGTCGGCGCCATGGCGAGCGACGCCTTCAACGTCGCCGCTCGCCTCGAACAAGCTGCACGCGTCGGAGAGATCGTCGCAAGTGAGCGGACGCTCGGGGCCGTTCACGATCGAGCGCTCATGAACCTCGGCTCCCTGGAGATCACCGGACGAGCTCAGCCGATTCGGGCGTTTGTCGTCGGTCGCGCCGGGTCAGCTACGCCGGCCATCGACCACGAGAAGAAGCTGGTCGATCGCGAGGCCGAGATGGCATTGCTGACCTCACTGCTCGACGACATGCTGGCCACCAGGTCGTCGAGAATCGTCACGATCATCGGTGAGGCCGGTATCGGAAAGTCGGCCCTGTTCGATGCCTTCATCGCGCATGTCGCGCGGGAGACACCGATGCCGATCGCGATGGCCGTGTGCCGCGCCTTCGGCAAGCACGGCCCACTCGCACCGGTCGCTGGACTGCTGGAGTCTGCGCTTCAGGAGCCACCTGGCCGCCCAGGTCTGTCGGCGCTGCTCGGCCCCGGCTCGGATCGCCAGGTCGATGCACTGGTGAATGCCTTCGGCCCCGACGTCGGCGGCGTCGAGCCGGGATCCGCACCTGGGAAGGCAGCCCAGGAGCTCTCCGGCGCGTGGAGGGCAGTGGTGAGCAGGCTCACGGCTGACGAGCCGTGGCTGTTCGCCATCGAGGACATTCACTGGGCCGAACCCGAGACGCTCGAACTGTTGCGGACGATCGTGGACGCGCCGGGTGAGGGGGCGTTGCTCCTCGTCAGCGCCCGCACGGAACTGGCGGGCACGTGGCCCCTCGAGTCCGACGGCGCCAGCTCGGTCACCCTCGAACCGCTCGATCCGGCGGGGACCCGTGCGCTCGCCACCTCGATGGACCCCGAGGTCGAGCGGGCTCCGGAGGTGGCACGGACGCTCCATCGCCTGACGGAAGGCAACCCGTTTTTCACCGTGGAGCTGATGCGCAGCCTGTCCGAGGGGATGCGGTCCCAGGCGCTCACGCCCCAGGACCTGCGCGCCCTCACCGTCCCCGACACGGTGCAAGGAGTGCTCGCAGACCGGATCGACCGCTTGGATCCACCGGTCAAGCGAGTCCTCCAGCTCGCCTCGATGATCGGCAGGGAGTTCTTCGTCGCTCCGATTGCCGCGGTCCTCGAACTGCAGGCGTCCAGTGTCGAGACGGCGATACGTGAACTCATGCGCCGAGGGCTCGTCGAGACCTCGGCTGAGCGCGGCACCCCCTATCGCTTCGTGCACGCCCTCACCCGCGACGTGGCCTACGGCTCGATCCCCCGGCGCGACCTCCACGGCCTTCACGAGACGGTTGCCGACTGGTTGGAGGCGCACCCCAACGACTTCCTCGGCGACACCGCTGCCACCATCGCATTTCACCTCGGCCAGGCCTGTGCGTCACTCGGCGCCGACTGGGAGACGACATCGGATCACGTCGAGACGGTCGAGCGGCGCTGGGTCGACTGGACGATCAGAGCCGCCCGCCGGGCGATCACCGCCACGGCCTTCACCGAGGCCAAGCGGCTGGCCCGAATCGCCGTCGACAACGCAGTCGACGATGCGCAGAGGGTGGATGCGTTGGAGTGCCTCGGCAATGCCCACTTCTTCAACTACGAGGGCGACGACGCCTGGGAGACCCTCACACGGGCCGCGGATCTGGCTGCGGACACCGGGGTGCGGCACGTGACCGACGTAGCAACGTTGTACACCCGGGCGCTGGCGTCGGCCGTGCGTTGGGCGGGGGGTGTGCGGCACCCGCCGATTCCTCGAGAGCTCAAGGATCGGATCGAGCGTGCCACCGGACTGCTCGAACCCGGCGACTCCACCGAGCGCGTGCAGCTGCTGACCGTGGTCGGTTTCTGGCCGTATGCAACCGTCGGCCAGCGCGACACCAGCCTGATCAGTGAGGTCGAAGCCAGGACCGCCGCGTTGGAGGCGGCAGACATGGCTCGCCGGCTAGGACGCGTCGACCTCGAATCCGCAGCCCTGGACGGGCTCGGCTCCACCCACATCTTCCGGGGTGACTATCTGGCGGCGGACGACGTCACCCAGCGCCGATGCGATCTGCTCGACTCGCTGTCCGATCCATGGGAGAGAGGAGATCTCTGCGCGGTGGCCGGCTGGGTCGCTTTCGAGCGGGGTCGGTACGACGAGGCGATCAGCTGGGCGACCCGCGGGATAGACGATGTCGGTGACGAGTATCCCGGGGTGGCGCTGCATTGTCGGACCTGGCGAGGGCTGGCGAGATTCAGGTCCGGCGACTGGGACGGAGTCCTCGAGGAGATAGACAGCATCAACGGCGCATCACAACCGGGCGGAGTGGTGGCGCCATACACGACCCCACTGGTCGCGGTGGCTGCGCTGGTGCATCACCTGAGAGGCAGTGAAGAGGAGTGCGATCGTTTGCTTCGGATGCTCACCCCGTTCGATGAACAGGAGGGTCCACCGTTGTCACGATGGGCCGAGTTCGTCGCTCCGATCGTGGCGAGGAGGGGCGATCCCAGTTCGGCGTTCAAGCTCATCGACTGCACTGCCCACCGACGGGCATCTCGGCTCGGGCAGCTCCAGATCGCCAGATGCCAGGTCGTGATCGAATCCGAGCGGTTCGAACAGGTCGACGACTTCACGACCCAGTGTCGGCGCACCGCATCCGAGCGGGGAGTGGCGCCGCTGCTCCCGGCCGCGACGACGACGGACGGCTTCGCGGCATTGAGCGTCGGTGACTGGGAGCGGGCATTCGACTTGTTCGTTCAGGCCCGTGAGCTCGCTGCCCGACTCGGCGACCCGTGGTGGACCGGGCTGTCGGACATCGGGTTGGCCGAGACCGCACTGCGTCTGGAGCGGATCGGTGCCGCCCGGCTCCACCGGTCGGATGCGATCGTGACCTTCACTCGCCTCGGTTCGGTGCGTGAGCTCCACCGGGCTGGGATGATCCCGATCGACTGACCCGCCCACAGGTATCGATGGTGTCGCCGGCGGGCGCGGTCCGATCCGAATCAGGTGAAGCAGCGGCGCGGGCATGCCGATGACCGGTCGATGTATTCCAGGGAACCGAAGTCGGCGTCGGTGCGTCCGAGCCGTATGAGAGCAACGGTGCTTCTGCTGGTCATCGCATTCTTTGCATCCGCCTGCGCCAGCCAGCCGATCACCGACGACAGCCAAGCCACCGTGACGACCGGGGCCGCTGCCGTGCCGTTGACCTCGCCGTCGACCACTGCAGCGCCGACGATCGCACCCGGGCCGGAAACAGAGCTCGCAGCAGCTCGGGCATCGTGGGCGGCCGCCGGCCTGGCCACGTACTCGTACCTCTTCTTCGACGACTGTGGCGAGTGCGACCAACTGCCGGTTCAAGAAGCGGTCGTCTGGGACGGGGACGTGATCGACCCCCTGCGTCGGGTCGCGTCGATAGAAGAGGCGTTCGCGCTGATCGAGGCGGCGCTCGCCCGAGGGGACGACGTCGAGGTCGCCTATCACCCCGAGCTGGGCTATCCGACGGATCTCTGGATCGACAAGGAGGCCCGCGCATATGACGGCGGAACCCACCTCGTGTTCAGCTCGGTCGAGCCGGGGCTTCCTGGCGATCCTGCATCTCTCGACCGGCACCTCGCTGCGAAGGCGCAGTGGGATGCGGCCGGCCTCGGGTCCTACGAGTACTCCTCAGCAGTGATATGTGGTTGCGAGTTCCAGGTGAGCATGCGCACGAGCATCGTCGACGGTCTGGTGACCGAGTTCGACGCGAGGCCACCAGAGCCGACCGACATCACCTTCTCTCCGCTCACGATCTCCCAGTTGTTCGAGGACGTCGAGGAGATGCTGTCCGGGCAGGATTTCGAGAGCGAGGGCATCCGGGTCACCGGCTCGGCGCGGTACGACGAGGAATACGGGTACCCGATATGGATCGGACTGGACATCGACGTGCTCGACCCGCAGGCGGCCGCCGAGGCCGAGTTCCCTTCGAGGCTCGTGATGACCGTCAGCGACCTGGTCCCCCTCGAGCCGGATCCGTCGAGCGAGGCGCGACAGGCGAGGGCGAAGTGGAGTGCGGCCGGTCTCGACACCTACATCTTCGACATCGTGTTCCACGACGTCGAGGCCGGCGATTTCACCGATGAGTTCACCGTCGAGGTGGTCGATGACGTCGTCGTCTCCGTCGTTCAGAACGGCTACGAGTATCCACCCGAAGACGTCGAGGTGACGACGATCGATGGGATCTTCGACATGCTCTCGAAGTGGGAAGTCGCCGGGAGCAGTCTGGATGTGATCTACAACGTCGAACTCGGATATCCGGCGGTGGTCGTCGCCGTGCACCCGGACGGCTCGAGCGGCGTATTCTCGATCTCACTGCGGCGCTGAGCCCCGGCGTCACCGGACACTTCGGGTCATCCGGCCCTGAACGGTTGGTCATTGTGCCCGGGCGGTAGGGGTGTCCGGCTCGTCACGATGGCAAGGCGTGAACCGATGACCTCGAAACTTCCGACGATCATCCAGGGGGGGATGGGCATCGCCGTTTCCGACTGGAGGCTGGCGAACGCGGTCGCGCGCGCCGGGCAGCTCGGCGTGGTATCGGGCACCGCGATCGACGGCGTTCTCGTGCGGCGGCTCCAGCGGGGCGACGAGGGTGGCCATGTGCGCCGGGCGCTCGCGGCTTTTCCCGTTCCCGAGTTCGCCGACCGCCTGCTCGACAGATACTTCGTGGAAGGTGGCATCCCGGCCGATCAACCGTTCAAGCGAGGCCCGATGCCGCGCGAGCGCCAGAGCGCACTGGGGGAGGACCTGCTGGTGCTCGCCAACTTCGTCGAGGTCCATCTCGCCAGAGAAGGTCATGACTCGCCCGTCGGGATCAACTTCCTCGAGAAGATCCAGGTCCCGACGCTGGCTTCGATCTTCGGGGCGATTCTCGGAGGAGTCGACTACGTGCTGATGGGAGCGGGGATCCCGCGGGCGATACCCAGGGTGATCGGGGAGCTCAGCGCCGGGATGCCGTCGAGCCTGCGCTTCGAAGTGAAAGGTGCAACCGGTGAGTCGCCCGACGTGGTGTTCGATCCCGAGCGGTATCTCGTCGGAGGATCGCAGCTCTCCAGACCGGACTTCCTCGGGATCGTCTCGTCGCACGTGCTCGCAACCATGCTGGCGCGACTCGACTCGCCGGCTGACGGCTTCGTCGTCGAAGGGGAGACGGCGGGCGGACACAACGCCCCACCGAGAGGCAAGGCGACGTTCACCGATGACGGCCAGCCGGTCTACTCCGACCGCGACCGAGCCGACCTCGAGTCGATGCGGAACCTCGGGCTGCCGTTCTGGCTGGCCGGAGGGCAGGCAACACCGGAGGCACTCCAGCGGGCCCTCGACGAAGGCGCGGCCGGCATCCAGGTCGGCACGGCTTTCGCATTCTGTGAGGAATCGGGCCTCGACCCCGATCTCAGACGCGAAGTGGTCACGCAGGCATTGAACGGCGAGGCTGCGGTCTTCACCGATCCGGTGGCGTCACCAACCGGCTTCCCGTTCAAGGTCGTCACGACCCCGACGCCCGAACCCGAGCGTGAACGGGTGTGCGACCTGGGCTACTTGAGGGTGGCGTACGAGCGGGATGACCAGTCGATCGGGTGGCGCTGCCCGGCGGAACCCGTCGACCAGTACGTGCGCAAGGGCGGCGCGATCGAGGACACCGAAGGTCGCAAGTGCCTCTGCAATGCGCTCATGGCCAACATCGGTCTCGGTCAGGTACGCGACGCCGGCACGGTCGAGCATCCCATCATCACCGCCGGTGACGACCTCGACAGTATCCGGCGCTTTCTGCCGGCCGGGGCCTCGTCGTACTCCGCGGCCGACGTCATCAGCCGGCTTCTGGCTCAAGAAGCCTGACCGAGTCGCGCACGGTCCGCCGTTCTCAGAACCGCCGCGGACTCGGTGAAGTGCTCGGTGGTCAGACCGGGTGGACCGCCAGCAGTCGGTAGGCAGCGACCCGATGCTCTTTGCCTTTCAGCTCCAGATCACCGAGGGGCTCGACACGCACCCCCTCCTTGACGGCCTCGAACGTGGTCCCGCCGACGACCACCGTGCCCGGCTCGGCCACGCCTTCGAGCCGGGCCGCGACGTTGACCGCGTCGCCCATCACGTTGAAGCTGCGGAACTCGTCGCTGCCGATGTTGCCGACCAGCGCGGGACCGGTGTTGATACCGACCCGGAACAGCGGCCACGAGTTGTGCTCGTCGACCAGTTCTCCGATGGCGTCCTGCATGGCGAGGGCGGCGATGCAGGCTCGACGGGCGTGATCCGACTGGCGGGACGGGGCGTTGAAGACGGCGAGCAGCGCGTCGCCGACGAACTGGACCACCGTGCCGCCGGCATCGAGGATGCGAGGCACTGCGAGACCGAAGTAGCGGTTCAACACTTCGACGACCTCTTCCGGGCTCGATCGCTCCGAGAACGACGTGAACCCCCGCAGGTCGGCGAACAGCGCGGTGATCTCGACGACGGCGCCACCGAGGCTGGCCTGGCCGGGATCTGCCAGGAGTGCGGTTGCGACGTCCGGCGACATGTATCGACGGAACAGACCTTCCACCTGGTCGTACAGCCGGACGTTCTCGAGGGCGATCGAGAGCTCCGCAGCCAGGGTCTCGACCATCGATCGGTCCCGGTCGGCGAACGTGCCGGTCGGCCGCTGCACCTCGACCGTGCCTGCCGGAGTGCCGGCGACGGTGATCGGGATCGACAGTGTCTCGCCGTCGCCCCAGCGGTCCGTCGCCATGTCGGCAGGGAACTCCATCTGTCCTCCCCGTACGAGCCCGAAACGGATGACGTCACCGCCGAAGCCCCGTTCGAGGGCCGGAAGCGCGTTCGACAGCAGCGTGTGCTCGTCTTGTCGCACCTGACTCGTCAGGCCGACTTCGGCCAGGGCCGCGAGGCGCCTGGACTGCGCCTCCTGGGTAGCGAGGGCCTCCGCTGCGCGACCGAGCACCTCGGTCTGACCCTCGGACATCCCGAAGCGGGAGGCGAGACCGCTCGTGATCAGCGCGACCTCGTCCTTCGTCAACCTCGAGCGCTCCGACCGCTGCAGGACCGTCGTCAACGACTCCAGGGCGGTGCCGTATTCGCTCCGGATTTGTTCGACCGTCTGCTCCGTCGTAAGGGCGTTGAACAGGCCGGCGGCCGAGCCCTCTCGGCGGAACTGCACGTACGCCGAGTAGCTGAAGAACCCGAATCCGGCGGCCATGAGGACGTGCCAGAGCCACCACGACAACTGCCAGTTGCGGGCGAAGACCACGGCGACCATCGCCTCGCCGAGGAGCGCTGCGGCGGTGATGAGACCGATGAGCATGACGGACGGCCGTCGGCGGTGGATCCGGAAGTATCCGGACGCCGCCACCGCATAGAGCCCGACCGAGACGAAAGCAGCAATCTCGAGCGAGCTGCGGAGCTCGTCACCGCTCGGCAGGCCGTCGAGCGGGCCGACACCGGACACCGATGCCGCCGCCCACACGACCATCACCACCAGCACCGTGTTCCTGAGGCCGTCGGCGCGCACGATGAGTCGCTCGGTGAAGTGTCCACTCAGATCGAAGGCGGAGAGCGCCAGCAGCACGGAAGCGAGTGCGAGGCCCACGGGTGTGGCGATCTCGAAGCCGATGTTGGGGCCGTCGAGCAGGACCCCGGGAGTGGCGAGTGCATGCAGGAACAGGAATCCGGCGCTCGTGATGAACGCCAACGCCACCAACAGCAGCCGGGCGTCGCTGCGTTGGCGTGCGACCGATTGCATGCGGAGACCCAGCCAGACGCTGATGCCCGCCAGAGCCAACACCAGCCAGAAGTGACTCGGGTGATGTTGCCACCTCAGGTCCAACTCCGGACGGGAGACGAGCAGCCAGAGCCCGAGAAGCGGCAAGGCGAGGTGGAGGATCCAGACCGCCATCCGGACGCCGCCCCCGGTTGGTCTTGTCCGAGCCTGGAGGCCGGTCTCTGGGATCACCTGCCCACACTACGGGTTGAGTTCTGTCCCCGTCGGGCCGCCTGGCGGCTCCCGGTTCGGGTCTCGCGTGATCGACAGCGCGTCGGTAGCATCGCGAGATGGCTCGTATCCGCAACTCGATCGAACTCGCCAAGTCCTCCTGGAAGGTCATCCAGGCCGACAAGGAACTGCTCGTCCTACCGGTGATCTCGGGGGTGGCCTCGATGATCGTCGCGGCGAGTTTCCTCGTTCCGCTCGTCGTGGCGGGCGGCTTCTCGGGGGACACCGGTTCCTACATCGTCATGTTCTTGATGTATGTGGCACTGGCCTACGTCACGATCTTCTTCAACTCCGCCCTGATCAGCGCCACCCACGAGCGGCTGAACGGCGGCGACCCCACGCTGAAGAGCGCCTTGGCCGGTGCCCGCTCGCGGGCAGGCAAGATCCTCCCGTGGGCCATCGTCTCGGCAACGGTTTCGATCATCCTGCGAGCGATCGAGGAGCGGGCAGGAGCGCTGGGTCAGATCGTCGCCGGCCTCGCCGGTGTCGCCTGGGCCGTGGTGACGTTCCTCGTGCTGCCGGTCATCGTGATCGAAGGCATCGGGGTGACCGATGCGATCAAGAAGTCGGGGGAGATGTTCAGACGCACCTGGGGAGAGAACCTGGCCGCGCAGGTCGGGTTCGCGCTGCTCGGGTTCGTGGCGGTGCTGCCCGGCATCGTCCTGATCATCGCCACGGCGACGGTCGGAGGAGGCGTCCTTGCGGCAGGGATCGTGCTGGGTGTGCTGTGGATGATCGGCGTCGCGGTGGTGCTGTCCGCCATGAGCGTCGTGTTCCAGACGGCGCTCTATCACTTCGCTGTCGATGGTGCCGTTCCCTCCACCTACTTCTCGAACGACACGATGGCATCGGCCTTCGCTCCGAAGCGCGGCGGCCGGGCCTCCGGCTTCGGCCCAGGGTTCGCCGGCTGAAGCTTCGGGCGTGCCCGATCTCTCGGCCCGCAGCGCTCGGCCTATTCGCCGGCGGCTGTCTGGAGATAGCCCACGATTTCGCTCACCTTGTTCTGTGTCGTGTGACCCCCCGGGTATTCGTCCAGGGTGACGTCGAACCCGGCTTCGGAGAGCCGGAGCTCTAGCAGTTGGCCGGCATCGACGTAGGTGACAACACCGTCGTCGAGCTGGCCCAGCCGTTCGAAATCGGTATGTATGCGCCCCCCGAATCGGAACCGCCGGAGCAGGCTCCGCCGATCAGACCGAACACAACGACTACAGCACAGACTCCTCGTCGCATCATCTCTCTCCTTGGCCCGCGCCCCCTAGGACACCGATGTCCGGGGCAGAGGTGAGACTCGACGATCTTTCACGCGACCCGTCCCTGGCCCGCCGGCCCGAACACGGCTTGGTCGAGACATCCCGACCTGTCATCGATGCGGAGTCCGTTCTCGAGGGTGTTCCCGGAGGCATCGATCGACTTCCGTCCATAGGCTGCGAGCGAGGAGGAGAGATGGACGGAGACGATCGGCCCAACCGGAACCTGTATCGCGCTCTCTGGATCATGCTCGGGCTGATGGCCGTCGCAACCGCGGTCGCGATGGCATCGACCGATCAGGCGCCGGCCGGACTGTTCCCCGAGGGCGCCGGCGAGCGGGGCTACACCATCAGCCTCGCGCTGTTCCTCGTTCCCGTCTCTGCGTTGGTCGTGTGGTTCGCCCGCAACCGTGCCAGGATCGACCGCCACTGGACGGCGTTCTGGATCACCTTCGGGGCGATCGTGGGGCTGTGGTCGGCACTCGACATCCTGCTCGCCAGAACGTTCTTCACGTTCCCGTACCCGGCGGCGACGCTAGGAATCGACGTGATCGGCTACGACCCTGTGAAAGGCTGGGGGGCATTCGTTCCGATCGAGGAGTTCCTGTTCTACATCCTCGGTAGCGCCTTCATCGTGCTCGTGTACATCTGGGCTTCCGAGTTCTGGTTCCCGGCGCACACCCTGGATCGCTCCGAGTACGAGGAGGCTGCCCAGGCGCAGCGGCTCGGAGCGCTCTTCAATCCCAAGGTGCTCGGTCTCGGGTCGCTGATCGTCGTCGGGGCGATGGCCCTCAAGGCGTGGAATCCGCTCGGTCAGGCTGAACCAGGCTTCCCTGGATACATCGCGTTCATGACGGTGATGGTGATCGTCCCGACGACGATGTTCCTGCACGTGATCCTGCGGTTCATCAACCTCCGGGCGATGGTGTTCACGCTGCAGTCGATGCTGCTGATCGCGCTCTTGTGGGAGGCGACCCTCGCCCTGCCGTACGGCTGGTGGGGCTACCAGCCTTCCCAGATGGTCGGAATCTTCGTGACACCGTGGTCGAATCTGCCCATCGAGGCGGTGTTGCTGTGGGGTGCCGCAACATGGAGCAACATCGCGGTCTACGAGGTCGCCAAGTTGTTCGTCCATCATCGAAAGCGTTCTGTGTCTCAGG
>JAHEDH010000009.1 GCA_024641285.1 bacterium | reverse complement strand
CCGACATCGCCGTGTACCCGGACTGGGCGACCGGCGTCCGTTCCACCGAGATCCTCGAGGAGACCGAGGATGGAAGAGTCCATCGGGCGACGTTCGTGATCGACGGCATGGTCAAGGAGATCGAGTACTCGCTCACCTACCGGTACGACTATCCGAACGAGATGACGTGGTCGGCCGATCCCGGGGACGACATCAAGGAATTGGAAGGCTCGTATCGGTTCGAGTCGGTCGACGAAGACCACACCCGGGTGACCTACGCACTTCGAGCGGAGCCGGCCTTCTCTATTCCGGGTTTCCTCCGCAAGCAGGTCGAGAAGCAGATCGTGACGACCGCGCTGCGCGGCTTGCGAAGTCGCGTCGAAGCCGGCTCCTGATGCGCATCATTCTCGTCACTGGCAAGGGCGGTGTCGGGAAGACCACCGTGGCAGCCGCCACCGCCCTGGCGGCGGCCGATCGCGGGTATCGCACCCTGATCACCTCCACGGACCCGGCGCACAGCCTCGGTGACGCTTTCGACGTCGGTCTGAAGGACGAGCCGGTCGAGGTCGTCGCCAACCTCGAGGCCCAGCAGATCGATACCCAACTGCAGCTCGAGAAACACTGGGGGAAGATCCGCGAGCACATGATGAACGTCTTCGGGTGGGGCGGCGTCGACGGGTTGGAGGCCGAGGAATTCCTGGTGTTCCCGGGGATGGACGAGCTGTTTGCGCTGCTCGGCGTCAACGAGCACGCCCGTTCCGGCAACTACGACGTGATCATCGTGGACTGTGCCCCGACCGCCGAGACCCTGCGACTGCTCAGCCTGCCCGAGGTCCTGAGCTGGTACTTCGAAAGGGTGCTCCCCGGGCAGAGGAAGATCATGAAGGCGGCTCGGCCGGTACTCAGCCGCATCACCGAGATGCCCATGCCGGCGGACGACGTGTTCGCCGCTGCGCAGGAGGTCTTCTTCGGTGTCGAGCAGGTCAAGGAGTTGCTGGGGAACCCGGAGATCACCTCAGCGCGTCTCGTGATGAATCCCGAGAAGATGGTCATCGACGAGGCTCGCCGTACCTACACCTATCTCGGCCTCTTCGGGTACGGCGTCGACGGTGTCGTGGTCAACCGGGTTCTCCCCGACGAGATCAGCGACCCCTACTTCGCGAAGTGGCGGGACATCCAGCGAGCCCACATCGACACGGTCGACGCCGCGTTCCGCGAAGTCCCTCGTCTCCGGCTCAGGCTGTTCGACGACGAGATGGTCGGGATCGATCAGCTCCGTCAGATGGCCGCAGAGCTCTACCAGGATGCCGATCCGGTTGCCGACTACTCCGCCCGCAGCCCGTTCAGGGTGCTGGACGAGGACGGCATGATCGTGCTCGAGATGGACGTGCCGTTCGTCGACAAGACGGATCTCGATGTCTTCCGTCACGGGGTCGAGCTGTACGTCGAAGTGGGGCCGTACCGCCGTTCATTCGTGCTGCCGGACTCACTCCAGCGGCGGGAGATCGCCCGGGCGTCGTTCAACGACTCCGTCCTGAGGGTTGCGTTCGGAGCCGAGGCGAAGCGCTGATGTCCGAGTCCGAGACGCTCAACGCCGTCAAGCGAGCCGGCTCTCGGATGGTCTATCACCTGCTCAGAGCAGGTGTGGAGAGCCTGAAAGCGGTCGAAGCCCTGGTCGACGAGCTCGGCAAGGTCGGGAAGGCCGAAGAGGGTGGCGAGCCGGAGCCCGGTGGACGTGTCCGGATCGATCTCGACTGAGGCCGCCAACGGTCGGGCCGCGGTCATCGGAATCGACATCGGCGGAGAGCGCGTCAAATCGGTGATCATGGTGGCCGGCCGGATCATCGACCGTTCCATCCGACTGCGTGACGCCCCCATCACCGCGATGCTGCCGCCGCTGATCGAAGCGGCGATCCGCGACCACGGCGTGACCGCTGCCGGGATCGGAATCGCCGGGCTGGTCGATCACCCCCGCGGGCGCTTCGTGTGGGGGCCACACCTCTCTGACACCGGCGTCGACGTCTCGGGGCTGCTTCGTCCGCTGCTCGACAGCTCGGTCGTGGACAACGATGCCAACTGCGCCGCATACGCCGAGTGGGTGATGGGAGCGGCGGTCGGCCGTCGCGTGGCACTCACGATCTCGGTCGGCACGGGCATCGGCGCAGGTCTCGTCGTCGACGGCGAGATCTGGCGGGGGGCGGGATTCGCAGGTGAAGTCGGCCACATGCAGATCGGGGGAGGGGACCTCGAGTGCCCCTGTGGACGTCATGGTTGCTGGGAGACGATGGTGTCCGGCCGTCAGCTCGGGATCGCGGCGGCCCGACTCGGTCTGGAACCGACTGCCGAGGCGCTCGCCCGCTCTGCGGCCGGCGGCTCGCCGCGGGCGATCGCTGCGTTGCGGCTCGCCGGCGGCTGGCTTGGCGTCGGTGTCGCCAACCTCATGCTGGTGCTCGACCCCGATGTCGTCGTGGTGGCCGGCGGCGTGTCCCTGGCGGGCGATCTGATCCTCGATGCCGCGCGTGACCGGATAGCATCGGGTCTGCCGGGACGCGGCCATCGACCCGAGGTCGACCTCGTGAACGCAAGTGATGGCCGATGGGCGGCGGCGATCGGCGCGGCCCACCTGGCAGCCGAGCATCGATCGAGCGGTGCCCTGCATGACCGAGGAGACGAGTGAGTGTGAGTGACCCGTTGCGACCAGACGAGGTGATCACCCCCTCAGGGGGCACTACCGCGCAGATGCGGAAACTCGCGGCGGACGCCGTGTACCTTCTCCCGAACCTCATCAAACTGCTGGGGAGACTCGTCCGGGATCCCAGGGTGCCGAGACGATCCAAAGTCGTGATCGGGGCCGCCCTCGCCTATCTGGTTTCTCCGGTCGACCTCATCCCCGAGTTCATCCCGGTCATCGGGTTCGCAGACGACATCCTCCTGGTCTCCTACGCCGTGAACCATCTCATCGCGGTCGCCGGTGAGGACGTCGTCCTCGAGCATTGGGATGGGCCGCGAGACATGCTCGAACTGGTCCGCTCCGTCCTCGAAGTGACCAGTGACCTGGTGCCGCCGCAGATCAAACGGTTGATCACGCGCCTGTCCGGCACCTGATCAGACGGCGCCCTCCGGAGGAGCCATCGATCGTGGCGCAGCCGCAGTCGGCACACGCGGCTTCATCACGGTGGCGACCCAGGCTCCCGCTCCGACGATCGTCACCGCCAAGCCCACCAGTGGGCCGAGGAACGGGACCTGTAGCAGCGCGACGAGCGCCGCCAGGCCGGCTGCCAGCAATCCGTAGGCGGGAGTGTCCGGTGGTAGCACTCTCTCGGCCGCCCAGATCGCTGCTGCGACCGGAGCGAAGACCGCGATCGTGAGGATCGCTGCAGCCACCACGAGAACCCACGTGACGACCACGACGATTGCGCTCACACCACCAGCAGCCCCAGCCCGATCCAGCCGAACAACAGCGCAAGCAGCACGCCGACGACGGTCACGCCAAGCGGAACGATGACCAGCCCGCCCAGGAAGAGGAGCCCGCGGATGACCACGCTGCCGGGTGACTCGTCGGTCGCCGAGACCGCGGACTCGAGGCGCCGGCGACCGAGCCACAGGACCAACAGGCCGAGCACCAGCAACGACCCGAATTGCCGCAGGGCACTCGAGACCGGTCCCGGCCGCTGTCGCGCGGTCGCCTCCTCGACCGTGACGTCTTCGGTTCCCGAAACGTCACCGGACCGGCTGTAGGAGCCGGTCGATCCGAGCACGTCACCGCCGACGTCACCGGGAACCACGACCTGGCCGGCTCCGAAGACGAGATCGCCGCCGATCGTGCCGCCGGCATCGAGCCGGCCTACGCCGGCGAACACGTCCTCTGCGACGGATCCGTCGATCTGCAGTTGCCCGGCGCCGGCCCGAACGTCGCCTCCGACCTCACCGTCGATGTCGACGGCCCCGGCTCCGGCGAACACGTCGCCTTCGACCCCGCCGTTGATGCTCACCTGTCCTGCGAACACCACCAGGTCGCCTGTGATGCGGCCGTCCACCGATACGTCGCCGCCGAAGACGTAGAGGTCTCCTTCGACGACCTCATCACCGCCCACGGCGATCCGATCCCCGGTTCTGACTTTCCCGTCGAGGAAGGTCTCGGCCTGCGCAAACGCCAAGGTTCCCGTGCCGAGCAGCAGCGCTGCGATCGTGATCGTGAAGATTGCCAGCCGTCGCATGTCGAGCTCCGTCCGGCTCGTTTTCGGCTCTCGATTCCGAACCTGGCGCTCCGCTTTCGGCGGCGGTCGAACGTCACCGACTGTGCGGAGGTGCGCCTACGCTTGCGATGATGGAATTTCGGAGAATCGACAACCTTCCGCCGTACGTCTTCGCGGAGGTGAACCAGCGCAAGATCGCCGCCCGCCGCGCCGGGGCCGACGTCGTCGACCTCGGTTTCGGAAACCCCGACATTCCCTCGGCGCCCTTCGTCGTGGACAAACTGATCGAAGCCGCCCGCCTGGAGAAGAACCATCGCTATTCGGTGTCTCGCGGCCTGCCCAACCTCCGCAAGGCCGTGGCGGATCGCTACCAGCGTCGGTTCGGTGTGACGCTCGACCCCGACACGGAGGTGATCTCGACGATCGGGTCGAAAGAGGGCCTGTCGCATCTCATGTGGACGCTCGTCCAGCCGGGAGATGCCGCAATCGTGCCCGAACCGTCCTATCCGATCCACATCTACGCGCCGGCCCTCGCCGGCGCCGAGGTGAGGCGGGCGCCGATCGATTCCGAGAACGACTACTTCGAGGTCTTGGAGCGGATGTTCCGCAATTCGTGGCCTCGGCCCCGGGTGATCATCGTCTCGTTCCCGCACAACCCCACCACCACCTGCGTGGATCTCGAGTTCTTCGAACGCCTCGTCGCTTTCGCCCAGCACCACGGGGTGATCCTGGTGCACGACTTCGCATACGCCGACATCGCCTTCGACGGCTACACGCCTCCGTCGATGCTTCAGGTGCCGGGTGCCAAAGAGGTCGGAGTCGAGTTGTACACGCTCACCAAGGGTCACTCGATGGCCGGATGGCGGGTCGGGTTCACGGTCGGCAATCCCGAGATCGTGGCTGCGCTCGGCAAGCTCAAGTCGTATCTCGACTACGGGACGTTTCAGCCGATCCAGATCGCTTCGATCATCGCCCTCAACGAAGGCGATGACTACGTCGCAGAGGTGAACGAGATCTACCTGGGTCGTCGCGACACGTTGGTGGACGGGTTGAACCGCACCGGTTGGAAGATCGAGAAGCCCAAGGGCACGATGTTCGTGTGGGGCCCGATTCCCGATCCCTACGAGGAGATGGGCTCGCTCGATTTCGCCATCCATCTGATCGAAGAGGCAAAGGTGGCGGTCAGTCCCGGCATCGGGTTCGGCCCGAACGGGGAGGGGTTCGTCCGCTTCGCCCTCGTCGAGAACGAGCACCGGATCAACCAAGCCGTCCGCGGCATCCGAAAAGCCCTCGACAAACTCTGAGCGGGCTGCCGCCCGCAGCCTCGGGTTCGGCCCGGAGGCCTCACGCTCTGGGTTCAGGCTGGCGCCTTCACGCTCTGGGTTCGGCCCCGGGGCCTCACGCTGTGTGTGCTTCGCACGCTCGATTCGTGTCTCGCCTTTGGCGGCGTGTCCGCCACCTGGCGGGTTAGTGAGTCCCCAAGGGGTTGAGCTGCGCGGTCACGCTCACGAAGTGAAGACACGCAGCGAAGCGAGCGCCAGCGAGCCAGCGTCACGCCGTTCGGCGACGCAAACGTAAGCTCGCGGCATGGCATTTGACGACGGGTTTGTGGACTTTCGGTCGGATACGGTGACGCGGCCGACGGGGGAGATGCGGCGGGCGATGGCGGAGGCGGTCGTCGGTGACGACGTGTTTCGCAACGATCCCACGGTGAATCGGCTCCAGGAGGAGGCCGCAGCGGTGCTGGGGTTCGAGGCGGCGTTGTTCGTCCCCTCCGGAGTCATGGCGAATCAACTGTCGGTCATGGCCCAGACCCGGCCGGGCGACGAGGTCATCTGTGATCCGCTGGCTCACGTTCGAAACATCGAGCGTGGCGCCTCGTCGGCGTTCTCGGGGATCGCCTACCGGCCGGTCGGGTCCGAGGCCGGGTTCATCAGCGCGGCGCACATCGATGGTGTGATGGAGCTCGCCGGCAGGTTCCAACCGCGGGTGCGACTCGTCTGCTGGGAGAACAGCCACAACTTCTCGGGAGGGAGAGTCGTACCGGTCGAGGTCATGCGTGAGGGATTCGCTGCCGCGGATGCGCACCAGCTCTCGAAGCACGTAGATGGAGCGAGGATCTTCAACGCCGCCGTCGCTCTCGGGGTGGAGGCGGCCGAGCTGGTCGCAGGAGCAGACACCGTTTCGTTCTGCTTTTCGAAAGGACTTGGAGCCCCGGTCGGCTCGGCAGTGGTGGGGGCGGCCGACATGATCGAAGAGATCCGATACCTCCGGGCTCGGATGGGCGGCGGCATGCGTCAGGTCGGGATCCTCGCCGCAGCCGCCTCCATCGCGCTCCGTGATCGAGAGCGATTGGCCGAAGACCACGAACTCGCCCGGTATCTCGCATCTGAGCTCGCCGATCGCCAGGTCGACCTCGTCGACCCCGAGTCGGTGGAGACCAATATCGTGAACATCCGTGCCGCCGCCATCGCACGTCCCTGGCCGCAGCTTGCCGACGACTTCGAGAGTGCCGGCATCGGGGTCTACCCGCCGTTCGACGCCCGGTTTCGGGTCGTCACCCATCGCGACGTGGATCGAGCGGACGTCGACCGGCTCGTCGACATCGTGACCCGGACGTAACTCCGCCCACCGCCGGGGAGTCCAACCCCGGATCGATGGTCGCGACCTATGGTCTTCCCGACGAGCCGGAGGTTTGGAGAATCATGAGCGGAGTCGCAGTGCTGTTCCCGGGCCAGGGGAGCCAGGAGGTCGGGATGGGGGCGGACCTGTTCGACCGTCACCCGGAGATCCTCGGTACCACGAGCGATCGCATCCTCGGCTGGTCGCTGCGAGAGGTCTGCGTCGACGGTCCGCTCGAGACGCTGACACGAACCGAGCACGCCCAGCCGGCGCTGTTCGCCCTCGCCTACGCCATGTGGCTGGAGATCGCCGACCTCCTCGAAGGGAGGGTCCGCGCAGCTGCAGGCCACTCGCTCGGCGAGTACACGGCCCTCGCCGCTTCAGGGACGATCGGGTATGAGGCCGCGCTGGCGGTGGTCGCCGAACGGGGCGCTGCCATGGCTGCGGCCGCCGACGCCGAGCCATCGGGGATGGCCGCATTGATCGGAGCCACCCCGGAGTCGGCCGAAGAGATTGCCGTGCGGCGTCGGGATGCCGGCGGCCGACTCACCGTCGCGAACATCAATGCACCGGGACAGGTGGTCGTCGCAGGAGGTATCGACGACCTCGAGTGGCTGGAGGCGAATGCCCGGGACCTCGGAGTGCGTCGGGCGATTCGCCTGAACGTCGCCGGAGCCTTCCACTCACCGTTCATGGAGCCGGCGACCGCTCGACTCGGCGCCGCCCTCGCCGAGGTCGTGGTCGGCGACGGCGCGTTCGAAGTCTGGAGCAACGTGACCGCACGTCCGGTGGAGGCCTCGCAGGTGATCGACCTCCTCGGGCGCCAGGTCGTCTCACCGGTGCTGTTCCAACAGACGCTCGAGAACATGGCGGCGGCGGGCATCGACACGTTCATCCACGTCGGGCCAGGAGATGTGACGGCTGGTATGGCCAAGCGAAGCGTCGAGGATCCGACGGTCGTGGTCGTGAACGACGCCTCGGGGACCGATGTGCTCTCTAGTCTGTTCGACGAATGAGCCAGCGCTACGCCGAGATCACCGGGTGGGGGACCGCCCTTCCGCCCGCCGTGCTGACGAACGACGACATGAGTCGGATCGTCGAGACCTCCGACGAGTGGATCGCTTCGCGGACCGGGATCAAGGAACGACGGATCTCCCATGTCGACGTCAGCGAACTGGGCCGCGTCGCCGGCCTTCGGGCAATAGCCGCCGCCGGCCTCGAGCCCGCCCAGATCGACATGGTCATCACCGCCACATGCACTCCCGAGAACCTGCTCCCCGCGACTGCCGGTCTCATCCAGGACAAGATCGGCGCCACCGGGGCCGGCGCGATGGATCTGAATGCCAACTGCTCGGGATTCGTCTATGCCCACGTGGTCGCAGACAGCATGATCAAGTCCGGCGCTGCGAACAGGGTGCTCGTCCTGGGTGCCGAGAAGTTCTCGTACATCCTCGACTGGACCGACCGTGGCACATGTGTCCTGTTCGGCGACGGCGCCGGCGCCATCGTCGTGGAGCCGACCGATGAGCCGATCGGGCTGCTCGCATCCGAGCTGGGCAACGACGGCAGCGCCGCCCAGCATCTGTGCCTGCCGGGCCGGGGAACCGCCGGCTCGGTGGCGGCGCTCGATCCGAGGACTGCCGGCCTGCGGATGAATGGGCCCGAGATCTTCCGGCGGGCGGTGACCATGATGGGGGATGCGTCCTCTCGGGTGATCGCGGCGGCCGGATGGGAGCTCGACGATGTCGATCTCCTGGTGCCGCATCAGGCCAACCAGCGCATCCTCGATGCCACTGCCCGCCGCCTGGGGCTCGACAGCGCCAAGGTCTTCTCGAATCTCCATGCCTATGGCAACACCTCTGCGGCGACCATCCCGATCGCATTGGCGGAGGCCGTCGAGCAGGGACGGGTCGATGCCGGTGCGAACCTGGTGTTCGTGGCATTCGGCGGCGGTCTGTCATGGGCGGCCGGCGCGATCAAATGGGGTGAGCGGACCGAGCCCCTGGGATCGAGTGATGCCGCCCTTCCCGCCTTCGACGGGGACGCTCTCGAGCTCCTGAGGCCGAACATCGAGTTCTTCGGTGGGGAGATCTCGGCATGACGAGGACTGCGTTGGTCACGGGCGGCTCGCGAGGCATCGGACGGGCGATCGCCGTGCAGCTCGCAGCCCAGGGTTGCGACGTCGCCGTCAACTACGCCCGGCGGTCGGACGCCGCCGACGAGGTCGTCGCCGCGATCCGCTCCGCCGGTGGCAACGCCATGGCGGTTGGCGCCGACGTCTCTGACGCCGCTGCGGTCGACGCGATGTTCTCGCAGATCGCAGACGCCTTCGAGCCGGCGACGATCGTGGTCAACAACGCCGGGATCACGAGAGACGACCTGATGCTCCGCATGTCGGTCGAGGCCTTCGACGAGGTGATCGCCACCAACCTGAGATCGGCGTTCCTCGTCACCAAGGCAGCCCTCCGCCCGATGATGCGGGCGAAGTGGGGGCGCGTCGTGTGCATCGGGTCGGTCTCCGGCATCGGGGGGAACCCGGGTCAGGCCAACTATGCGGCGTCGAAGGCCGGGCTGATCGGCTTCGCCAAGTCGGTCGCCAAGGAGATGGGGGCGCGAGGGATCACGTCGAACGTCGTCGCCCCGGGCTTCATCCGAACGGACATGACAGAGGAGCTCGGCGCAGACGTGCGCGACTCGGTCGCCTCGGCGACGTCCCTCGGGCGTTTCGGCACACCAGAGGAGGTTGCTGCGCTGGTGGGATTCCTGGCGTCCGACGCCGCCTCGTACATCACAGGTCAGGTCATCGCAGTGGACGGCGGTATCGCCATCTAGGGTGACCCCAACCAATCAAGGAGAGAACGAAATGGATCGCAACGAAGTCGCAGAGCGGCTCCGCGCAACACTGGTGAGCGAGCTCGGGCTCGATGCGTCGAAGCTCGAAGAAGGTGCCTCGTTCGAAGAGGATCTCGAGGTGGATTCGCTCGGTGTCGTAGAGCTGCTGATGGCGCTGGAAGACGAGTTCGACGTCAAGATCCCCGACGAAGAGGCTGAGAACATCCAGACGGTCGGTCAGGCCATCGACATGGTGTTCGGCAAGCTCTGAGATGACCTCACGCAGACGTGTCGTCGTGACCGGGATCGGTGCCGTCTCTCCGGTCGGTCTCACCGCGGACACAACGTGGCAGGCACTGATCAGCGGCGTGTCCGGGGCGGGCCAGATCACCGCATTCGACACCTCCGGTTTCAAGACGACGATCGCTGCGGAAGCGACCGATTTCGATCCCGAGGCCCATTTCGAGCGGAAGGACGCCCGGCGGATGGACCGGTGCACACAGTTCGCGCTCGTGGCGGCGAACGAGGCGATGGCTCACGCCGGGCTGGTCATCGATCCAGACAGCGCCTTGGCGCCTCGGGCGGGTGCGGTGATCGGCGTCGGCTTCGGCGGCATGGCCACCTTCATCGAGGAGGTCCGGGTGCTCGACGAACGCGGCCCGTCCAGGGTCAGCCCGATCGGCATCCCGAAGATCATCGCCAACATGGCTGCGGGGACCGTGTCGATCGAGCACAACCTCATGGGCCCGGTCAGCTGTGCGGTGACGGCCTGCTCGGCCTCCGCCAACGCCATCGGCGACGCTGCCGAGATCATCCGCCGCGGCGCCGCCGACGTGATGGTTGCCGGCGGTGCCGAAGCAGCGATCACCGATTTTGCCGTCGCCTCGTTCGCCCAGGCTCGAGCCTTGAGTGCGAGGAACGACGACCCCGAAGGTGCCTCGCGCCCGTTCGACCTCGACCGGGACGGGTTCGTGATGGGCGAGGGCGGAGCTGCCCTGGTGCTCGAGGAGCGTGAGGCGGCTCTGGCCAGGGGAGCGCAGATCCTCGCCGAGGTCACCGGCTACGGCATGTCGGCGGACGCCTATCACATCACGCTGCCACGGCCGGGCGGCATGGGAGCGGCCAGAGCAATGACTGCGGCGCTCGCCGACGCAGGGATCGAACCTGGTGATCTCGACTACATCAACGCCCATGGCACCTCGACCGACGCCAACGACGCCACCGAGACGGCGGCGGTCAAGGTCGCCCTCGGCGCCGCTGCCCATCGTGTGCCGATGTCGTCGACCAAGTCGATGACGGGCCATCTGCTCGGTGCGGCTGGAGCGATGGAAGCGGTCGTCGCGATCAAGTCGATCGAGACCGGGATACTCGCACCGACGATCAACCTCGAGACCCCCGATCCCGACTGCGACCTCGACTACGTCCCCAACGAGGCGAGACAGACCGACGGCGTCACGCACGCCATGAGCAACTCATTCGGCTTCGGCGGCCACAACGTCGCCTTGGTGTTCTCGAGGGCGTAGACCGGGCTCACCCGCGCCGCGTTCATGAGCGTGGCCGCTCGCTTCGCATCGCTGCGTGTCGTGCTCGCTGGCGCTCGCAGCGTGTCTCGCCTTCGGCGGCGTGTCCGCTCCGAATGCCCTCGCACCCACCGGTCGGCGCGGACACGGTCACGAAGTGAAGACACGCTCACGAAGTGAAGCCACGCAGCAATGCGAGCGTCAGCGAGCGAGTGTCACGCCTCGCCCTCAGGAGGAGCCCTCGCGGTCGGCGGCTTCGGCGAGGGAGCGGAAGACGAGAACGATCACGACGGCCATGCCGATCGTGACGAGCAGGAAGGCGATGATCGAGACGGGGATCGCCCACTCCGGGCAGCTCTCGACGGTGCCGTCGTCCAGCTGGACCCGACAGGACACGTCGGTGACGACGTAGCCCACCCACCCGGCGATCAGCCCCGCAATGAGCGACGGAATTGCGATCCACGGGTTGGGTCTCCTCACGCGCCGCCGTCCTTGCGTCGACCGCGATCGTCGATTCCGGCTGCGTCGAGTATGTCGCGAGGTGCCAGCTCCGGCGGGATCGGGACGGTCGTCCCTGGCTCGGCCAGCGGATGGACTGCGATCCGGGCATCGACCGACCAGGCGAGCGCCGCTGCGCCCGCTGCCGTGAGGCCGATGAGCAGCCCGATCGGCATTCCGCTCGGTGGAGCCGTCAACGCCAGACCGGCAGGCAGCAGAAACCGGACGAGCGTCAGCGCCCCCGGAAGCGCCCTCATGTACCACGCCGCCCCAACCCAGCTGATCGCCACCGCCGCCAGCGGCGCAGACCCCAGGCCATCAGGGGCCGAGACGGCCCAGATGAGGGGGGCGACGAGCAGCAGGAGCGGAAGGAGCACCGCCCGAGCAGGAGGCCCGTCTGCGGGAGGGCGCTGCCTGATGAGCCCCTCGAATGCGGTGCCGCCGAGGCCGGCGATGGCTGCGCCTGCGAGCGCCATCCCGACCACGGACCACGCCGTCAGGGGAAACACGACGCCGAGGGCGACCATCGACGCCGAGGCGGCGATGCCGATCCTCAGCGCCCACCGCGCAGCCCCGGCGACCATGCCCACGATCGACACGGTCACGACGACGAGCAGTCCGGCACCCAACACGATTGCCGACGAGTCGGCGTAGGTGTCGGTGATGCTGACGATGCCGGCCCAGATCGCTGCTGAGGTGAACATGGCGGCTGCGGTTGCCAGAGGGCGTCTCATGGGTCTCTTCGGGGACGACGGGTCGGGGACGTTGCTCCGATCTTCGTCGGAGCGTCGGGTCGGAGTCTTGGTCAACGGCGGCGACAACGCAAAACTGCGACTCGTGTCACACACCGATGTCTCGCCGTTCTGGCCCGGGGAATTCACCTTCTGCCCGCGCTGCGCCACGGAGCTCACAGCGCGGGTCGCCAAGGGACGGCCTCGCAAGGTCTGCCCGAGGTGTGACTGGGTGCACTTTCGCAATCCGGCGGTCGGGGTGGCCGGACTGGTGATCGAGGACGGGATGGTGTTGATGGTGCGCCGGGGGCCGTCGGCCACCCGGTCGGGGCTCTGGTGCATCCCCTGCGGGTACCTCGACTACGGCGAAGACGTGCGCGCCGGCGCCGCGAGGGAGGTCGGCGAGGAATCGGGCCTCGAAGTCGAGATCGGGGATGTCGTGTGGGTGGCGTCGAATTTCCACGATCCCGCCAAGCTCACCGTCGGCATCTGGTTCGAAGCCACGGTGACCGGAGGTGTCCTCGAGGCGGGCGACGACGCGGTCGAGGCAGAGTTCTTCCCCCTGACGCATCTCCCGGAGCTGGCGTTCGAGACGGATGCCGCCCTTCTGAGCCACCTTCGAACGTCCTGATCCTCAGACCTGCTCGGGCTCCCACATCGCAACCTCCCGCCACGGGGTTCCGGGCGTGAGGGTGATCACCGAGGCGTGAGTCGGCTTGTCGGTGTGGAGCGTCGACAGATCGCGACCGGTCAGCGCGAGCCTGACGGCCTGGATCGGATCCTGGTGGCCCACGACGACGACATCGCCTGCCTCGTGGCGGGCGTCGATCCGATGAACCGCGTCGACCATTCTCCGGGCGAGGTCCTCGAGTGACTCGTCGGAGAAGCCGAGGTGGTTCGGGTGTTCCAGGTAGGCCTCGAGCTCGCCGGGGTGCGAAGTCGCGAGGTCGACCCATGGAGTGCCCGCCCAACGCGACAGCAGCGACCATTCGATGAGGGCATCGTCGACCATGACGGCCAGCCCGCAGCGCTTGGCGATCGAGGCAGCGGTCTCCAGTGCACGCTGCAGCGGCGAGGACCACACGGCCACGATGGGCTGGGACCCGAGGAACCGGCTCGCCGAACGTGCCTGCACTGCGCCGAGGTCGGACAGGGGATACCCGGGCAGCGAGTCGTACACGACCTCGTCGGGGTTGTGCGCCTCACCGTGTCTGACGAGATGAATGTGCCGGGCCATCGCCCGGCAGACTACGCCCTTCGGTCCCGGAGAAAAGTTCGCGCGTTCCCGAGAATTCTTCAAGGTGTCGTCTGAGCATTGCCGATGGATGTGGGTAAGCTTCACCCAGGAAGCCGAGCATCAAGAGCGTGTAGCCATGTCACTGGATGACCGAGAACAGCAGATCCTCTCCGAGATAGAGCGACAGTTCTACGAGGAAGATCCTTCGCTCGCCCGTGCCGTCAGGAACATCAACCGCCCCCGCCGCTTCGGCATCCGTCTTCCGATCGCCGGCCTGGTCGTCGGGGCAGTCGTCGTCCTGGCCTTCTTCACGGTCCAGACCATCGTTGCGCTCGTCGGGTTTGCGATCATCGTCGCCTCGGCTTCTGCGCTCGTCTACGAGCTCTCGGACCGTACTCAGAAGCCGTCATCCTCCAACGATCCAGGATCGGGAAAAACACCCTGGCGTCGACCGTTCGGGCGGCGTTGATTCGCCACTAAGGTACCCGTTCACCTGGGGAGGTCGCCGAAGCGACCACGGGTGGGCAAGGGTTTGGAGTTCGACCGGGTGTGTGTTCCCGGTCCTGATGTGTTCGGAGCAAGAGTTGAGAGAGGGATTCACGGCCCAACAGGCCTCGAAGCTGACGTCCGCCACCCACCACCAGCTTCGATATTGGGACAGGGTCGATCTGGTCAAGCCTTCGGTCCAGAGCACGAACGGCCGCCCAGGTGTCCGGCGCCTCTACTCCTTCCGAGACCTCGTTGCGCTACGGGTCGTCAAGAGTCTGCTGGACAACGGCATGTCGCTTCAACGGGTTCGGCGGGCGTGGGACTATCTCCGGCGTAACGCCGACATGGACACCCACCTCGCCGAGGTGAAGCTCGTGACGGATGGTCGCTCGATCTTCAAGATCGCCAAACAGGACGACGAGGTCCTCGACGCACTCCGCGAGGGCCAGTTGGCATTCTTCGTCGCCATCGACGAGATCACCCGCTCCGTCGAGGACGACGTGACCAGGTTCGAGCTCGATCGCACCACGTTCCTGCAGATGCTGCACCGCGTCGAAGACGACGTTCGGGAAGAGCAGGGACGTTCGGCCAACGGCTGAACGGCCCTTCAGCGCCGCCGGATCGATCCCAGCGCCACCCGTTCCCGAATCCGCTCAGCGGTCCCCTGACCGCTGCTGAGCCGGCTGTCCGCCACCTCGAACGCCCTCCGGCCATCACCGACCGGCCTGCCCCCGTAGGCGACCGCGCTGTAGATCCGTGCGAGCGGCACGAGATCGGGATGCCGCGAGGCCGCGATCTCTATCGGTGTGAGGTCCTCACTCACCTCCGAGCCCAGGTCTCGCAGCCGATCGGTGATCTCGATCCAGGCGACTTCGATGTTGCCGGTCGCCACCGCAGCCAGGCGCCGGCGGCGACGGATCGTCTTGTAGGCCGGCAACGCTCCGGCTGCGACGACGAGGACCATTGCGCCCCACAGCCAGCCGGGTATCCGGATCCCGTCGTCGGGTAGGAGGTCGGGTGTCGAGTCTCCGAGGAACTCGTCGAAGTCCGGCAGCGCAGGATCGCGCTCACCGGGCAGGCGGCCACTCACGCCGGCCGTGTCGCCCTCGTCGGGAGCAGGCACGTAGGCCCTGGCGTCGAACCCGATCTCCTGCTGGCCCAGCGAGTTGTTGATGCCGTCGGCCCGAGGGGTGGGGTCGAACCTCATCCAGCCCTGGCCATCCATCCAGATCTCCACCCACGCGTGGGCGTTTCGTTCCTGGACGACGATCAGCTCGGAGCCGTCCTCCTGATCCACGACGGTCCCCGGTGTGAATCCGAGCACGACCCGGCTCGGCAGTCCAAGCGATCTGGCCATGACTGCCATGGCGGTCGCGAACTGCTCGCAGTAGCCCCGCCGGAAGTTCTCGCTTTCGGGATCCAGCAACCAGTCTTCGAGGTCGAGCGAGCTGTGACCGGTGCTGACATCCGTCGAGTACACGAAGTTGTCGTCGTCACGAAAGAACGCTTCGAGGATGAGCGCCTTCTCGAATCTGGTGAAACCCGGCTCGGTGATGTCGCGCGCTGCAGTCTTCACCGCGAGTGACACGTCGTCGGGAAGCTCGAGGTAGGCGTCCACCTCGGGAGGTCTGGGGACGAAGTTGACCGGCCGGGGGCTCAGGTCGATGGCGCCCTGCGCAACGGCCTCATCGAAGATCGGGCTGAGCTGACCCCCGAGGGAGGCCAGCTGTGCGATGTCGGGGTCTGGCACGTCGGCGCGGATCTCGTACTCCCAACCCTCGCGGCTGCGCACGTCGATGCCGATCGAACCGTCTTCGCGAACCCGGAAGCTCTCGGCGATCAGCTGGTTGGGGCTCTGGAGATCTGTCGTCGAGTAGACGATGGGAAGCAGCTGCTGTCTGAGGCCGGCGATCCTGATGCGGGCGCTCATCTCGACCGTCGGGCCCTCGAATTGCCACTCCTCGCGCTCGTAACGCGTCTCGCCCTGCTGTGAGAAGGATTGGGCGCCGGGGATCCAGTTCTCACCGTCGAACACATCGAGGGTGATCAACCGCCAGTACAACTCATCGTTGTCCGGGGCGGAGTCGCTGACTCTGGCATAGAACACCGGCTCGTCGCTCAGCGAGACCACGTTCTGCTGCAGGCCGACGAACAGATTGAGGGAGGAGCCCTGACCGTACAGTCCGGTTCCGATGCCGCTGCTCGTCCGCCAGTCGATCGAGCCGGCCTCCGGGACGGTGGACCCGAACGCCGACGTGGCGCCCACGGCGGCAACGACCATGACCACGGTGAGCGCGCCGGGTAGCACCGCCGACCTCCGCGCGATCATCAGACCGCCGGGGTCTCGCAGTCGACCGGTTCGCCGGTCGGCGCCAGGTCCGGCCGCGAGTACCGACAGCGTGGCGATGGCGGCGAATGCAGCGATCCAGGTCGTCGTCGAGCTGCGACGATCGAGGGTCGCGAGCTGGAGGTAGAACACCAGTGCGGGAGCCGAACCGATCCACGAGGTTCCGGTGACCGCCGATGCGGCGAGCAGCGAGCCGAAGACCCAGAACAGCGATCCGATGGCTGCGACCAGCCCGGGGATCGGAAGGACGGGCGCAGCACCGTATCGGAAGACCTCGGCTGCGAAGGCCATCTCGCTTCCCAGCAGGTCGAAGGTCTCGGGAGTGGGAACGATGCCGAACAGCAGTGTTCCCGGCGCCATGACCCGGAGGCCTGCGATGACGATGGCCACGAGGTTGATCGTTGCGACCGATATCCACGAGATGCGATAGCTGGCGGCGACCCACGTGATGACACCGCCCATGACTGCCATCGCAAGGACGATGACGACCCACGACGGCCCCGAAGACGTGGGCTGGAGCAGTCGCGTGAGTCTCGCAGTTGCGAGCAGGAGGGCGAGGACGCCAGTCAGCCAGCGGAGGTGCCGAGCCATTGCCTACTCGTGAGTGTCGTCCAGGCCTGTGCCCAGGAGCCGTTGGGGGAGACCGACATGGTGAGTGCGCCGGCCCGTTGGAGCGCGAGGAGCGCCGTCGGTGAAGTGTCGGTTGCGCCCATCACGATCGTGCTGCGATAGTCCCGCGACAGCAGTCGATGGACCTCGAGCAGTTCGTGGTCGGCGATGCCGGTCACGAGGACCAGGGCGCCACCGCGCCCGGTCTGCCGCATCCGGCTCGCCACCGTCCGGAGATCGAGGTCGGTCTCCACGTCGACCAGGGCCAGGCGTTCCATCACGGCGGCGTACGAGTCGACGCTGAGCGTCTGCGCCCCGCCCGCCCACAGGTCGGCGTCGAACCCGGAGCGGGCGAGATGGCGAACTACGGATGCTGCTCCTCTGACCGCCTTCTCGAAGTGCTCGCTCGACTCGTACGCCCGTTTGCGGAGATCGAACAGCACCAGCGCTCTCGATTGCCAGGGGGTCTCGAGCTGTTTGATCATGAGCGTGTCTTTGCGGGCGGTCGACGGCCAGTGCACGAACCGGAGATCGTCGCCCCGTTCGTACTCGCGGAGTGTGAAGAAGTCCTCGCCACCGTTCTGGGAGAACTCGGGCCTCGATGCCTGCATCGCCGGGTCCTTGCCGCGAGTGATCGGAAATCCACTCAGCTCCTCGACTTCGGGATACACGATCAACCGATCGGCGGAGGCGAGCACCTGTTCGCTGGACGCGAACCCGAGCGGATCGGTCACGCGGACCGTCGCCGGGCCGACCTGGTAGACGCCTCGCGGCCGGCACACGATCCGGTAGCCGGCTTCTGCGGTTGTTCGGGGCGCCAACCGCCCGATCTGGAAGACCGCCGACCCCAGTTCACCGACGTCGTCGGTGAACTCTGCGTTGACGAGCGGGCGACGTCCGCGGTTCGACACCTTGCTGTCCACCGCCGCCTGGTCCCCCTCGTGGACGAGGGTGGGGGAGAGATGGCGGGTCACGGTGACCTCCGGGAGCCCGAGGCGGGTCTGGAGAACCGAGAAGACGAGGCCGGCGGCCAACAGCGCGCCGGCGGCCAGGAATTCGATCTCGCCGAGGAAGACCCAGAGGATGACGAGCGCGCCGGCGATCCCCGAGAACGCCCAACCGCGCTCGGTCAGCATCAGTTGGCGATCCGGGTGGCGGACGGGACGGTGAGTGACGCGAGCACCGAGTCGATGGTCCTGGCGAGGCCGGTGCCGCGCATCTGGGCCTCGGGCCGGAGGGCCATGCGGTGCTCGAGGACCGGGAGCGCCAGCGCCTTGACGTCATCCGGCGACACGAACTCCCTGCCGTCCGCCGCGGCCCGCGCACGCGCCACCCGCTGGAGGAACAACGCAGAGCGGGGCGAGGCTCCCAACAGGATCTCGTCGTTGGAGCGGGTCGCCTCGACGAGGTCGATGATGTAGCCCTTGATCGGCTCGGAGACGTGGACCGTTCTGGCGATGTCGATCATGTCCACGACTTCGGAGGCCGTGATGACCGGTTCGAGGTCGAGGAACGTCGATCGCACGCCGTGCGTGTCGAGGATCTCGAGGCCCTTGGCCCGCGACGGGTAGCCGATCTTCACCCGCATCATGAATCGATCCAGCTGCGCCTCGGGCAGTGGGTAGGTCCCCTCGTGCTCCAGGGGGTTCTGGGTGGCCACGACGATGAACGGGGGAGCGAGCGCCCGGGTGATTCCGTCGCTCGTCACCTGCCGCTCCTCCATCGCCTCGAGGAGGGCGGCCTGGGTCTTGGGGCTGGCGCGGTTGATCTCGTCGCCGACGACGACATTGGCGAAGATGGCGCCCTCCTTGAACACGAACTCCGAGGCCTGACGATCCCAGATCGACACGCCCGTCACGTCGGATGGGAGGAGATCCGGCGTGAACTGGATGCGTGTGAAGGTGCAGTCGATCGACCGGGCCATGGACTTGGCGAGAAGGGTTTTGCCGACACCGGGCACGTCCTCGATCAGGACATGCCCCTCGGCGAACAGACAGAGCAGCACCAGTTCGACGGCCTCCCGCTTCCCCTGGATGACTCGCTCGACGTTCGACGCGACCGCATCGAATCGCGAGGCGAACTTCTCGATCTGATCGGTCGAAACGGTGTTCACGCTGTGATCTCCCTCGGTTGAGTGCGGAATTGTACCCCTGGTCAAATGATGTCTCCCGGGTAGCCTGTATGTCGGAGGCGTCGTCGAGGGCTGACGGCACGATCTCTGGATCGGACGTCCGCCCCTTCGGCATACACGAAACAGGGTGATGTGGATGATCGGGAGATGGGTTGGAATCGCCATCGAGGCGATTCGAGTCGCGTTCTCCCACACCCGCAGAGCCTGGTGGAGCGAAGGCAATCACCTGCCGAGGGCATCGAAGCCGCATCTGAGATGGAGGCTCGAGACCGCGTACGGTGATGCCGAAGCGCAAGCGGAGTGGGCAGATGTCGTCGACTTCGTCGATTGGCGACGACGGCAGCGACTGGCACGGGGATGATGGGACGGACATGACTGGGTTGGAACAGCGGCTGCGGGACGTCGAAGGCGTCTCGGACATCGTGATCGAGTTGAGCGACGAGGGCCTCGAAGGCATCCGTGTCCGCATGCGCGAAGGAACGGACGAATCGGAGATCCTCGAGGAGATCCGCAGGATCCTCGTCGCCTACGGGCTCAAGGGCTCGGCGAGGAAGAAGAGCACGACGAACACGCAGATCCCAGAGCTCTCGCTCGAGGGCGACGATGACGTCGCCTCCCTCGAAGACCGACCGTCGACCGAGCCCGCCGACGAGCTCGAACCGGAGCGAGCCTCGGGCCTGCCGGCCCCTGCCATCATCCCAGGGGGAGACCAGCTGACGGTTCGCCTGAGCGATGGGGCCAGGGTGGTGGAAGCCGTCGCAGACGCCACGCCGCTCGGAGCCGCCGACGCGATGATCCGGGCGCTGTGCGAGTGGAAGGGCACCGCATTTCCATCCCGGATCGCCATCGATCGCTTCGACGTCGACGGGACCGACCTCGTGATCGTCGTCGCTCGTCGCAACTCGACGGCCGCCGTCGGCTCCAGCGTGATCCGCGGCAGTCTCGCCGAGGCATTGCGGGATGCGTGCAGCCACATCGTGGATCAACTCGACCGACTCTGAGCCTCCTGGTCGGGGCACCGAAAACGTCGAACTCGACATCCGGACGGGGGTATCCTGCCGAGGCAGGAGGCGAAGGTGCCAGGCGCGCTGATCCTGAACGCGACATACGAACCACTCTCGGTCGTCAGTAGTCGTCGCGCGGTCGTTCTGGTGATTCGCGGCAAGGCGATCGTCCTCGAGCGGCAAGACGAGGAATGGGCTTCGGAGTCGATCTCGTTCGCGGTGCCATCGGTGATCAAGCTGACCCAATTCGTCAAGGTCCCCTATCAGCGGACCGTCCCCGTCACCAGGAGGGCGGTGTTCGGGCGGGATGGTCACATGTGTCAATACTGTCGAGGACCCGCCGAGAGCATCGACCACGTCATCCCCAAGTCCCGCGGTGGACAGAACACCTGGGACAATGTCGTCGCCGCATGCCGGCGGTGCAATGTGCGGAAGGGGAGCCGCCTGCCGTCCGAGGCGAACCTGACGCTCCTGAAGCGTCCGGAGCCGCCCAAGCAGTACGGATGGATCTACGCCTCTGCCGGGTACCGGCTCGACCCCGTCTGGAACCGCTACCTGCTGGCAGGCTGAGCGCCCGTTCGACGAGATTCGCGGGTTCTCGGCGCCACGTGGTATTGTGACGTCAGCCACATCGGGTGGAGGCCAGCGTTCACACGCTTCCCCGGTGATCACATGGTCGAGTTTCTCACCGGTTGGATTGCCTCTTCGGCCGACCCCCGTTCGTTGCACACCGACGCCTGCGCGCGCTGTGTTGCCCGGGTCGAGATCGAACCCAATCCAACGAACTCCCCATCAGGGGAGAGGAGACACAACATGACCACCACCTTCGCCCAGCTGGGTGTTCCCAGCCAGCTCGCCGGCGCGCTCGCCGACCAGGGCATCACCGAGCCATTCCCTGTTCAGGCAGCCACGATCCCTGACGCCCTCGCCGGGCGCGACGTGTGCGGAAAGGCACCGACCGGTTCGGGCAAGACCTTCGCCTTCGGGCTCCCGATCCTCGCCAAGGTCGAAAAGGCCAAGAAGGGCCGGCCGCGTGCCCTCGTGCTGGCGCCGACTCGTGAGCTCGCCGAGCAGATCAAGAAAGAGCTGGCTCCGCTCGCCCGCAGCGTCGGCCGCAATGTGTTCGCCGTGTACGGCGGCGTCGGCTACGGCGGCCAGGTCTCGGCGATGCGCAAAGGCGTCGATGTCCTCGTGGCCTGCCCCGGTCGACTCGAGGACCTGATCGAGCAGGGGATCGTCGATCTCTCCGACGCCGACCTGGTCGTTCTCGACGAGGCCGACCGGATGGCCGACATGGGTTTCATGCCGTCGGTGATGCGACTCCTCGACCAGACCTCGTCGAGGCGTCAGACGTTGCTGTTCAGCGCGACGCTCGACGGTGACATCGCCAAGCTCTCGAAGCGTTATCAGAACGACCCCGTCCGACACGAGGCCGCCTCGGTCGATACCGATGAGCTCGACGCCGTCCACCACTTCTGGCTGGTCGACCATCACGATCGCACCCAGCACACCGCGGACCTGATCAACGAGTCCGGAAAGTCGATCGTGTTCACCCGCACCCGTCACGGCGCCGACCGCCTCGCCAAGCAGCTCGACAAGCTGGGCGTGCGCTCGGTCGCGATGCACGGCGGTCGGTCGCAGAACCAGCGGCAGCGCGCTCTGGACGCCTTCTCATCCGGCAAGGCCGCAGCGCTGATCGCCACCGACGTGGCGGCTCGCGGCATCCACGTCGACGATGTCGCCGCCGTGATCCACTTCGACCCGGCTGGGGACCACAAGGATTACCTGCACCGCTCCGGGCGCACTGCCCGTGCCGGGGCAACCGGCACCGTGGTGACGCTCGTCACCCATGAGCAGAAGCGAGACGTGCTGAAGATGCAGCGCGACATCGACCTCGACGCACCACTGGCGCGGCCGGACATCGCATCGCTGGCCGATTCGGGGTACCGGATCGGTGAGGGCTCGGCACGTGGCTCGGACACGTCGCGGGGGAGTCGTGACGACCGACCGCGACCCGAGCGCTCGACGCGCTCGAAGCGTTCCGATTCGCCGAAGCCGGGCCGGGCCAGGGTCGAACGCCACGAGCGTCCCGCACCTGCCGGTGCGGACGGCTCGCAACGTGTCTACGTGGCCAACCTTCCGTGGACGACGACGGATGGCGAGCTCGCATCGATGTTCTCCCGCTACGGGAGTGTCGAAGGAGCCGCGGTCGTGACCAATCGCAAGACGGGCCGGTCGAAGGGCTTCGGCTTCGTCGAGATGCCGGCCAGGGAGGCCGGAGAGGCGATCAAGGCGCTCAACGGCTCGTCATTGGACGGTCGTGATCTCCTGGTGAAGGTCGCCCGCCCCCGCAACTGATCCTGCTTCCGTCCGTCTGAGCCCGCACCTCGAGTGCGGGCTCAGACGCGCGTACATCCTCTGGTCGGTGCCGTCGGGGATCAACCGAAGCGGAACCGGGTCACGTCGGTCGGGAACTCGAACCACGCAAGCGCCTTGGCGAACGTGAAGACGGCGAGGCCGCCTGCGTCGGAGCCTTCCCAGGCATCCGCCTCGGGTGCGTAGCCCCGGTCGGCGTACTTGCGGGCGAACTCCGCCGACAGACGGGCTCCGAGCTCGGGCCCTGGTGGATCGGAGGGCCCACTGGTGCCCTCGAGGATGACGGCCTGCGAGCCGCTCTCGAGATGGAGGGTGCAGGCGTCATTGGATCTCAGGTTCCGCGCATGGACCGTCGCAGGCGATCCGTCGTACCAGAACCGGCCGTCGAGCCACACGCCCCACCGCGGCACCACATGCGGTCGGCCATTCGGTCGGGTCGTGGCCATCCAGTAGTGCAGCGCATCCACGAGTCGGGCCTCTACGTCGGGCCATTCGAGTGTGCCCTCGAGCGTGTCGGGGACCCCGTACCCATCCGGCATCACAGGGCGATCGGACCGAGAGCTGGTCATCGGCGGGATTCTACGCGCGGAGGTGGTGGGCCGGTCGAAGTTCGCGGTTCCGATCGGGAAGCTGGATCCGGGTCGGCGACGTTTCGAGAGGCCGGCGGCCAGCCCGTCCCGGCCTCGCTCGTTCCGAGCGTCATGTGGCCTGCCCCGAGGCGGGCGAACGCGCGGTCCCGGGTCTCGGGTTGCCGGCGACGTGGTCCCCGCGACCCATTTGGGGGCAGAAATGTCACCGAATCGGGCAAAAGGTGTCACAAAAGGTTGACATGTGTCACAAAGTGGGCCATAGTGCCCCACGAGGAGATGCCGGGGTCACCCCGGTGGCACGAAAAGGACAGGAACTGGTGTGTTTCTCGGCGAGAACAAACACAGCGTGGACAGCAAGGGCCGTATCGTGATGCCCCGCGCCTACCGCGAAGAGCTCGCCGGTGAGGTGGTCATCTCCCAGGGGCGTGACGAGAACCTCGTCGTGAGGAAGCTCGCCGATTGGGAAGTGGAAGCCAATCGAGTTCGCGAGACGACCCCCGATACCAGAACCGGTCGTGCGTTCCGCATCACGTTCTTCTCGACGTCCGAACAGCAGACGGTCGCAGCGAACACCGGCCGAATCCAACTCCCGTCGCATCTCCGTGAATTCGCTGCACTCGAACCCGGATCGGAGGCCGTTGTCGTCGGCAACTTCGAGACCGTGGAGATCTGGAATCCCGATCGCTTCGCCGCACAGAAGGCGCGCGGTCTCGAGGCATATCTCGCTGACGAGGAGGACGAGCCCGACGACGAGTGATCAGCACACGGCTGGCGTATCGCCAGCCCCCCGGTTACCAGATGGAAGGCCCCTGACTCCGCCCGCTTCCCGTTTGGTGCCAGCGCCCGGGGGGCTGGCCATACGCCACCGAGTCCCCCGTTCTTGTGACGCTCGACCACCACATGGGTGGTCTTCCGTCACAAGAACGCAATCACACCGGGTCAGAGATCATGTCCGACTACCACGAGCCCGTTCTCCTCGAAGAAGTGATCGCCTTCCTCGCCCCGACGCCTGAGGGGGTCCTCGTCGACGCCACGTTCGGCGGGGGAGGACATGCCCGGGCCATGGCCGATCGCATCCCCGACCACGTGGTGATCGGAATCGATCGCGATCCCGAGGCCCGCGCCAACGCCGGTGACATCCAGGTGCTCGATGGCGATTTCGGCGATCTCGGCGACCTGCTCGACGATGCCGGGATCGATGTGATCGCCGGGGCGTTGTTCGATCTCGGGATTTCGTCGCACCAGGTCGACGAGCCGGCGCGCGGATTCAGCTTCCACGCCGAAGGGCCGCTCGACATGCGGATGGACCTGACCCAGGAGCTCACGGCCGCCGAAGTCGTCAACACCTATCCGGAGGCCGACCTCGCTCGTGTCATCTTCACCTACGGCGAAGAGGGTCAGGCCAGGCGGATTGCCAGGGCGATCGTGACGGCCCGGCCGCTGTCGACCACCACCGAGCTGGCCACGGTGATCGCCGAGGCCATGCCGGCGGCACTCCGCAGGGCTGGGCATCCTGCCCGCAAGACGTTCCAGGCCATCAGGATCGAGGTCAACGACGAGCTCGACTCGGTGAGCCGGGGGGTCGACGCCGCACTCGAGCGCCTGACCGTGGGCGGAAGATGCGTCGTCATCTCCTACCACTCGCTCGAGGACAGGATCGTCAAGCGTCGGTTCGCCGACGGCGCAGCCGGCTGCGAGTGCCCGCCTGAGTTCCCGGTGTGCATCTGCGGGCGCGAGCCCGAACTGCGGCTGATCACCCGCAAGCCCGTGATGGCCACCGAAAACGAAGTACGGACCAACCCGCGGGCACGCTCGGCGCGCCTCCGGGTCGCGGAGAAGGCGAGGGCGGCATGACGACGGCTGCGCAGCGGAGCGCCTCGCGAGGAGTCGCTCGACTCCGAGTGATTGCCGGCAAGCGACGCAACCGCCATCCCCACGTCGCCCCGTGGATGGCATTCACGCTCGTTGTCGTGGTCGCCTTGTTCGGTGTCGTCATGACGCAGACCTCGCTGGACGCAGGGGCGTTCGAGCTCGCAGATCTACACCGCTCGATCGCCAACGCCGAGACCGAGAACCAGCATCTCCGCCTCGAGGTCGCCCGGCTCGAATCCCCGGCGCGAATCGCTCCGCTGGCAGCCGAGATGGGCCTGGTCTATCCCGACACGCGCCGGACGGTCATGATCGACGGCGTCGTCGACCAGGTCGTCCAGGGTGACCAACGCTGGGCTTCGATTGCCGAGTTCGCGTCCGAAGAGGTGGCACCATGATCACGATGACGAGACACGAGATCAGCCGAGACAGGCTCCTCAGGCTCCAGGGAACGGCCACCGTGTCCAACATCCGGGGTGCCCGCGGACTGCGCTCGCGACGGCGGCCGACGCCGACGCTCTCGGGTGGCAGACTCCGGACCGGCGGGATCAACACTCGATTCCTCTCGCCCGTGGCGTTCGATTGCAACGATTTCTCGATCAGGCGGGGCGTGGCGGACGCCCGGTCTGACACACCTCCGAAGGTCACCTACCCGACTGCTGGCGTCGAACCGAGCCGTGGATCACCCGATCCATGGCCACGGCGCCCGGGAAACTGAGCCGTGGCCGCCCGAAAGGCGGCCCGCAACGTCGACCCCCAGCGGGTCCGCCTGGTCGCCCTCGGCCTGGCGTTCCTACTCGCCTGGGGAGGTCTCGGATACCGGTTGTTCCAGGTGCAGGTCGTCCAGGCGGCCGACTTCGCCGACCGGAGCCTCGACCAGCGTCTCACCTCGATCGAGACCCCGCCGGACCGCGGAACCATCTTCGACCGCAATGGGGATCCTCTGGCGATCACGATCGAGGCCCGGTCCATCGTGGCCGACCCCCGGCTGGTCGAAAACGTGGTCTTCACCGCCCAGCAGGTGGCCGCCGTCTCGGGCGGTGACTGGGAGAGGATGCTCGCCGAGATCGAGAAGGGCGGGAGCTTCCGCTATCTCATCAGACAGCTCGAACCGGCGCAGGCGCAGGCGGTGCTCGACCTCGGCCTTGCCGGCGTGTCTGCGATCCCAGAGCCCAAGAGGGTCTTCCCACATGGTCCGATCGCCGCTCACGTCGTCGGGATGGTCAACATCGACGGGATCGGCATCGAAGGGCTCGAGGCGTACTACGACGACGCCCTGTCCGGAACGGGGGGAGAGGTCATCTTCGAGAAGCCGTTGAAGTCCGCCGGCCCGGATGCCCCCATCGCGATCCCGCAGGCAGAGATCATGACGATTCCGGCCATCCCCGGCGACGATCTGGTGTCGACCATCGACCTCTCGCTCCAGAATGCCGCGTACGAGTCATGCGGCGAGACCGTGGAACGGACCGGAGCGGAGGGCTGTTGGATCGTGGCGCTCGAGGTCGAGACCGGAGAGGTGCTCGCCATGGTCGGGTTCCCGGGCTTCGATCCGGAGCGCCGAGTCGGCCTCGACGGCGAACCGTTCTCGAACTTCGCGATCCGAGGCATGTACGAGCCAGGCTCCACCCAGAAGCTGATCACGTTCTCCGCCGGGCTCGACACGGGTGTCTTCTCCACGGGCACGGTCATCGGCGACGTCGCCGATCGAATCGAGATCACACCCGGGGCCTGCAAGTCCGACACCGACGACATCAACGGCTGCTACGGGGACTTCTCTGCACACGAGACACGTGACATGACGATCAAGGAGATCTTCACGATCTCATCGAACGTCGGCACGATCAAGGCCGAGCAGTTGCTCGGCGATGGAGTGCTGGTCGACTACATGGAGCGATTCGGTCAGGCCGGAAAGACCGGAATCGACTTCACGGGAGAGACGCCTGGGGTCATCCGCACCGATCCGGGCTGTAGCTCGTGCCTCGCCTCGCTGTCCATCGGGTACGGGGTCGGGGCCAGCCCGCTCCAGATGGCCGCCGCCTTCGCAGCCATCGGCAACGACGGTGTCTGGACCGAGCCTTCGCTCGTCCGCTCGATCATGGACGTCGACGGGCACACGACGACGCTCACACCTTCCACCCATCGCGCGGTGAGCGAGGACACCGCCTGGGCAATCCGTCAGATGCTCCAGAACGTCGTCGCCGAGGGCACCGGGCAGGCGGCAGCAGTGCCCGGCTACACCGTCGGTGGCAAGACCGGCACATCGGACAAGCTCGACGAGGACGGCCAGTACATCGATCAGACCATGGCGAGTTTCGTCGGGATGGCGCCGATCGCAGATCCCAAGGTGGTCGTGGCCGTGATCGTCGACGGTCCTGCCTGGGCGTACCGGACCGGCGGCGCAGCAGCGGCTCCAGCATTCTCGAAGGTGATGGAGGCGGCGTTGCACACGCTGGGGGTGGCACCAGATGTCGACGCAGGGTGAGCGGCTGAGCAAACTCGCCGAACTCGTCGGCGGGCGCATCTCGGGGACGGGCGATCCGATGATCGTCGACGTGACGCACGATTCCAGACAGGTCGGGGCGGGATCGCTGTTCGTCGCCGTGCGTGGAATGGTCACCGACGGCCACGCTTTCATTCCTCAGGCCATCTCGATGGGGGCGTCGGCGGTCGTCTGCGAGGAGCCGACCGATCCATCGATTCCGCACATCATCGTCGAGAACGCCCGGGCGTCGATGGCGAAACTGGCTGCCGCGGTGCATCACGATCCGAGCAGGTCACTGGCGGTGGTCGGCATCACCGGCACGAACGGGAAGACCTCGGTGTCGTTCATTCTCGAGTCGATGCTGCGATCGGTCGGGAGAGTGACCGGGCTCATCGGGACGATCACGACCAGGATCGGAGACGAGCAGATTCCGACACTGCGAACGACCCCGGAGTCGACCGACTTCCAGCGGCTCCTCCGAGAGATGGCCAACCGCGGCGCCCAGGTGGTGGTCACCGAGGTGTCTTCGCACGCGCTCCGGCTCGGCCGGGTCGACGAGACCCGCTTCGCCGTGGTCGGCTTCACGAACCTCAGCCAGGACCACCTCGACTTCCACACCGACATGGAGGACTACTACGCCGCCAAGCGGATGCTGTTCCATCCGAGATTCTCCGATGTCGGCGTCATCTGCGTCGACGACGATTGGGGCCGCAGGCTCACGAATGACACGACGATCAGGGTGCGAACTGTCAGCATGGGTGCCGATGCTGATCTCACGGCCGAAATCGTCGCCCGTTCCCTTTCAGGGACCGAGTTGATGATCACATTCCCCGATGCGGATCGCCGGACGGTGCTCGTGCCGTTGCTCGGCGACTTCAATGCCGAGAACGCTCTCGTCGCAGCCGGTTGCGCGCTCGAATTGGGTCTGTCCACCGACGAGATCCTCGAAGGCATGTCGCAGGCATCCCCTGCGCCCGGTCGGTTCGAGTTGGTCTCCGGCGACGACCCGATCACCGTGATCGTCGACTATGCCCACACACCCGATGGCATCGCCGCGGCGATCGGGTCGGTGCGCAACCTGTCCGATGGCACCGTGATCGCCGTGATCGGTGCGGGAGGGGACCGCGACCGTGCCAAGCGCCCGCTCATGGGAGAGGCCGGATCTGCAGCGGACGTCCTCATCGTCACGTCCGACAATCCCCGCAACGAGGACCCCGACACCATCATCTCTCAGATCATGGCCGGAGTGTCGTCGACGTCTGCCATGGCGATCACCGACCGGCGAACGGCGATCGAGACGGCCGTGGGTCGCGCCACGGATGGCGACGTCATCCTCGTCCTGGGCAAGGGGCACGAACGGAGCCAAGAGATCGGTGACCGGGTGCTCCCGTTCGACGATCGGCTCGTCAGCCGCACTGCCCTCGCCGGCCGCCGGGGTGAAGCCAGATGATCGCGCTGCTCGTCGCCGGATCGGTCGCCCTGTTGCTCTCGATCCTGGTCACTCCGACCGCCATCAACGCGCTCGTCAGACGCAACATCGGCCAATTCATCCAGGAGGAGGTCGAGGGTCACGCCCACAAGCACGGGACACCGACGATGGGAGGCGTCGTGATCGTCGGGTCCGTGGTCATGGGGTACTTCCTGGCACACGTCCGGCTCTGGACCGCCTCCGCCGGGCTCACGTTCCAGGTCGAGGATTTCACGGGCGGCGGACTGCTCGCGATGTTCGCGCTCGTCGGGATGGCGTCGATCGGCTTCCTCGACGACTTCGTCAAGTACAGCCGCAAACGCTCGCTCGGGCTCAAGGCGCGCTGGAAGTACACCGGTCAGTTGTTCGTCGCCGGGGTCTTTGCGATCGGAGCGGAGAGTCTCGGTGTCTCGACCGACCTCTCGTTCACCCGGCCGATGAACTTCGACCTCGGCATCTTCTTCGTGGTGCTGGTCCTCTTCCTGCTCACGGGCGCCGCCAACGGAGCCAACCTCGCCGACGGGATGGACGGTCTCGCGGCCGGGTCCGGGGCGCTCATGTTCGGTGCCTACACGATCATCGCCTTCTGGCAGTCGCGCAATCCCGAGATCTATGTCGCCGCCACCAGCCCGCGCGAGTTGGCGATCATCTCCGCGGCGATGCTCGGCGCGCTCTCCGGGTTCTTGTGGTGGAACGCTCCACCTTCGAGGATCTTCATGGGCGATGTCGGCTCTAATGCGATCGGCGGCCTACTGGCGGCGGTGGCGCTCCTCTCGAATACGACCCTGTTGTTGGCGGTGGTGGCGGCGCTGTACGTCGCCGAGACGCTGTCGGTGATCATCCAGGTCGGTGTGTTCCGCTACACCAGAAAGCGGGTGTTCCGCATGGCTCCGTTCCATCACCATTTCGAGTTGCTCGGCTGGCCGGAGACGACGGTCGTCATCAGATTCTGGATCCTGGCCGGAATCGGGGTCGCGCTCGGACTCGGCTTCTTCTACGCCGACTATCTGGCGGCAGGGGGGATCCTCAATTGAGGGTCCTCGTGCTGGGTGCCGCCGTCTCCGGATTCGCCGCCGCACGGCTGGCGAGCAGCCAAGGCCACTCGGTCGTGGTCTACGACGCCAAGCCGGAGCGGGCGTCCGAGATCATCTCGCGTGGCCTGGCGGCATTCGTCGGCAGCTGGGATCCCGAACACCTCACGGGCGTCGATCTGGTCATCGCCAGCCCCGGTTTCCCGGAGCGGTCTGCTCCGATCACAGACGCCTACGAGGCCGGGGTGGCGGTCGTGGCCGAGTTCGAATGGGCATGGCAGCAGCTCGACGTCGAGCGGACGGTCGCAGTGACGGGAACGAACGGCAAGACCACCGTGACTGCGCTCACCGCCGAGATGCTCACGGCATCGGACATCGATGCCTCGGCGATGGGCAACATCGGCCTCGCCGTCTCCGACGCCGTCTTGGCTCCGCCCACCGTCGCCGTCATCGAGGTCTCGAGCGCTCAGCTCCAGCTGTCACGGACATTCCGACCGGATGTGGCGGTCGTCACCAACGTCGAGGCCGATCATCTCGATTGGCACGGCAGCGCCGAGGCGTACCGCCGGGCGAAGGAGATGATCGTCGCCAGGCAGGGCTCCGACGACGTGGTGGTGTTCTCGTCGAACGATCGCGGGGCGACCGCAGTGGCATCTTCGGGTAGGGCCAGATCGGTCGGTGTCGACCAGTTCACGATGGCCGAGCACGGCTTCGGCGGGGACGCCGATTCGATCTCGATCGCCGGCGAGCGCATCCTCCGGGACGAGCTCGCGGTGCAGCCCGGCCCCTTCGTCCAGAACATCCTGCTCGCTTCTGCGGCGGCAATCGAGGCGGGTGCACGGCTCGGGCCGGTCCTCGAACGGGCCCGCTCGTTCACGCCGAGCGCGCACCGCCAGCGCCTGATCGCCACGATCGGCGGAGTCGGGTATGTCGACGACTCGAAGGCAACGAACCCCCACGCGGCGCTCGCGGCCATCTCGGCCTACGAGTCGGTCGTCCTGATCGCCGGGGGCCAGTCGAAAGGTCTCGACATCGCCAGCCTCGCTCGCCAGCCGAACGTCAAGGCGGTGATCGCAATGGGCGAGTCCGCCCCGTTGCTCCGCGCGGCCGCTCCGGAGATCTGCCACGAGGTGGCATCGATGTCGGAGGCCGTCGAGATGGCGTCGACGCTGGCGGCAGCCGGTGACGTCGTGCTCCTGTCGCCGGGGGGAGCCAGCTGGGACATGTTCGATTCCTACATCCACCGCGGCGAGGCGTTCGCTTCGGCCGTCAACGAGATCGCAGAGAGGTCGACCGCATGAGTACCCGAACCGCCAAAGTCACCTCGATCACGGCCCGCAGGGCGGCGGAGCGAAAGCGATCCGAGCAGTCCGTCGCCAATGCCCGCGCCGCCACGACGCTCTTCGCCGTGGTCGCCGCACTCCTCGTGATCGGGGTCACCGCCACGATCTCGGCGTCCTCCGCCGTCGCCATCGACCAGCAGTCGGACAGCTTCTACTTCTTCAAGCGGCAGCTCATCGGCATCGGCCTCGGCGTGGTGGCGATGGCCGTGGCATCACGTGTGCCCTACACGGCATACAAGCGGCTGGCGGTCCCGATCTTCGTCGGGACGACCGGACTCCTGCTCGCGACGCTGTTGGTCGGGACCGGGGCCAACGGTGCCCAGCGATGGATCGCCGTCGGCCCGATCACGATCCAGGCATCGGAGATCGCCAAGTTCTCGGTGATCGTGGTGCTCGCGGCGGTGCTCGACAAGAAGCGCAAGCTGCTCGGCGAGTTCGGGCATTTCGCTGCGCCCGTGATGGCCGTCATGGGGATCACGGGGCTGTTGGTGATGATGCAGCCCGACCTCGGAACGACGATCGTCATCGCCGCGGCGGCGCTCGCCGTGGTCCTCACCTCGGCGACGCCTGTGCGTTTCGTGCTGTACACCGGGTTCGCGGGAACGGTCGTCGCAACGGTGCTTGCGTTCTCGTCGGACTACCGGCTCGATCGCATCATCGGGTTCCGTGACCCGTGGGCCGACGTTCAGGGGACCGGGTGGCAGCTCGTCCAGAGCTATTACGCCCTCGGGTCGGGTGGCATGACCGGTGTGGGGCTCGGCGCCAGCCGTGCCAGGTGGTTCTACCTGCCGAACGCCCACACCGACTTCATCTACGCCATCATCGGCGAGGAGACGGGCTTCGTCGGCGGGCTCGTCGTGATGCTGCTGTTCGTGTTGCTCGCCGCCGCCGGATGGGCGATCGCGTCACGTGCCGTCGATCCGTTCGGTCGGATGGTCGCCGCCGGGATCACGGTGTGGCTCACCTTCCAGGCGATCGTGAACATCGGCGGGGTCCTCGGAGTGCTTCCGATCACCGGCATCACGTTGCCATTCGTCTCCTACGGGAGCACTGCAGTGGCCGTGTCGATGGGGGCGATCGGGGTGCTGGCCAACATCGCATACAGCGGCGGCTCGAGGCCCCGGAAGAGGTCATGACGTTCGCGATCGCCGCGGCCGGGACCGGCGGTCACGTGTTCCCCGGTCTCGCGGTCGGGGAGGCGCTGGTTGCCTCGGGCACGCCGCGTGAGGACGTCGTGTTCGTCGGCGGGACGCGGCTCGAGGCCACTGTCTACCCCGAGGCCGGGTTTTCCTTTCTGTCCGTCGAGCTGCTGGGGCTGCAGCGCAGTCTGACGGTGGCGAACCTGAGGATCCCGATCGTCGTGAAACGCGCAGTCGACCGCATCACAGCCGAGTTCGCCGAGCGCCGGGTCGGGGCGGTCCTGGGGCTCGGAGGATATGTGACGGTGCCCACCGGCTTGGCGTCCAGGCGGCTCGGGATCCCGTTCTGTGTGAGTGAGCAGAACGCCCATGCCGGGCTGGCCAACCGTCTCATGAGCCGCATTGCCGCCCGATCCTTCGGGTCGTTCCCAGAGACCGAGGGCATGAAGTCGGCCGAGTGGATGGGTAACCCCGTGAGGGCCTCGGTCCTCTCGCCGGTGACTGCCCGAGAGGCGAGATCCGCATACGGGCTGGCATCGGATCGCCCGGTCCTCGGGGTCTTCGGCGGCTCGCTCGGGGCCGGTGTGCTCAACGACGCCGTCGAGGCGAACCTCGATCACTGGCTCGCAGCGGGGATCCAGATCCTCCACCTGGTGGGAGCGAGGAACACCGAGATCGCCACACGGGCAGTCCCGGGGTGGACGGTCGTCGCCTTCGAGGACCGGATGGAGCGCTTCTACGCCGCCTGCGATCTCGTGATCGCCAGGGCAGGCGGGGCGGTGGCAGAGCTGACGGCAACGGCCACTCCGTCGATTCTGGTGCCGGGGACGTTCGGATCGGGTGGACACCAGATCGCCAACGCCTCCGCCTTGGAGGCCGCCGGAGCTGCTGTCGTGGTGTCCGAAGGCGAAATCGCCCGGCTCGGAGCCCTGGCGTCACGGCTCGTGACCGACGACGAGGCGCTCGTGGCGATGGCGGCATCCGCCAGGTCACTCGCGAAACCCCGTGCAGCTGCCAACATCGGTGCGGTGTTGAAGGAACTCCATGTCGACAACGGCTGACATCGCATTCGACGCGGTGGGAAGCATCCACCTCGTCGGCGTCGGTGGCGCCGGGATGAGCGCGCTCGCCAAGCTGCTCGCCGGTCGGGGCCGGCTCGTGAGCGGTTCGGATCTGAGCGCCTCAGAGGCGCTGACGCGGCTCTCGGAGCTCGGGATCGACACCTGGGCGGGGCACCGGCCCGAATCGATGGGTGATGTCGATCTGGTGGTCGCCTCCTCCGCCGTGCCCGAGGCCGACGCCGAGCTCGCGGCGGCCCGACGCCTCGGCATCCCCGTGTGGCGGCGGCCCAGGCTGCTCGAGGCGATCACGCGGGAGATCCCGACGATCGGCGTGACCGGCACGCATGGCAAGACCTCTTCGACCTCGATGATGATCCTCGCCCTCCGGGCGGCGGGCCGTGACCCGTCGTTCGTGGTCGGTGGAGAGATCGTCGAGTTGCGCACCAATGCACACGCCGGAGCCGACGATCTTCTCGTCCTCGAGATCGACGAGGCGTTCGGCACCTTCGAGGAGGTGCACTGCACCGGGTTGGTGCTGACGAACGTGGAACCCGAGCACCTGGACCACTTCAAGACCGCGGCCGCGATGGAAGAGGCGTTCACGAGGGTGGTGAGAGCCGTGGAAGGGCCGGTCGTCGCCTGTCTCGACGATCCGGGTGCCGCCCGGATCGCCGGGCGCACCGGTGTCGACACCTACGGAACCTCGCCCGGCGCCGACTGGCGGATGTCGGAGCCGGTGACCGGGCCGAACAGCGTCCGCTTTTCGCTCACCGGCCCCGGCCCATCGGTGCCCGTCGAGATCGAGGTGTCCAAGCCGGGCGTCCACATGGCGCGCAACGCTGCGGGCGTGCTCGCGCTGTTGGCGACCATGGGCGAGGACGTCGAGGCTCTCGCCCGGGGCCTGGAGACGTTCCAAGGCGTCAGGCGGAGGTTCGAGCACCGGGGAGAGATCGCCGGTGTGACCATCATCGACGATTATGCACATCATCCGACGGAGGTGGCGGCGACGCTCCGAGCCGCCAGGGCACGAGGGGCGAAACGGCTGGTGGCCGTGTTTCAACCGCACCTGTATTCGCGAACCGAGCGACTCCATCGTGAGTTCGGTGCCGCGCTCGCGCAGGCGGACCTGGTGATCGTGTCGGACGTCTACGGGGCCCGTGAGGCGCCGATCCCGGGCGTTGCGGGGTCGATGGTCGCCGATGCGGCTGTCCGCTCCGGCGCTCCACGCGTCGAGTACGTGCCCCACCGGGCCGATCTCGCCGCGGTGGTCGCCAGGCTGGTGGAGCCGGGTGACGACGTGATCACCATGGGAGCGGGGGACATCACGCTGCTCGCCGCCGAGCTCGGAAGCCTGTTGCCGTCGTCATGAGCGGCCTCGATCGCCTGGCGGCGCTCGGAGTGGTCGTGGCCGACGCCGATCTGGCATCGCTGACGACTTATCGGTTCGGAGGGCCGGCCAGATACCTGGCGGAGCCGCCGGACCGTGTCCAATTGCAGCAGGTCATCGAGGCGAGAGCTCACGAGCCGGTCCTGGTGCTCGGGAGGGGTAGCAACCTGGTGATCGCCGACTCCGGGTTCGACGGACTGGTGATCCGGTTGACCGGTGAGTTCGAACGTATCGACATCGAGGACGGTGTCGCGGTCGCCGGGGGAGCGGCGTGGCTGCCGTCGGTGGCGCGCCAGTCGGTGGAGGCGGGCCGCTCCGGGCTCGAGTTCTTCGTGGGCATCCCGGGATCGGTGGGAGGCGCCGTCCGTCAGAATGCCGGCGGTCACGGCAGCGAAACCAGAGATTGGCTCGAGTCCGCCGACCTCGTCGACGGTGGGGTCTCCTCAGCGGGACCGGGCGAATTGGATCTGTCTTATCGACACAGCAACATCAGGTCCGATCAGGTCGTGATCGGGGCGCGCTTTCGGACCGAGCCCGGCGACGTCGCCGTCGGCCGTGAGCTCATCGCCTCGATCGTGCGGTGGCGCAAGGAGCATCAACCACCGGCCGTCTACAACGCCGGGAGCGTGTTCCGCAACCCGCCTGAAGACTCGGCCGGGCGGATCATCGACTCGCTGGGCCTGAAGGGGCTGTCGGTCGGCGGTGCCCGAGTCTCGGACAAGCACGCCAACTTCTTCGTGGCCTCACCCGATGCCAGTGCGGGCGACGTGTATCGGCTCGTGCAGTTGATTCGCGACATCGTGCGGGAGCGGGCGGGTGTCGAGCTCCATCCCGAGATCCAGTTCGTCGGGGATTTCACGTGAGCAATGATCGCTTCGCCGAGCGGCGTCGAACCGTCGCCGAGGATCGGGCGAGGCGGGCGCTCCGGCGCGCCCTGCTCGTGCTCGGTTTCACAGCGGCGGTCGCCGGAGTCGTCTACCTGTTCCATTCTCCGCTCCTCTCGATCTCGACGATCGCGGTGGACGGCGTGGCCAACGCCGAGCTCGAACCGGTGCTGCGAGCGCACCGCATCGCCCCGGGTGAGCCGCTCATCTGGACCGATGTCGAAGGCGCCGCCTCGGCACTGGCAGACGATCCGTGGGTGGCTTCGGTCGCGATCGACCGAGACTGGCCGACCACGGTACGTGTGACGGTCACCGAGCGCACCCCGGTCGGCTCGGTCGACGGGGTCGCGGTGGCCGTCGACGGTGTCGTGCTCCCCGGTGCACCGCCGGAGGGCCTTCCGGTGCTCGCGATCGCCGCCGAGCCTGTGGCCGGGCGATATCCGCAACAGGAGATCGTCGGTGGTCTGAGGTTCTTCGCGGCTCTCGGTGAAGACCTCGCCTCGCAGTCCACGCTCACCACGACACAGGATGGTCTCGTCGCCGTTGTTGCCGGGTACACGGTGCGGCTCGGGCGGCCCGTCGACATGGAGGAGAAAGCGAGGGCGCTGGGCCCCGTGCTCGCCGAAGCACCTCTCGAGGGCTCCGAGATCACGCTCGTCGCTCCGGCCCGACCGTCGGTGCTGGCGCCTGGGGCAGGGCCCTCTGCGACCGAACCACCGGCCGACAACCCTGAACCCACGGATGAGGGTTGAGAGCAAGGTTCAACCAGCGATACCATCGACCTCTACTTGAACCTCAGGGTCGAGGGGTTTACGTGGGCCGGGAAAATGTGTAACCATGCCGCAGGACTTCGATGCCCATCCCTTCTCCTGGCAGGGTGTTCGGGCGCATGAGAGAGGAATCGCAATGGGAATGCAGATGGGTTCTGGCGGGTATCTCGCCGTCATCAAGGTCGTGGGCGTCGGAGGTGGCGGCGTCAATGCCATCAATCGGATGATCGAGGCCGGAGTCCGAGGGGTCGAGTTCATCGCGCTCAACACCGACGCTCAGGCGCTGCTCATGTCCGATGCAGACGTGAAACTCGACATCGGACGGGAGATCACCCGGGGTCTCGGTGCCGGAGCCAACCCCGAGATCGGACGGGCCGCAGCCGAGGCGCATCGGGCGGAGCTCGAGGAGGTGCTCAAGGGCGCCGACATGGTGTTCATCACCGCCGGCGAAGGCGGCGGAACCGGCACGGGAGGTGCCCCGATCGTGGCCGAGGCCGCCAAGAGCCTGGGTGCGCTCACCGTCGGAGTCGTCACCCGGCCGTTCGGCTTCGAGGGACGGCGTCGGGCCGTCCATGCCGAGCAGGGCATCCAGAGCCTGCGCGATGCCGTCGACACCCTCATCGTCATCCCGAACGACCGGCTGCTCGAGGTCGGAGATCCCAAGGCACCCATCACCGACACGTTCCGGCTCGCCGACGAGATCCTCACCAACGGTGTGGCGGGGATCACCAACCTCATCACGACGCCCGGTCTCATCAACGTGGACTTCGCCGATGTGAAGACCGTCATGTCCGATGCCGGCACCGCGGTGATGGGCATCGGACGGGCGTCCGGTGACGAGCGGGCCTCGCAGGCTTCGCAACGGGCGATCTCGTCGCCGATGCTCGAGACGTCCATGGAGGGCGCCAAGGGCGTCCTGCTGTCGGTGGCGGGCCCGTCGACGATGACGCTCCACGAGGCGACCACGGCGGCCAAGGTGGTCTCCGAGAGTGCCGATCCCGAGGCGGACATCATCTTCGGGGCCATCATCGACGACGACCTCGGCGAGGAGATGCGGGTGACCGTGATCGCTGCCGGCTTCGACAAGGGACGGGGACCCCGGCGCTCGGAGACCGCACGCCGACCGAGCGAAGGCGGGCTCGACATCCCATCCTTCGTTCAGGGGTGATCCGACGCGCCCTCACCGTGTTCACCGAGGCGTCCGATGGTGACATGCGGGCCGACAGCTCCGCCCGGGAGCACTTGAGCGATCAGCTCGGGATCGCTCGGGAGTGGGCGACGGTCGACCAGATACACGGCTCCGATGTCGTCGAAGCGGCCGAGCCAGGCCCGCATGGCCCGGGCGACGGGCTGTTCACGACACGCCCCGACCTCCCGTTGGCCGTCTTCACCGCCGACTGCATCGGCGTGATCATCGAGGGTGATGGTGCCGTCGGGGTCGCCCATGCAGGCTGGAGGGGGGCGGCTGATGGAGTGGTGCCTTCGCTCGTGAGACGGTTTCACGACGGCGGGCACGCCATCCGGCGGGCGGTCATCGGCCCGCACATCAGATCGTGTTGTTTCGAGGTCGGTGACGAGGTCGCCCGTCGTTTCCCCAGGCATGTGACCACGACGAGCTGGGGGACGCAGTCGGTCGACCTCGCCGGGGCGGTCGGCGAGCAGTTGATCGGCATCGATGTCGTCGACTTCGCGGCGTGCACCCGCCACGAAGCCGCCTGGTTCTCGCATCGTCGCGACGCCACCCCCGCCAGGCTGGCGGCGCTGGTCGTCGGAGTCTCCGATGTCTGAGCTGGCCGATCGCTACGGAGCGGTTGTTCGACGTGTTGCCGTCGCGGCGACCGGTTCGGGGCGGGCGGCCGGCGACGTGACGCTCGTCGCCGTATCGAAAGGGCGCTCGGTTGCGATGATTCGTCAGCTGTACGACCTCGGTCACAAAGACTTCGGGGAGAACCGTGCCCAAGAGCTTCGTGAGAAGGTGCCCGAGCTGCCGTCCGACATCCGATGGCATTTCATCGGCCCACTCCAGTCGAACAAGGTGCGGACCGTGCGGCCGGCGGTGTTCGCGCTGCACTCGCTCGACCGTCTCAGCCTTGCGACCGCATGGATGAAGGGGGCGGGGCGGCCGCCGGACACGTACCTGCAGGTGAACATCGGAGCCGAGGAGCAGAAGTCGGGCGTGGCGATCGAGGAGGTGCTGCCGACCCTCGAGCAGCTGATCAGGCTCTCGGTTCCGGTGGTGGGGATCATGGCGATTCCGCCGCTCGCAGACGATCCCGAAAGCGTCCGCCCCTACTTCGTGGCGATGCACGATCTCAGGGACCGGATCGTTGTCGAGTTTCCCTCCGTCACCGGTCTGTCGATGGGCATGACGAACGACTTCGAGATCGCCATCTCCGAAGGTGCGACGGCGGTACGCGTTGGTCGGGCTATCTTTCAGGACTGAGGTTTCAACATGTCTTCACTATTTTCCAAAGCACTGGTGTATCTGGGACTCGTCGACGAGGGTGAGTTGGAGACGGACGCGCCACCCGAACCGGGGCCGATCCGTCAGGCCGCTCCGGTTGCTCCCCCCGAAAATGTCCGGTCGCTCGGACCCGACGAGGGCCGGAGGGTCGAGCCTCCGGCGTCGGCATCCCGCACGTCTGCGCGTCGCTCCGAGACCCCTTCCGTGGCGGGCGTCCGTGCGATTCGGCCCGAGTCGAGGGCCGACATCCTGGTCATCGACGAGTTCGGTGACGCCAAGATCCTCGCCGACCGGGTTCGAGAGATGGTTCCTGTCGTCCTCGACTTCCGCACCGCCGACGAAGACCTGGTCCGCCGGGTCGTCGATTTCTCATCCGGGCTGATCTACGCGCTCGACGGCACGATGAGCAAGGTCGGCGAGGGCCTCGTGCTCGTGCTTCCGCCCAACATGTCGCTCGACGAGAACGAGAAGCGCCGACTCGCCAGCCTCGGGGCCTACGAGGAGCGGATCTGAACCGTGGGGATCGTATGCACACTGCTCCAGCTGTATTCGCTCGCAGTCCTCGCCTGGGTGATCCTGTCGTGGGTCCAGGTCCCGTCGGATCATCCCGTGGCGAAGGTGCAGTTACTGCTGGACCGCATCATCTACCCGGTCATCCTGCCGCTCCGACGGGTGATGCCGTCGCCCCGCGTCGGGGGCGCCATGCTCGATCTCTCGCCGATCGTCCTCATCCTCGGCATCGCCGTGCTGCGCGGCATCATCTGTTAGACAAAGCCCCGAATCGACCCCCGTCGCTCCTAAGCTTGAACCACTCTCCGTGACTGAGGTTCCGACATGCCGCTGACACCGATCGATGTTCAACAGAAGACCTTTGCGACCGCACTGCGCGGCTACGACCTGGACGAAGTCGACGACTTCCTCGACGCCGTGGTCGTCGCCCTCAAGGACTACGACCAGCGTCTGTCCGACGCCCAGGAACGCATCAGCGCCCTCGAGGCCGAGGTCAACGATCGCGGCGACGCCGAGGGCGCCATCGCCCGGGCACTGGTGGCGGCGCAGCGATCTGCCGATGCCATCGTCGCCGACGCCAAGGAGGAGGCTGAGCGGATCCTGGCGAGCGCCGACAACGAAGCGAACGAGCTCGTCGCAGTGCGCGAGTCGGAGCGTCGACGGCTGCAGTCCGAAATCGACGAGATCAGAGCGATGGTCGGCTCGGTGCGCGCCAGCGTCGCCGACCTGACCGCCACGATCCCCGTCACGCTCGACCAGATCGACGACGTGCTCGATGCCAACACCGAGAAGTCGGCGGGCGCCACATTCGATGCCGCAGAGCCGGTGGGTGGCTACGAGATCGCCGCCGCATCTGCCGAGGAGGTCGGCGGCGACGACATCGACCTCGCACCGGCCGACGAAGCGATCGAGCCGGTCTCCGACATCGACATGGGAGCCGACATCGAAGCCGCAGAGGATGACCGCGACTTCGACACCGGACCGATCGTCGACCTCGAACAGGAAGACCGCCAGTTGCCGACCATCGACGAGCTCTCGGACCGGATCGACAGCGCGTTCGACGATCTCGTCTCGGAGGTCGAAGAGGTGAGTGAGAGCTCGCACCGTCCTTGGGAAGACGACTGAGCCCGAACCCCGTCAGGCCCGGCTGATCTCGAGCGCCAACTCGTGGCCGTCGAGCATCACCGGATCGACATCGGCTCCCGACGAGATCTCCGTTGCGAGCACTTCGCTCGAGATCGTCTCGACATGGCGAGTGAAGGCTTGGGTGACCAGCGAGTCGGCCGATGCCCAGCGGATCGTGATCCGATCGGTGACGTCGAAGCCCGAGTCGCGGCGGATCTGCTGGACTCGACTGACGATCTCTCTGGCCATCCCCTCGGACCGGAGTTCGTCGGTGATGGTGGTGTCGAGTGCGACCGCCAGCGAGCCCTCCGTCTGGACGACGACCCCGGGCAGTGCATTCCGGGAGATGACGACGTCGTCGAGTGTCAGGGTCTCGCCTGCCGCCTCGATCGATCCGCCATCGAGCAGCGGTTCGATCTCGTCGGCGGCGAGCGCCGCCACCGCAGCCGCGATCTCCTTGACCCGAGAACCGAAGCGTGGTCCGAGCCGGGAGAAATCGGCCTTGCAGCTCAGCTCCACCAGCTCGGATTCGTCGCGGCTCGACCGGACCGACTTCACGTTCAGCTCTTCGGCGATCAGGTCGGCGTGGTCGGCGACCGCCTTCATGACCTGGGCGTCGTGGGTGAGGATCGTTGCCGTCGCCAGCGGTTGTCTGGTCTTGAGCTTCTCCGTCGTGCGGATCGATCTGCCGAGGGTGACGATCTGCCGGACGATGCGAATCTGGTCCTCCAGCTCGCGGTCGATCAGCTCAGGCACGGCCTGGGGGAAGTCGCAATGGTGCACGCTGACCGGCGCGTCGGGATCAACGGCGACGACCAGCTCCTGGTACAGGCGCTCGGTGAGGAACGGCAGCACCGGAGCCAGGGTCTTCGAGAACGTCGTGAGCACCTCGTACAGCGTGGCGAACGCCGCCAGCTTGTCGGCATCGTCGACGGCGTCGCCGGTGCGGGCCGCCCAGAAACGGCGGCGTGACCGGCGCACGTACCAGTTGGTGAGATCACCGATGAACGCCAGCGTCGGCGGGACCACGTCGTACAGGTAATAGCCCTCCATGTTCTCGTTGACCGACTGGATGAGGCTCTGGAGCACCGAGACGATCCACCGGTCGAGCTCGGATCGCTCCGAGATCGGCGGGGCCGCCCCCAGGTCGGCGGCCTTGATCCCGTCCGCCTGGGCGTAGGTCGTGAAGAACGAGAACGTGTTCCACAGCGGTAGCAGGACGGTCCTGACCACCTCGCGCACCCCGTCCTCGGAGAAGCGGAGGGGTTCGGCCCGCAGGACCGGGGAGTTGATCATGAAGGCGCGGGCGGCGTCGGCGCCGAAGGCGTCGAAGATCTCGAAGGGGTCGGGGTAGTTCTTCAGGCTCTTCGACATCTTCCGGCCGTCCTCGGCGAGGATCATGCCGTTGACCACACAGTTCTGGAAGGCCGGCTCGTCGAAGAGGGCACCGGCGAGGACGTGCAGCGTGTAGAACCAGCCTCTCGTCTGATCGAGACCCTCGGCGATGAACCGGGCGGGGAACACCGACTCGAACCGCTCGGCGTTCTCGAACGGGTAATGGAGTTGTCCGTAGGGCATCGACCCGGATTCGAACCAGCAGTCGAGCACTTCGGGGGTGCGGACCATCGTTCCGTCACACTCGTCACATCCGAACGTCACGGGGTCGACGATGTGGCTGTGCAGGTCGTCGAGTCGGACCCCGGAGCGCTGCTCGAGCTCGTCGATCGAACCGATACAGACCTGGTGACCGCCGGTGTCGCACACCCACACCGGGATGCACGACCCCCAATAACGGTTGCGGGAGATCGCCCAGTCCCGGGCACCCTCGAGCCAGTTCCCGAACCTGCGGCTCCCGACGTAGTCCGGCACCCAGTGGATCTGCTCGTTGAGGTCGACCAGTCGATCCTTGTAGGACTCGACGGCGACGAACCAGGTCGGGATCGCCTTGTAGATCAGTGGAGTGCCCGTGCGATAGCAGAACGGGTAGGAGTGGCGGATGCTGTCGCGGCGCACGAGCAGCCCGGCGTCGCGCAGCAGGTCCATCAGGACCGTGTCGGCCTCCTTGATGTTCATTCCTGCGACCTCGGGGACGGCGTCGGTGAATCGGCCTTCGAGGTCGACCGGGTCGACGAGGACGTCGAGCCCGGCTGCCTGGAGTGCGAAGAAGTCGGCCTCGCCGTACGCGGGAGCCATGTGGACGAGACCGGTCCCTTCCGCCGTGGTCACGTCGGGCGACTCGATGACCCGGAATGCGCCGCGGTCACGTTCCTCACCGAAGTGGTCGAACGGCGGCCGGTACTCGATGCCGATCAGCTCGGCGCCGGTGGTCGTTCCGGTCACGGCGGGAGCGTCGGGGAAATACGCCCCGATCCGTTCGGTGGCGATCCACGCCGGCGTCCCGTCGAGGTCGATCCGCGAGTATTCGATGTCGGATCCGATGGCGATGGCGAGGTTGCCAGGCAGCGTCCAGGGGGTGGTCGTCCAGATCAGCAGCCGGTCGCCGGCGGCGACCGTTCCGTGGCTCGACAGCACCTCGAGCGCAACCGTGATCGACGGGTCGTCGGTGTCGCGGTAGTCCAGGTTGGCCTCGAAATTCGACAGAGGCGTGGTCGCTCCCCAGGAGTATGGGAGGACCTTGAAGTCCTCGTAGATGAGGCCCTTGTCCCACAGCTGTTTGAAGACCCACCACACCGACTCCATGAAGTCGGTGTCCATCGTCTTGTAGTCGTTGTCGAAGTCGACCCAACGGCCGAGCCGGCGGGTGATCCGCCTCCAGTTCTCGGTGTTGGCCTGGACCTCGGCGCGGCACTCCTCGTTGAACCGATCGATGCCGTATTCGGTGATCTGGCGGGGGCCGGAGATGCCGAGCCGCTTCTCGACCTCCATCTCGACGGGAAGTCCGTGGGTGTCCCACCCGAAGCGCCGCTCGACGCGATAGCCCCGCATGGCCCAGTAGCGCGGCACCACGTCCTTGATGACACCGGCGAGCAGATTGCCGTAGTGCGGGCTCCCGGTGGGGAAAGGCGGACCGTCGTAGAAGACGTACTCATTGTCGGCGGGGCGCAGATCGACTTGCTTTCCGAACGCATCGGTGCGGTCCCACAGATCCAGGATCTCGGTCTCGAGCGCGGGAATGTCGACCCCGGCTTCGGCCTTGGGGAAGTCTGTCGTCTTGTCGCTCATGGGTGATCGCTCCTGGATCGGAACGGCAATGGTAAACGGGTCAGGTGGGGACTTCGGACGGGTTTGCCTGGCGGGCGCGTGCCCGGCTGTCGGCTGTCGACCCGCCGATCGAGAGCCGATCGCCGAAGGCCGAGAGCACCCCGTTGATCGGGGCTGTGACTTCTCGCTCTCAGCGAGCTGCGCGTTTTGGGCTATTGTGCCGCAGCACATAGGGGAGGTCCGATGACCCGATCACTTGCGAAATCGACGCTGAAGAAGTTCCAGAGCCAGCTCAACGAAGAGAAGGAGCGGCTCGTGGCGCTGATCGAGGAGCGCGAACGCGAACTCGAGGAGGCCAAGGCGACCGAGACCGCATCGGAGCGGAACCCCGATCCCGACAGCGCGGATGCAGCCTCGATGAAATTCGAGTACATGAAAGAGATGTCACTCGAACGCAACAGCGTCGACCTCCTCCGCAAAGTCGACCATGCGCTCGACCGGGTCAATTCGGGGACCTACGGCACCTGTGAGTCGTGTGGAGAGGCGATCCCGGTGGCCCGG
>JAHEDH010000086.1 GCA_024641285.1 bacterium | reverse complement strand
ACATCTCCCTCGAACACTGCGAGATCGGCCGGATCCCCGTTCGAGAACGTCAGTCCGTCGAGCGACGGTGCAGGCCGTGGAGACTGAAGGACGGTTCCGGCGTACGTGTGCGGCTGGAACAGGAAGATCCCGAGACCCACCCCGACGAGAGCGACCGCTGCGATCAGCAGCCACTCCGCCCTCCCCATCCGGCGTCTTGGGGGGCGGACCGGATCCTCGTTCCGCTCAACGGTGGTTGTCATGTTCGGTCCTTTCGATCACGGGTAGCACAGGAAGACGTGGGCAGCCTCGTACGCGAAGGACGCGACACCGTGCGAGTTGCGAATCTCCTCATCCAACAAGCCGATGTGGCGGGTGATCCTGTCGGCATCGCTCGCAAGGGTGGCGTACTGATACTCGCCCCTGATGACCCCCCAGCCGTCGACGAGCACGAAGGTCTGATCGAAGTCGAACCCACCATCGGCCCGCTCATCGACATACACCTGGAAGCCCGACCCGACGACCGTACTCACATGTTCCGGAGCGAGCGCCGCCCACCGCCACAGCACCCCGTCGGCCCCGGAAGATCGGGCGAGCTCGTCTAGGCGATCCTCGTCGGATTCGGCGTCGAACGACACCGTGACCATGCTGAGATCGATCGAGGTCAGGTCGATATCGTCGTTCACCCGAGAGGCGATCTCGGCCATCGTCTGGTTGGTCCCGTCGCAGCTCTCGCCACAATCGCCGTGGGTGAACGTGTAGAGGGTGACGGTGCCGCGGGCGTCATCGCTGGTGAAGGTCGCGCCCGACTGGTCGACCATGGCGAAGCCGGGTGCCAATCTGATGCGCGGAAGCACCTGGATCGGCTCGAAAACAGCGAACGCCAACACCGCCACGAGGATCAGCCCCAATGCCACCAGAGAGCGCCTCGCCCAACCGGGCAGGCTCAACTCGATAGACTCCGACCCGCCATGACCCGCACCCTCTTCGCCTCCCTGCTGGTCGCGCTCGTCACCACGGCCTGCACCGTTCCCGGATCTCAGGTCGAGGTCGGTGAGGAACTCGCCGGCACCTACGTCGTCAACGGCATCGACCCGATCGGCATCGAGTACTCCGGCACGGTCGTGATCGGCGAAACCGAGCGCCCCGACGAGTTCGTCTTGTCGTGGATCATCACCGGTTCCATCCAGAGCGGGACCGGTCGCCGAACGGGCGACACGCTCGAGGTCGAGTGGCAGGTCGCCGAGGGTCCCCGTGCCGGAAGCGCCGGGACCGGAACCTACACGATCACCGAGGACGGCTGGCTCATCGGTGAGCGTTCGATCGACGGGGCCGACGGCATCGGCACCGAGGAGATCATCCCGACGGGCTGACTTGCTCACTGGCCCTCCAGATAGTCGACGAGCGCCGCGATTTCGTCGTCGGACAGCACGTCACCCCAGTTTGACGGCATTCGACCCGAATCGAAACCCTCGACGACGTATGCGTCGGGCTCGACGATCGAAGTCAGCAGATAGGCCTCCGCCGACAGACCAGGCACCCTGTTCCCGGCACGCTCCCCGACGCCTGCCAGCGAAGGACCGACGAGCACGCGATCCGGCGTGAGGGAGTGACAGGTGGCGCAGCCCGCCTGGCCGCCGAGAACCCGCGACTCGAAGAGTGCCGCCCCCTCACCTGGAGCATCCTCGACCGACGACCCGCACGACGCGATCACCAGCATGAGGGCACAGGCGGCGACCCTGGTCGTCACGGTGCCTCCAGGGTGAGGAGATAATCGACCAGCGCATCGATCTCGTCGGGCGTGAGCTGCTCTTCGTAGATCGGGAGCATCTGGCCCGCTCGGAACCCCTCGACCACATAGGCGTCGGGATCGATGATGGACGCTCGCAGATACTCGGCCGCGGTCAGGCCCGAGACTCGACTGCCGGCGATTGATGCGACCCCGGCGAGTGACGGCCCGACGAGGACACGGCCGGGCTCGACCGAGTGGCAGATCTCACAGCCCGCCTTGCCAGACAAGCCGGAGAAGACCTCGCGTCCCAGCTCCGCGCCGGGCAAAGGCGCCACATCCATCGCAGTGATGACCAGGCGATTCCCGTCTGCGAGATCGATCGGCCCAGCGAAGAGCTCGACGGAGCTCGACGCGACCAATTCGACGGCGACGTCTGCCCCACCGGCGGGAACCGAGATGTCGATGACGTCGACGAGGCGGTCGTCTGCTCCGAAGTCGCGGCTCTCGATCACCTCGCCGTCGCGCTCGACCGCGATCGATATCGGGCCGGACACCGCCACCTCGGTCCCGGCGAGGACAGCGCCGTCACGGTGATCGAGGACCACCCGGACGGTTGCGCCGTTGGCTCCCGGGTCGTATCCGATCGACGCGCTGGTCGCTCCGACGGCGAGGACCGACGTCAGCACCACTGCGGCCATCCTCGCGGCTGGGCCGCGTCCCTGTGGCGCCGATTTGAGATCTGCAGCAGGGTGACCGTCCGGGTGATCGATGAGATCGCGGATGTCGTCGGGTGCCGCCCAGTCCCGTGTCACGTCCCCCCGCCATCGTCTCGGGAGCATGGGCCGGCGTTCGCCCGCGATGCGGGCCGAGGCCAGGACGTTGCCGGTCCGGTACGAGCACTCCCCCGGTGCGCAACCGATCACGTGGACGGTGCGCCCACCCCTGGCCGCCTCGCCCATCGAGAGCGGGCTCACCGCTCCCGTGCACTCGACTTCTCTGACGGTCACGCCCTCGGGGAGGCGCGACAGACGAAGCTCGCGAGCGCAGACGACGAACACGTCGGCATCTCCCGGCCCTCCGATCGCCACCTCGCCGAGACCAGAGATCGCCCCGAAGGCACACGACCCCAGACAGATCCCGCAACCGACGCATCGACTCTCGTCGACGACGGCCAGTGTCCCGTCGGGCGTCATCGACAGCGCCAGGTATGGGCAGTCGACCACGCAGAGCTCACAGCCCGTGCACGCGGTCTCCGAGATGTGTGCGATCGGCGGGTCGTCACGCCGTATCGCCCAGGGCAACGCCGCCGCCACGACGACCACCAGCACGGCGATCGAGGCGAGTGCCGGACCCCATTGGGAGCCGAGGACCGGCAGGAGGAACATCACGTAGGGATCGAGGATCAGCCGGGACGGGTCGACGGTCGGATCGGCGGCGGCGAGCATGCCCGACGGGAACAGGATCCCTGCGACGATCACCGCCAGGCCCATCACCCACATCCAGCGGTACGGCGGCAACCAGTCGAATCGGGCCTTGCGGAGATGACGCCACAACGCCCAGCCCACGACTCCGGTGAGGGCGAGGTGAGCGACCCAGATGCCGAAGAGCAGCACCCATCCACTGCCGGTCGGCACCGCAGTGGAGACCGCCAACGACCCGGCCACCGGTGACAAGACGTCGGCGAGTGATTCGGTGATCGCCTGTGCACGGACATCCCAGATGAGCCAGTAACCGGTGACGCCGGCGAGCCAGACGACGACCAGTGCGAGCATCCCCGTCAGCCATCGGAAGCGCCGACTCGACGTGAATCGCTTGGCGACGAATGTCCGCCAGCCATGCACGATCGTCGTGACGACCAGCATCGCACTCGAGACCCGGTGGATGCTGCGCATGGCGCGCTGGATCGGATGGCCCTCCATCCCCAGCACCGAGCTGTACGAGTCCTCGAAACCGAATTCGAAGAACAGGGTGATGTAGAGGCCGGTGATGATCACGACGATCAGCAGGAACACGCTGATCGTGCCGGCGTGCGGGAGCGGATTGAGCCGATTGGAGCCGACAAAGCGACGAATCGGGCGCTCGACCCGATTCGTCGCCGTTTCGAGCCCGGTCAGGAACCTGCCGTACCGGACCCGTTCCGATCCGCCCCCCGTTTCGCTCACCCCGCGATCACCTCGATCACCACGGGGTCCAACCGGGAGCGTTGAGCTGAATACCGGTGATCTGGTCCCAGAGCTGCGGCCCGTAGGCGACCACGATCAGCACACCGGCCGCGATGAGCCACGGCTTGAACCGATCGAGCCACAGCGGGGTCAACTGCGGGTCGCGGAGAGACTCGGCGATCGGGATACCCGGAACGTCCTCGGGATCCGCCTTGGGGCCTGTTGCGGTCCGGAGCATGATCCATCCGTAGATGAGGACCGAGACCAACAGGATCGTCCCTCCGATGCTGGTTCGAAGCAGGTGACCGTTCCACTCCTCCGGGACGTACGGGGCGTCCCCGAGCGGGGTCCGACGAGGTGCGCCCAGCAGGCCGAGCACGTGCATGGCATTGGAGAAGATGACCATTCCCACGAACCAGGTCCAGACCTGGACCAACGCCAACCGCGGCGACACGAGTTGCTTCCCGGTGATGTAGGGAACCAGCCAGTAGGTGATGCCCATGAACGACAGCGTGACGGCGGTCGCCACGGTCAGGTGGAAGTGCCCCGGAACCCACGCCGTGTTGTGAATGATGAGGTTCAGGTTGTAGCTGGCATTGGTGAGTCCGCCGATGCCTCCGAACAGGAAGAGGATGCCGGCGAGCAGCTGGGCTGCGACCGAGGGATCCTTCCACGGCAGCGCCCTGATCCATCCGACCAAGCCGGTCCCGCCGCGTCTACGGCCGGCGTATTCGAGCGACGCGATCACGGTGAACGCCGTCAGCATCGACGGGAAGAACACCGAATAGGTGAGCGTCGCGTGGATCCACTTCCATGCCGTGGGGACACCGGGGTCCACGAACTGATGATGGAACCCGACCGGCACCGAGACGATGAGGAACAGCCAGAAGGCGAGACGGGCCAGGGAATCGCTGAACAGCTTGCCACCCGCCTGCTTGGGGAGCATCCCGTACCACGAGATGTAGGCGGGCAGCAACCAGAAGTAGACGAGCGGATGGCCGGTGAACCAGAAGTAGGTCCGGGCGAGCTCGGGATCGGTGGCGTCGATCAGGCCGAGGGACCACGGCAGCAGCATCGTCAGGATCTCTACGGCGACCCCGAGCGTTGCGATCTGCCACATCGCCATGTTGAGCACCCCGGCGAAGGCGATGAAAGGCGATCTGGTCGCAGGGTTCTCCCTCCGCCAGTCCCGGTAGGTCAAGAAGAATCCGACCCCGGACACCCAAGAGCCGACGACTACGAGCGTCAGCCCGAGGTAGAAGGCCCAGCTGGCCTGCAGGGGCGGGTAGAAGGTGTACAGGACGGTCGCCTGGTTCAGGAGGATCGGGACTGCGGTCGTGACCAGGCCGACCACCATCACCCAGAATCCGGCCCAGTTCACCTTCGGGTACGACAGCGGGCGGGCGAGTCCCTTGATCGTCGTGAGGGTGGTGAACCCGACGATGAAGAAGGTCGTCCAAACCAGCGCATTCAGCACGCCGTGGAGCGTCAACCCCTGGTAGTACGAGCGGATGACCGGCTCGAGGTACTGGTAGAGATCGACGTTCGAGTACTGCAAGGCCTGCATCGGCCCGAAGATCGAGCCGACGAGCAGTGCGATGATCGCCACCAGCATGTGCCACCCGACGAAGCGTTTCTCGGCGTCGGTCAGCTCGCGGGTTGGCCGTTCGATCGAGATCGTCATGCGCCTGCCTCCTCGAATTCGCTGGGTGGGACCACTCTCACCCGTCCGAACATGGCGGCGTGACCGATGCCGCAGTATTCATGACAGATGTAGGGGAACTCACCGACCCGGTCGAACGTGTAGGTGAGCTTCGACACCTGTCCTGGCACCACCTGCATGTTGACGTTCGTGTCGGTGATCTTGAAACCATGTTGGACGTCCTGGGAGGTCACGTAGATCGTGACGGTTGCGCCCTGTGGCACGACGATCTCGGCCGGGTCGAAGTTGAAAGTGCGCGAGACGACGTACACCTCGAACTCACCGGGCGCGATCTGCCTGACACCGGGGTTGGCGAACGGCCCGGCTTCGGTGATCGTTGCGGGATCGACCCGGGCTTCCTCGCCCGGGACCTGGAATCCCATTGCAAATCCGGCGACGGTGACCGCGGTGAGGAACACGACCAGGAGCACGATCGAGAAGCGGATCCAGTTGCGCTCGTAGGGGTCTATCCCCATCGACTCCTTCTGGGGCTCGGCGTTGGCGGGCGGCGCGGTCATGACGTCACCCCTCTCGACAGCAGGATCACGTAGACCGAGCCCCACAGCAGGATGATCGTCGCCACGAAGATCGCCAGAACAAACAGCGTCCCGATCGGCTTGAAGTGTTCGGTCTCCTCGGCGTCGACCCCCGGCGTCTCCATCACCGGCTCGTCCATCTGGCCCTCCTCTCGGCGTTGTCGCAATGCAACCTGCGCAACCAGACGGATGCAGCTGACAAACGACCCTGGCTTCAGGGCATTTCGTCCCTTCTCGCGACTCCGGCCCGCTCGCCAGCATGGCGGAGACCGACCGGAGGAATTCAGGCAGCCATGAACAGTGGAGGACGGGGTCTCGGCCGGGCCACGGTGCTGATGATCGTGGCTGCGCTCGTGGCGGTCGGGTCGGTCGGCGCATCTGCACAAGAATCCGAGGGGGACACCGCCGACGCCGCCCTCCTACAGGCCGGCTTCGACACGTACACGACCCAATGCGCCGGCTGCCACCAGCCCGGCGGAACCGGCATCGCCGGGACGTTCCCGCCGTTGAACGGAAACCCGGCCGTCCAGGACACCGCCTACCTCATCCAGACGATCCGCAACGGCAAGCAGGGCGCCCTGGTGGTCGACGGGGTCGACTACGACGGCGTGATGCCCGCCTTCTCGACCCTGTCGGCCGATCAGATCGAGGGCCTGGTGGCCTACGTACAGGGCGGCTTCGTCGTCCCGGCCGCGCCCGGCGGCGACAACGCCGCAGCCCTCCCGGTCGCAACCGGTGCGCTTCCGGACCTCGCAGGGATGGCGATCGTCGCCGCGTTTGCCCTCGCGGCCGCAGTCGGCGTGCTCGTGCTCTCACCCCGGATCATCTCGACCCTCGACCGCCTCGACGTTCCCTGGCTCGATGCCTGGCTCCGATCCGCGATCATCGTCGTGTATTTCATCGTCGCCACGGTGGCCGTGCCTTCCATCGTGCTCCAGAGCGAAACGGTATCCCGCCTGGACCGTTCCGTGCAGGACGTGCTCGGCGTCGGCTTGTGGACCGGCGGCTTGGCCGTCGGCCTCATCGGGCTGTGGTACACGCACCGCGAGCGCCGGATATGAGCCTGGCCGAGCTGCACTTCTACGACGAGAACATCCCGTGTCTCGCAGCGTGCCCGGTCAACACCAATGCTGGGATGTACGTGGCTGCCATCGCCGACGGGAACGACGAGTTGGCCTATCTGACAGCCCGGCTCCCCAACCCGTTCGCCTCCGTGTGTGGCCGGGTGTGCGCGGCGCCCTGCGAGGAGGCCTGCCGGAGAGGCCAGATCGACCGACCCATTGCGATCCGGGCGCTCAAGAGGTTCGTAACCGAGAAGTTCGGCACCGAGTCCGACAACGGCCGGGTCTGGGAGCAGGTCACCCGCCCACCCGCTTCGAGACGGTCCGAGAGCATCGGGATCATCGGCGGCGGCCCCGCCGGGCTGTCCTGCGCCCACGACCTGAGACGTTGGGGGTACCAGGTGTCCGTCTACGAGGCCACCGACCGCCTCGGCGGTGCCATGTGGCTCGGCATCCCCGAGTACCGGCTCGACCGATCGGTCCTGCAGGGTGACATCGACGCAATCATCGACCTCGGCGTGGATGTCCACTACAACACCCGCCTCGGGGTCGATGTCACCTTCGCGCAGCTCAGACAACGCCACGACGCCTTGTTCCTCGGCATCGGGGCGACGCTCGGCCGCGGGATAGACATCGAGGGCAACGACGCCGACGGCGTCTTCAAGGCGATCGAGTTCCTCATCAACATGAACCGAGGCTTCGAGGTCGACGTGGGTGAGCGGGTCGTCGTGATCGGAGGCGGAGACGTCGCCATGGACGCCGCCCGGACGGCGCTGCGGGCGGCCGAGTACGCAGAAACCGCACAACCGACGACCAAGACCGAGGTCGGTGAGCCCGACCAGGACACCGCGACCCTGTCGATCGACGCCGCCCGCACGGCTGCCCGGGCGGGAGCGCGCAACGTGACCGTGATCTCGCTCGAGGCCGAAGAAGAGATGCCCGCCCACGAGTTCGAGATCGAGGAGGCCCAGAACGAGGGCATCTCCTTCGTTCACCGGCGCGGTCCGGCTCGAATCGTCACGTCGGACGGCCAGGTCACCGGTATCGAGACGATCGGCGTCCGATCGGTGTTCGACGAGAACGGCCGCTTTGCACCGGTGTTCGACGCCGAAGACGTCGAGGTGTACGACACCGACACGGTGATCCTCGCGATCGGCCAGGCGATCGATCTCGAGGCACTCGGCGACACCGGTCCCGACATCGGTCCTCGCAGGACGATCGGCATCGACGTCCCCACCGGCCGAACCTCACTCGACGGTGTCTGGTCCGGTGGTGACGCCGCCAACGGGCCTCGCACCCTGATCGACGCCATCGCCGACGGTCGACGCTCGGCCGCCGACATCCATCGATCGTTCGGGGGCGAGATCGAGGAGGAGTCGAAGGGCTACATGGTGACCGTCGACCGGTTCCATCGACTCACGGACACGTTCGACCGGTGGGAGCGAGTCGAGATCCCAACCGTCCCCACCGGCCGCAGGATCGGGCTCGCCGAGGTGGAGCTCGGGTTCACCGAGGAGCAGGCCCGCTTCGAGGCCTCACGGTGCCTGCGGTGTTTCGCCAACATCCAACTCGACGTCGACAAGTGCGTGCTCTGCGCTCTGTGCGTCGACGTCTGTCCCCTCGATCTCATCTCCCTCGTCCCTGCCGTCGAGGTGGGAGAAGGCGTCGGGGAAGCGACCGCGAGCGCGTTGATCCTCGACGAGAGCAAGTGCATCCGGTGCGCCCTGTGCATCGAACGGTGTCCCCCCAATGCACTGTCGATGGGGGTATGGAACGGAGTAGGAGTGCCAGCATGGACCTGAGAGACAAGCCGACGGGCCTCGACCGCCTCCGCCGCAGCGAGGTGGGGCGATCCATATGGCGGGCCCCGGACCGGGCGACCCCACGCGACCGCGCCGCCGGGCACTGGTCGAACTTCTTCCTGCACATCTATCCCGTCAAGATGCAGCGCCGCGAGATCGGCATCCGGTACAGCTGGTATCTCGGAGCGATGTCGACCGTCCTCTTCGGATCGCTGGTCGCTTCGGGCATCTATCTGATGTTCTTCTATGTCCCGAGCCCGGTGCAGGCGTACTCGAACATCCAGTCGATTCAGACCGAAGTGGCCTTCGGCCAGTACATCCGCAACGTGCACCGGTGGTCCGCCCATCTCATGGTCCTCATCGTCGCCGCCCACATGGCCCGGGTGTTCTACCGCGGCGCATACAAGAAACCGAAGGAGTTCAACTGGGTGATCGGCGTCGTGCTGCTGGCGCTCACGCTGCTCATGTCGTTCACCGGCTACCTGCTGCCGTGGGACCAGCTGGCGTATTGGGCGGTCACGGTGGGAACCGAGATGGCGGCCTACGTCCCCTTCATCGGCGACACCGTGCGCGAGATCCTGCTCGGCGGCACCACGGTCGGGTCGGCCACGCTGCTTCGGTTCTACGTCCTGCACGTCGCCGTCCTGCCCACGTTGATCGTGCTGACACTGAGCATCCACCTGTGGCGGTGGAGGAAGGACGCCATGCTCGAGATCGACCGGGAGGAGCCAGATGTCTGATCAGACCCGCAACGACGACCCGGTCATCGTGGACGGGCATCGAGTGCTCGGGGTGGTCCCGGCCAAGCCGCCAGGCGGCGACCGGAAGGAGCCGAAAGAACAGGATCTCGTGTTCGTGTGGCCCCACCTGCTGGTCCGCCATGCGGTGTCGGCGATGGCGATCCTGCTGATCGTTCTGCTGATCTCGGTGTTCTTCGACGCTCCATTGAAGGAGATCGCCAACCCGACGATCACACCGAACCCGGAGAAGGCGCCGTGGTACTTCGCTGCACTACAGGAGTTGCTCGCCCATTTCCACCCGCTGGTGGCAGGAGTGCTCGTTCCGGGGGCGCTCGTGATCGGGCTCGTCGCGCTCCCCTACATCGACCGCAGCGAGTACCTGCAGCCGAGGCATCGCCGGATCGCCGTCGTCACGTTCTCGATCTTCCTGGCCATTTGGATCCTCCTGACGATCATCGGCTTCGCGTTCCGAGGGCCGAACTGGGGATGGGTCTGGCCGTGGATCGAATGGCATGGCGAGCTGTGAGGAGCACTGATGCGTGAGATCGTGACAAGACGGGAATTCCTGTCGAACGCCTGGAAGACGGGCTTCGTGCTCGTCGGGGTGGCGGGAGCGGTGACATCCTGGGATCTCCTCCAGCCACTGAAAACGACGGGCTTCGGGGGCAAGGTGCGGGCGATCCCGGCCGAGGCCGTTCCGGAGGTCGGCGTGATCGACATTCCTGCAGCCCGTGCCTATCTGGTGCGACTCAACGGCGAGATCGTGGCGCTGTCGGAGAAGTGCACCCACCTGGGATGCCGTGTCCCGTACTGTCCGACATCGAATCAGTTCGAGTGTCCCTGCCATGGCTCGGACTTCAATCGGGCCGGCGAGTACCGCGCCGGCCCGGCGCCGCGCGGTATGGATCACTACCCGGTCGAGATCGATGAGAACGGCATGATCTTCATCGACACATCGGAAAAGATCGATGGTCCGCCGCGCGGCGCGGAAACGATCAATGAGCCGGTGAGCGGGCCTTCCTGTTCGAGTGGCGAGGAGGCGTGAATGCCCTATCGGCATGAGAACGACGACTCCATCGAGGAGGAGACCAACCGAGTCATGCTGCTCGGGGTCGGTCTGTTGGCCGCCCTGGTGCTGGCCTTTCCGTTGTATCGCCTGGTCGAGCCGTCGAATCGCGATCAGGCACGAGAGCTCAACCTGGCGTCACTGGAAGAGCAAGGCTCCTCCCTCTTCCAGCTCAACTGCTCGGCCTGTCACGGCTTGAACGGCGAAGGCGGCATCGGACCGGCGTTGAACTCCCAGCAGTTCCTCCAAGCATCGACCACCGCTCAGACCGAGCTCCTGATCTCCGTCGGTGTGCCCGGCACGCAGATGAGCGCATACTCGCTCGACCACGGCGGCCCGCTCACGTCCGAACAGATCCGCTCCCTGGCCCTCTTCATCCGCTCGTGGGAGGACGACGCCCCCGACGTCCCCGACTGGAGAACCCCCCAGGGCAGCTGAAGCCGCTGTTGGCCGTTGGCTCTTGGCTCCAGCAAGCCACGGGGGTTGTGTGTTCCCCCTCGGGGGAACAGGCTTGCGCCAGCAAGCCATGGGGGGTTGGACGCGGTTCGCTCGATCCCCCCTGGCTGCCCCAGAGGGCAAGCCGTCCCCCCTGTCGGGGGACACACGATCACGCCGCCAGCCCCACACGGTGTTTGTTCCCCCGTCGGGGGAACAGGCTTGCGCCAGCAAGCCTTGGGGGCTTTGCCGTGCGTCAGCGAGTGCCGAGAGTGGCAGTGACTGAGGTCTCGGTCGGGGGGTTGACGAGATCGGTGGCGACCGCGTAGAACTCGAGAGACGCGCCGTCCGGAAGTCCGGCGTTGTTCCAGTAGACCCGGTACGGCGGGGCGTCGTCGACGCCCAGCAAGACCGGCTCTCCCCCATCGATCCGGGCGGAGAACGTGACCTCGGCATAGCGATCGTCTGACAACTCGGCTTCGATCCGATACCGGAAGGTCGGGATCTCGGTGTCGAGAGCCGGCCGCACGATCCTCACTGCGGGCGGCTGGTCGGCGGCCACGATCTCTCGATCCGCCATCAAGACCACCGATTGTCCGGCGGGGACGTCGAGGCTCAGGACACCCGCAATGTCGCTGGGGTACTCCTCGCCATCGGACCCCGGATGGATCGGTGTGAACATACCGCCGGGCGTCTGCGTGGGAACGTCGATGCGCTGGGCAGTCGATCCTGCGTTCACTGCCACCACGTACTCGACGCGAATGGTGCGATCGATGCGGGAGAACGCAAACGTCGAAGCCTCGACGCTGCGAGTGATCTGCGCTCCCGTCATGAATGTCGGATGCGAGCGTCGTAACTCGTTCAGAAGCGCAATGTGTTGGTAGAAGGGATGTGACGGATCGAAGTTGTCGACTGCGTGCGTGGCGTCCGTGCCGATCAGGTCGTCATCGAGGTACTCGGGCGTCTGTGAGGCGAACATCGACTGTCGGGCGACCTGGTCGCCGCCGGATCCGGTGAAACCCTGCTCGTCGCCGTAGTACGACAACGGCACTCCTCGGGTCAGATACATCAGGTCGGTGGCGAGACCGACGCGTTGCTGCAACTCGAAGTCGTCCGCCCCAGAGATGCCGATCTTGGCGAAGTACCCGAGGCGACCCTCGTCGTGGTTGCCGAGGAACTTCACCTGCATGGAGGCATTCGAATCGGCGTCGGTGAACCAGTCGTCGTCGTCGAAGAAGTCGGCGAGCTGTTGCGCACCGGCGTCGCCGATGACGAAGCGGCGCACTGCGGCGTCGAAGCCGAAGTCGAGCGTCGACGAGAAGCCGAGCGCGGTCGAGTAGTACGAGTTGAAGATGGGGTCCTCGCTGAACACCTCGCCGAACACGAAGAAGTCGGGCCGGCCCGCGTCGACCGCCGCCTGGCGGATCGCCGGCACGAACGCCGCCCAGAACTCGTCGTTGACGTGCTTGGCGGTGTCGATCCGGAACCCGGCGATCGGATAGGTCTCGATCACGTCCGAGTAGAGATCGATCATGCCCTGCACGACCCTGGGATCCTCGGTGAACAGGTCGTCGAGACCGAAGAAGTCGCCGAGCTGCGAGCTCTCACCCTGGAACGTCGAGTTGCCACGGTTGTGATACACCGTCACGTCGTTCAGCCAGTCGGGGGCCTTGACGGTTGCGTCTGATTCGGTGGCGAAGACCGGGGTGTACGGGAACGACACGTCGGCGGCGAGCTCGGGGAAGTCGGGGCTCCCGGCCACCGCTGCGGGGTCGAACGCGGTCCCGGCGGCGGAGCGGAAGGGCGCCGACCCGGTCCCCTGGTAGGCGAAGCTGCCCTCTTCGAAGGTGATGACGTCGCCCGTGTGGTTCATCACGACGTCGAAGTACACGTCGATACCGCGCTCGTTGGCCGCCTCGATGAAGGAGATCATCTCATCGGCGCTGCCGAGATGCGGGTCGATCCGGGTCCAGTCGATGTTCCAGTAGCCGTGATACCCCGCCGAGGAGCCTTCCACGGTGCCATCGCCCTGGACGGTCCTGTTGACGAACGGAGGCGTGATCCAGATCGCCTCCATGCCGAGCCCGGCGATGTAGCCCAAGCGGTCGGTCAACCCGGCGAGATCCCCTCCCTGGTAGAAACCCGGGTCGGAGGGGAGGAACCCGTGGGCCTCGGGACCCACCGCCGGATCGACGCCACCGGTGTCGTTGCCCTCGAACCCGTTTTCGAAGCGGTCCGTCATCACGAAGTACACCGGACGCTCCGTTGCCGGATGCCGGACGGGCCGTGCGATCAGCCCGCCGAGCAGTGGGGGCGTCGTCGTCGTGGCATGTTCGGAGGTGGTCGTCGCTTCGAGCGCCGCCGTCGTTGCGGATCGGTTCTCGTCGGCATCCGTACAGGCAGAGAGCATCAGGGCGGCGACAAGCGTCAGCGTCAGCGTCCTTCGCATCGTGTCAGGCTACCGGCGGCGCGTTTGCAGATGAACCGGGCCCTGGATCGTCTCGCCCGGCTTGCGATCGTATGCTTGCCGG
>JAHEDH010000085.1 GCA_024641285.1 bacterium | reverse complement strand
GTCGGAAGCCTCGACGAGCGGCGCCAGTGCCGTCGTCGAGATCAGAATGACGATGGTCACCCGGTTGAACGACGTCGTCGTCGTCGCCTACGGCACCGCGTTGGACGTGCGCCGCTCCTAGACGGCGCGTTCGATGTGGATGTCGCCGGACACGGTCTTGGCGTAGAGCCGCACGTTGCGTTTCCGCTCCGGCTCCTCTTGCCAGGTGTCGGCGGATTCCTGTCCGGATGGCGAGGCCGGCGGCGGCAGGAAGACGTCCCCGCTGAGGGCGTCGAGGTCAAAATCGAGTTTGATCCCGGTCGGGAGCCCGATCGTGATGTCACCGGACATCGAGCGGACGCCGATGTCGCCGCCGTTGGCGCGATCGAAATGAGCGTCACCAGAGGCGCTCTTGACCGAGATGTCACCGTCGACGCGCCCGATCCGGACGTCGCCGGATGCCAGGCTCGCTCGCAGGTCTCCCCCGACGAGATCGCCCACCAGGTCTCCAGATGCGGCGGTCACGTCGCAGTCGCCGAGGACCACGTCGAACCGGATTTCCCCGGAGGCGGTCTTTGCCGTCAGCTCCGACACCTCGGTGAGGCGGATGTCACCTGAGGCGGTACGGGCCCGGACGACTCCGAGCCGCTGGCGTGAAACGAGGTCGAGAGTGGCACCGGTGATCTCGAGGTCGCATCCGGACGGCACGCCGATCGCAGCCCGCACGGTCGGGCTCAGGAAGAACGATGCCCCCTTCTTGTCGCTGGTGATCGAGACGGTGTTGCCGGACTGCTCGACGGTGACTCCGTCGGTCTTGCCCGTCAACGACACCTGGATGCCATGTTCGTGCTCGAACACCTCGACGTCACCGGACGGCAGGGAGATCACAAGGCGGGCGCCGCCTTCGATGGCGAAGTCGTATCTGTCGCTCATAGGTCCATCGTTCCTCGTTGTGTCCGACGACGGCCCTGCTTCTGGCTGACCTTGCGGCTGAGGGCGTCGACGACGAATTGGTTCACCGACGCGCCGGTGCCGTCGGCGGCGTCTTCGACGAGAGCCTTGATCGACTCCGGGATTCGGACGGTGATGCGAGCCGAAAGGTTCTGGTCGGTGCTCGCAGTGCTGGATGCCTCCGTTTCGGACACCTTGAGCACGGGCTCACCTTCGGCGAGGACGACATCGACCCGCTGGTCGCTCAGTTGGGCGTTCACTTCGAGCGCGGCTTGTTCGGCCAGCGAGAACGCTGCTTGCTGAAGTGCCGGCCGAAGTGCGTTCATCACGGCGTTCGCAGCCGCCTCCACAACTGGGTCTCCTCCAGCGAGGGCGATCTGCGATCGAACCGAACCTTCGAGCTCAGCGAGGAGTCCGTCGAGGTGCACGCTCAGGACCTCCGCCGCCGAATGCGGCGTTCCTGCGAGCGAGGCTCGGAGACGCTCTCGGCGAGCGCGCGATTCACCCGGATGAAGTGGTTTGGCAAGTGGCTCATCGCCTGCATTCCCCGGTCCATCATGATTTCCTTCCCGCTCGACACCGTCTGCATCAAGCTGACATCGTCATGATGTCACAGTGACATCACTTTGTCAAGAGGGCAGCGCAGAAACCTGTGGCCGAGGCGGAATCGCACCAGCGTGGAGCACGGCTGAGGGCCTCGCTTCGCATCGGCGCTGAGGGCCCTCCGGGCGCGCTTGCACGCCTCCGGCCGCTACCAAACGAGATGTCAGTGTCGAGCGCAGCGAGACTCGAATCGAGCGTGCGAAGCACCCACGGCGTGAGGCCCCCCTGGGCCGAACCCAAAGCGTCGGGGCAAGGCCCCAAAGGCCGAGTCCCGAGACAGAGCGTGAAGGCGCCAGCCTGAGCTCACGTGAGGCCGCCAGGCCGAACCTATCTGAGGGGGACGATGCGGTGGATGGTGCCGGAGGTGAAGTCGGCGACGAGGATCTCGCCGTTCGGGTCGAAGCCGAACGTGGAGACCATCGACACCGTGAGGGCCTCGGAGTGATCGACGACGTCACCCAGGCGCTCCCCCGACGTGAGCGCGCTCTTGATCCAGCCGAAACACCAGTCGGCGAAGAAGAGCCGTCCATCGAGCTCAGGGATGGCGCTGCCGCGGTAGACGGGCCCACCTGTGATCGAACAGGCGGGTGTGTCGGCGTGGTTCAGCGCCAACGCAGGGTCGACCAGCGGCGTGTCCGCCGTGCCGCCGTAGAAGTCGACCGTGCCTTCGCGGATCGGCCACCCGAAGTTGCGCCCTGGATCGGAGATGGGTGCGGCGTCGAGCTCCTCGAAGTCGTCCTGGCCGACGTCGCCGATCCATACGATCCCCGTCGCCCGGTCGATCGAGAACCGCCAGGGGTTGCGCAGGCCCCACACGAACACCTCCGGGGCTCCCCCGCCGCCGACGAAGGGGTTGTCGGCGGGAATGCCGTAGGGAATGTCGGAGTCGACGTCGATGCGGACCAGCGCGCCGAGAATGGTGTTCGGGTCCTGCCCGTTCACGCTCGCCCTCGCTCCATCGCCGACCGAGAGGTAGAGCAGGCCATCGGGGCCGAACTCGATGTGTCCGGCGTTGTGACGGATCTTGTCGGCCTCGCGATCCACCACCAACAGCACCGAAGCCGAGGATGGATCGAGCCGGTCGTCTACGACGCGGTACTCGACCAGCTGGTTGTCGTTGTCGGGGCGCGAATGGAACACGAAGGCGCGATCGGGATCCGACGGATGGAAGGCGAGCCCGAGCAGACCTTGCTCGATCGAGCCCTGATGTGCCACGGACGACAGGTCGGCGAAAGGCTCGTCGGGCACCGTGCCATCGTGGCCGATCGCCCACACCCGTCCGGCCCGCTCGACGACGAAGACCCGATCGTCACCGGGTCGGGTTGCCAGTTCGACCGGCTCGGTGAAGCCGTCGGCGACGAGCTCCAGCGCAAGCCCCTCCAGTGGCGGAAGCTGCGTGGTGGTCGTCGACTCGACGACGGTGGGCGCCGGGTCTGCAGGGGCAGAACTCGTCTCCGGGGCGGCCGGACCGGTCGTGTTCACGGCCAGAGTGGTCGTGGTGACCGGTGCTTCGACGGTCGCAGGTTGCTCCTCCTGGGCGCAGCCCACGAGCATGAGCGCGCATATGGCACACAAGGCGGCGAGCCGACGCAAGCCGAGACGAGGTGTCCTCTCCATGCCGGTCAGATCAGCTTCCGCTCGACCGCCCACCGAGTGAGCTCATTGCGGTTCGAGAGCTGGAGCTTCCTGAGCACAGACGACACGTGCGACTCGATCGTCTTGATCGAGATGAACAGCTCCTCACCGGCCTCGCGATAGGTGTAGCCGCGGGCGATCAGCCTGAGGACCTCGCGTTCGCGATCGGTCAACTGGTCCAGTTCGGGGTCGATGTCGCCGATCGGCATCGCCGAGAAGGCGTCGAGCACGAAACCCGCCAACCGCGGCGAGAAGACGGCGTCGCCCGCCGCGACCCGCCGGATCGCATCGGCGAGCTCGTCGGCCGAGATCGACTTGGTGACGTAACCGCGCGCCCCCGATCTGACGACTGCCACCACGTCGTCGGAGGCGTCGGATGCGCTCAGGGCGAGGAACTTGATCCCCGAGTCCTTGTAGGCGGCGGCGACCTCGCGCCCTCCACCTCCCGGGAGGTGCACATCCAGCAGCACCACGTCCGGGGTTCGCTCGCCGATCAGCTCGATGGCGGCTTGGGTGTCCGACGCCTCGCCGATGACCTCGATGTCATCGGGGAGCGCCCCTCGGACGCCTGCCCGGAACAAGTCGTGGTCGTCGACGATGAACACTCTGATCGAATCACTCGACATCCGTCACGGTCCTCTCGTTTGGAATGATCAATCGCCACTCGGTCCCTCCGGTCGCTATCGACTTCAGGTCGGCGGTCCCTCCCAGGGTCTCGACACGTTTCACGATCGAGCTCTTCACGCCTTGCCGGTCCGGTGGCACGGCCTCGAGATCGAACCCGATGCCGCGATCTCGAACATAGACCGCCAGCGCGCGCCCCGATACCTCGCCGTACACGTCGATCTCGTTGACGCCGGCGTGACGAGCGGCATTCGTGATGGCTTCGCCGGCGGCGGCGATCAGCCCCGACACTGCCTGGGAGGGCGGCTCGTCGCCGACGACGACGACGTCGACCGTTACTCCGAATCGCTCTTCGATGTCGGCAGCTGCGCTGCGGAGACCCTCCTCGAATCCGGGGGCGGCGGTCGTCCCGGCTCCGAAGAGCCAGTCCCTCAGCTCACGCTCCTGCCGGCGCGCCTGGATCGTCACTTTCTGGGGGTCGTCGCTGTCGCGCTGGATGAGCGCGAGCGTCTGGAGGACCGAGTCGTGCAGATGCCGGCCGATGTCGGCCCGTTCGGCTTCCAGGGCGGCCGCAGCACGGGCGGTCGCCACCTCATCCCTCGCTTCGAGCAGCCGCGCCTCGGACTGTCGCAACACCTCGCCGATCCATGCGACCAGAACCCCGACTCCGAGGTACGCGAAGATCAACGTCGTTTGCCCGATGATCTCCTGAAACGAGAAGATGTCGGACACGATCGTCCCCAACACGACCATCACCAGCACCACTGCAGAGATGACGCCCTCGAGGCGCCCCCGCAGCGATGCGATCGACACCACGATGAGCGGCAACCCGCCATAGAAGGAGGCGTTGGTCCCCGCCAGACCAGGAGCGAGCAGACTGAGCACACCGACCGCGAGGTCGACGAGGAGCATGCCGCGGGCAAGCGCGCTCCGGGGATACGCGACCAGCGTCGCCGCCAGCACCCAGAGAAATCCGATGGCAATCACGCCGATGACGACGCCGGGCCGAACGTCGCCGCCCCTGGCGATGGTCACGGCACCGAGGATGGACATCCAGACGACGGCAACGATCCTCAGGCCGGCGGCGATCCTGGCGAAGGTCGCCTCGATCCCATCGTCGGCCGTCGGTCGGTTCATCGCCGCCACGATAAGTCGGATGGCCGTTCCTATCCGGCATCCGGCGACCGGTCGGCGGCGGACAGGCGGGGCGGTAGCCTCGAACTCGATGGTCCGCCTGTCCGGAGTCCTCGTCTGCGTCTTTCTGATGACCGCCTGCCAGCAGGCCTCGTCTCCGACGGTGGCGACCATTCCGATCCCGACGACGGACCATACGGAGGGTCCTGAGGTGGTTTCTACGACCGCTGCGCCGGAGCCGGCTCCGACCTCGGCCGGGGAAGCCCGCTCGGGTTGCTTCACCGACGAGCCCCTCCTCGCCGAGGACGGCTTTCTCGGACGATCGGACACCGAAGACAGCGACTCACAGACGCTGGCGGGGATCAACTGGACCGACTCCGGTGATTGCGCCGCGGTCACGCTGTCGTTCCGGACCGAGCCCGGCGCCCCCGCCGTGGACCCACCTGCGTACCGGGCCGAATACCTGCGTCATACCGGGATCGTGCGGATCGAGCTCGGCCTCGAGATCATCGACTCGGCGCTGTCCGATCAGGCCTTCGACACCGCCTTGCTGGACGGCGCATTCGTCGCCTACGAGCCCTCGCTGCGAACACTGATGGTCGACGTTCATCTCGCCGAGGGCGCAACGGCACGGGTGCGTTCGTTGTCCTCTCCTGCCCGGCTCGTGCTCGAGTTGGAGCGAGATCAGACGGATGCAGGCGCACCGGTGTTCGGGGATGCGGTGGTCCTGTTGCAGCCGGCGACCAGGACACCGCCGATGGTGCTCGAAGGCTACGGCCGCGCCGGGCTGGATGTGAGCGCCAGTGTCGTGACGAGCGCAGGGGCCTTCGACAGGACCATCACGTTCGAGGATTCCCCGACCAGATGGACCGTGTTCGAATGGACCATCCGGGACTTCCAGCCCGGACCGGTGGTGATCCGTGTCGGTGACGCCCCACCGATCGAGTTCATCAGTCCGTGAGGCCGGGAATTGGTTGAATCGTGACGGTTGCGGCTTCCAGGTCGACGTCTGGCACGAGGTCGAGGACGAACGGCACCTCGAATTCGCGGCCGTCGCCGGTGCGGATCCGCAGTCGGTCCTGGGCGTGACCCTCGACGAAGTCCGTGATGATCCCGATTTCTCCGCCGGACGGGTCGATTGCGCGGAGGCCGACCAGCTCGTCGGGCCAGTACTCGCCTTCGTCCAGCGTTCTACGCTGTGCAGCGTCGATGGTCAGTTCGAGACCGCGCAGCGACTCGGCGGCCTCTCTCGTGTGGTGGCCTTCGAAGCGGAGATGGATCCCTCTCTCGGCGTCGCGGACGTCGTCCACCAGCAGGTCGTCTCCTGCGGGACCAGGAAAGCGGGCTCCGGGCACGAAACGCTCGGCGACGTCGCTCTCGACACGGACGGTCACGTGACCGCCCATGCCGAAGGGCTTTCCGATCAGCCCTACGAGGACGCGATCAGTCGACGAACTCAACGCCGGCCGTGACGCCCTCTTCTTCGGCGGCCGCCTGGGCGACGGTGCGGATCGCGCGCGCGACACGACCGCGTCGCCCGATCACCCGCCCGAGGTCTCCCTTGGCGGTCCGCACCTCGGCGAGCACCTCATCGGGGCCTTGCTCGATCATCGTGACCGAGACCTCGTCGGGGTTCGAGACGATCTGCTTGACGATGTAGCCCACGACGTCTTCGACGATCTTGCCGCTCTCGCTCACCGTCATTCCTCCTCGGAGGCGTCGGCTTCGGTCTCTTCGACCGTCGGTTCTTCCGCGGCCGGTTCTTCGGCGGCTGCCGGCTCGGGAGCCGGGGCGGCCGCGGCCGGCTTGGCACCGACCGTGTGGATCTTGCCTGCGGCGACCTTGTACTTCGAGGTCACCCCGGAGATGTTCAAGAGCTTGGCGACGGCTTCGGTCGGCTGGACACCCTTCTTCAGCCAATCGACGGCCTTCTCCTCGTCGATCTCGATCAGCGACGGCTCCTCACGGGGGTCGTAGCGTCCAATGAGATCGATGTATCGACCGTCACGCTGCCGGCGCCCGTCGATCACGACTATTCGGTAGTACGGGGACTTCTTCTTCCCCATGCGCGTCAGGCGCATCTTCACGGCCATCTGTTCACCTCTTGCCTCGTCGACCGGGGGCGAGTCCGGGAATCCCGGGGAGGCCCTTCCCTCCGGCCATCTGTTTCATCATCTTCTGTGCATCTGCGAATTGTTTGAGCAGACGATTGACGTCCTGGGGTCTCGTTCCCGACCCATCCGCGATACGACGTCGTCGGCTTCCGCCGATGATCTTTGGTTTTTGCCGTTCCTCCGGGGTCATCGAACGGATGATCGCTTCGACCCTGGCGAGATCCCGATCATCGACATCGACATCTTTGAGCGCGGAACCGGCGCCCGGCAGCATAGCAAGGATGTCCTTGAGAGGCCCCATCCGCTTGATCATCTGGAACTGGTGGAGGAAGTCGTCGAGCGTGAATTGACCCTTCGCCATCTTCCTGACGGACCGCTCGGCCTCCTCCTCGTCGATGTGCGACTCGGCCTTCTCGATGAGCGACAGCACGTCGCCCATCCCGAGGATCCGGCCGGCCATCCGCTCGGGATGGAAGGGCTCGAAGTCGTCGAGCCCTTCGCCGACACCTGCAAACTTGATGGGAACCCCGGTGACCTCTCGAACCGAGATGGCCGCTCCCCCTCGAGCGTCGCCGTCCAGCTTCGAGAGCACGACGCCTGTCACCTTGGTCTGCTGTGAGAAGCCGGTTGCGACGTTCACGGCGTCCTGTCCGGTCATCGCATCGACGACCAGGAGGACCTCGTGGGGAGTGACTTCCTTTTCGATGTCGGCGAGCTCCTTCATCAGATCCGTGTCGATCTGGAGCCGGCCGGCGGTGTCGATGACCACGACGTCGTGGCCCATCCGCACCGCCTCTTTCATGGCGTTCTTGACCAGTTTGCGCGGCCGCGACGCGCGCTCGGTGTAGACGGGGACACCGATCCGCTCACCGAGTCGCTCGAGCTGGTCGATGGCGGCGGGCCGCTGCAGGTCGGCGGCGACCAGAAGGGGCTTCTTGCCTTCGCCTTTGAGCCGCTTGGCCAGCTTGCCCGACGAGGTGGTCTTTCCCGAGCCCTGGAGGCCGACCATCAGGATGGTGAGTGGCTTCGGGCCTTTGTTGAGCTCTGCCGTGCCCTCCCCCAGCGTCCTGACGAGCTCTTCATGCACGATCTTGATGACCTGTTGACCGGGGGTGAGACTCTTCTGGACATCTGCTTCCAGGGCGCGCTCTTTGATACGCGCCAGCATGTTGCGGGCGACGCCCACGTTGACGTCGGCCTCGAGCAGCGCGAGCCGGACCTCCCGGAGCGCGGCGTCGATGTCGGCCTCCGACAGCTTGCCCTTGCTGCGAAGCCGCGTGAAGACGCCATCGAATCGATCGGTGAGGGTGTCGAACATGTCTCCGAAACGGTAGCGGTGCCCAGAACGCAGCACGCAACACGCTTCACGCTTCACGCCTTCCCACAAGCGGCACCTGCGACCGTCAGAGTCGGGCCGCAACTCCTGCCGATGTTCTTGGGTCGCCGCATCCACACGGCCCAGCGTGGACCTCCCGACGGCCCAGCCCTGGTGACGACCCAAGAACAGAGGGCAACCCTCATGGCTCGCGGCGGCAGCGACTCCAACACACCTTGAGTGGAGGACCGTTCTTGGGTCAGCAGCCTTCCCAACAGCACCGTGCCTGGCCACGAACCGCACCACGGCTGACCCAAGAACACACTCACCACCAGCGAAACCGCAGCTCTCGTCCCTTCTCCGCGTCCCCCGCCCTCGGTAGCCTCTCCCAGACGTTTGAAAGGCCGGGGATGAGCGCACAAGACACCGATGCACTGCTGAGGGCCGACATCCGACGTCTCGGCTCCCAGCTCGGCGATGCCCTGATCCGCCAGCACGGCCCGGAGCTGCTGGAACTCGTCGAACGGGTCAGGTTGCTCACGAAGGAAGGAAGGTCCAACGGGGGCGGGCTCGATGAGCTCGACGAGCTCCTGAGATCGCTCGACATCGAGCAGACCATCAACCTCGTTCGCGCCTTCTCCGCCTACTTCTACCTCGCAAACGTCGCCGAGCAGACCCACCGGGTCGGCGACCTGACCATGCTCGACTCGGATCGGACGCTGGCGGCCACGGTCGACCGGATCATCGATGCAGACCTCGACCCCGAACTGGTCTCCGGTGTCCTCGACCGGCTGGAGCTGCGTCCGGTCTTCACCGCCCACCCGACCGAAGCCGCCCGTCGGACGCTCCTGACGAAGCTCGGGACGATTGCCCGACTCCTCGACGACCGGCTCAGCCCCCGACGGACCGAATCCGAGCTCGACCGGATCGACCGACGAATCGCCGAGATCATCGATCAGATCTGGCAGACGGACGAGCTGCGCTCGGCCAGGCCGAAGCCGATCGACGAGGCCCGGTCTGCGATCTTCTATTTCGATCAGCTCGAGACCGACGTTCTGCCAGGCCTCGGTGAGGACATCAGCATCCAGTTGGAGCGACTCGGACGTCCGCGCTCGAAGTTCGGCGTGCCGGTCCGATTCGGCACATGGGTCGGCGGCGACCGTGACGGCAATCCCTCGGTCACGGGCGAGACGACGCTCGGTGTGCTCGAGATGCAACACGACCACGGTCTCCGCAACCTCATCGAGATGATCGAGAGAGCGGCCGAGGAGCTGTCCACCTCATCGGCGATCCGATCGATCACCAAGGAGTTGGCCGAGAGCCTCGAAGCCGACCGCGCACACCTGCCGGCGGTATGGGAGCGATTCCGCACCCTGAACGCCGAAGAGCCGTACCGCCTGAAGTGCGCATACATCCATCAGCGGCTCATCAACACCCGGCGCCGCATCGCCGATGGGGCCAAGCACGTCCCCGGTCATGACTATCGAATTCCCCAGGATCTCGTCGATGAACTCGAGATCATGCACCGCTCACTGGCGGCGGACAGCGGCGAGCTGATCGCTGACGGTGTCCTCCGCAGAGTGACGGCGACTGCGACGACGTTCGGGTTCCACATGGCGACGATGGACGTCCGGGAACACGCCGAACGTCACCACGAGGTCCTCAACCAGCTGTTCAATCGGGTCCACATCCACTACGACGACCTCGACCGCTCCGACCGGACGGAACTCCTCAAGGAGGAGCTGGGCAGCCGGAGGCCGCTGTCTTCGCCTGCCACCGTGCTCGAGGGCCGCGCACAGGTGACCTTCGATTCGTTCCGAGCGATCAGAGAAGCCCAGGAACGCTTTGGTGACGACGTGATCGAGAGCTACATCATCTCGATGACCCGAGGCATCGACGACGTGCTGGCGGCTGCAGTATTGGGCCGAGAGACCGGGCTGATCGATCTCCACGGCGGGATCGCCTGGGTGGGGTTCGTCCCCCTGTTCGAGACGATCGAGGAGCTCCGACGGGCGGGGGACCTGCTCGACAGCCTGCTGTCGTGCGAACCGTATCGGAAGGTTGTGGCGCTCCGCGGCGACGTACAGGAGGTGATGCTCGGATACTCGGATTCGAACAAGTTCGGCGGCATCACCACGTCTCAGTGGGAGATCTACAAGGCCCAACGGCTCCTCCGCAATGCTGCGCAGAAGCACGGCATCACCCTGCGGCTGTTCCATGGTCGCGGCGGGACCATCGGGCGCGGCGGCGGTCCGACCCACCAAGCGATCCTCGCCCAACCGTTCGGCACCATCGACGGGCCGATCAAGGTGACCGAACAGGGTGAGGTCATCTCCGACAAGTACGGCCTCCCTCCGATCGCGGCACGGAACCTGGAGCTCGCGTTGTCCTCGGTGCTCGAGGCTTCGCTGTTACACCGGGTGTCGCGTCAACCGAAAGACGTCCTCGATCGATGGACCGCAACGATGGAGTCGATCTCCGATGCCGCCTTCGCCAAGTATCGCTCGCTGGTGGAGTCGCCCGGCCTGGTCGACTACTTCCTGTCGGCCACGCCCGTCGAAGAGCTGGGCCAGATGAACATCGGCTCACGCCCTTCCCGGCGCCCCGGCGGTGGAGGCGCCGGCCTGGACGACCTGCGGGCGATCCCGTGGGTGTTCGGATGGACACAGTCCCGCCAGATCGTGCCCGGCTGGTTCGGCGTCGGGACCGGGATCGAGACCTTCCGCAACGAGCATGGGGACGATGCGTTGCGAGAGATGATGGATACCTGGCTCTTCGTGCAGACGTTCGTCTCGAATGTGGAGATGACGCTCACGAAGACCGACATGACGATCGCACAGCGGTACGTCGATCAACTTGTTCCGGAAGAACATCGCCACCTCTTCGATGTCATCCGAGACGAATACGCCCGTACCGTCGAACAGATCGCCTGGCTGACCGGTGGCGGGCTGATGGAGCGACTTCCGGTGCTCAAGCGGACGCTGTCGGTCAGGGACAACTACCTGAACCCGCTCAACTTCCTTCAGATCGCCCTGCTGGAACGCAGTCGAACCGACCACGACGACCCCGAGACGGCCCGCGCCCTCCTCCTCACCGTCAACGGCATCGCCGCCGGCATGCGCAACACCGGGTAGGTCGGGCTGTCCTGTGCCGCGGCTGACGGACACCAACCTGATGTTCCCCACGCAGTGGGGAAAGGTCCCTGCGAGGCGAGGAACGAGCCTCGGAGGTAAGGGGCCAGCGACGCGCGGCGAGCAGGCTTCTCGTGGAGACCTGCGGTCGCGTGGCGCCCCCCTACCCGCAAGCGGGCCCCTGTCCCCCACTCCGTGGGGGACATCAGTTCATGGAATGTTTCTGCGAGGAGCGCCGCGTAGCGGACGCAGCATGGTTGCCTGCGGGGGGTGAAGCGGTTCGCCTCGGCTCTGGCTCTCGGTCTCGTCGTCGCTGCGTGCACCAACGGCACCAATCTGGCCCAATCCACGGTGACTCCAATGCCCCCGGAGAGTGCGCATAGCACGACCAAAACGACGGATCCGCTGTCGCTGACTGCGTTGTTCGGGGAAGCGCCGGATGTCCCCGAAGCACCTTTGACCGACGATGCAACGGCTGCGGTCGATGCGATCTTCGATCGGCTCGACCGGCCGATCGCGGCATCTCAGTTCACGGCGTTCGTCAGGACGCGTGACGCCCGGCTCGTGTGGCTGATCGCCGATCTGCTCAGATTCTCGAGTGCGCCGTCGGTCAACCAGGCGGCAGCCGAGGCGGCTTCGGAGTTGACCGGAGTCGACTTCTCTGGGCCGGTGCCCTGGGTGGGCATCACCGATCATCTGATCGCCTGGGACCTGCCGGCGTTCCCCGGATACGAGGCATACAAGGAGCGGCTCTACACGTTCTTCGATCCCCGCTGGGACTTCCTGTTCACCGAGCCGAGCGACATCGACTACCGGCTGCTGTCGTGGGGCGGCGTCCCTCCTGACGATCGGCCCTTCGGGGACGATCAACCCTGTCCGCTCGGCTGCATCCCGGCACTCGACGAACCGGCAGTGACCCCAGCCTCGGAAGGCGACTGGTATCCCGACGATCGGATCGTCTTCGGCGTCGAGATCAACGGCGAGACGCGCGCCTACCCGAAGAACATCATGGAAGTCCACGAGATGGTCAACGACTCGCTCGGCGGACGCGACTTCGGGCTCCCGTACTGCACGTTGTGCGGGTCGGCCCAGTTGTTCTTCACCGATGGTGTAGATGGCTTCGAGCGCCCGATCCTGCGGACCTCCGGGTTGCTGTCACGGTCGAACAAGGTGATGTACGACCTCGTGACCGAGTCGGTGTTCGACACCTTCACCGGGCGGGCGATCGCCGGGCCTCTGTTCGGGGCCGAGGTGACGCTCCCACAGGGCTCGGTCGTCGTCTCGACCTGGGGTGACTGGAAGGGCGCTCACCCCGACACCACGATCGTGGCTCAGGACGGCGGCATCGGCCGCACCTACGACCTCGATCCGCTGGGCGGCCGCGACGACCAGGGCCCGATCTTCCCCATCGGAGATCGCGACCTGAGGCTTCCCGTGCAGGAGCAGGTCGTCGGTGTCATCACGCCTGACGGCACACCAGTGGCCTTCCCCGCCGACGCCGCCCGTGACACCATCGAGTCTGGGGGCGCTGTCAGGGCCGCCGGAATCACGCTGTCGCTTTCCGGATCGGGGTTCGTCGCAACAGGGGCGGATGGTGAAGAAGTCGCCGCCCATCAGGCCTTCTGGTTCGCCTGGAGTCAGTTCCATCCCGAAACGCTGCTGTGGATTCCCGCAGCCGGATGATCAACGCTGCGCCGCACAGGTAAGGGCGGAGCTCGCTCCGCCCGCAACGCACAACCGTGAATCCCCTCCCCACAACACCAGGCGCGCCAACCAAGCCCCTGCCAATACGTCCGGACCATCCGCAACAAGAACCCGAGCTGCGACTACCGCGAGGAGGGGCCCCGATGCGAGGACCCGGGTCTCAGGTTGAGCACGTTCAACGGTCGGAAGGGAGACGCGGCCGCCACGAGTTGACGGCGCTCCGACGACCAGGGCAACGCCGCCCGTACCCGGGTACGCTCACGCTCGAGATCAGAGGGAGGGCCGAGCGTGCCGTTGACAGTCGTAGATCACCCGATCGCCCAGCATTACTTGACCGTGCTCCGGCAGCGCTCCACGACGTCGCCGGTCTTCCGAGCCGCAGCCAAGAAGCTGGCGTTTCTCCTCGTTGCGGAAGCGACCTCGGATCTCGAGACCGAGCTGGTCGAAATCGAGACGCCGCTCGAGGGCATGGAGGCGCCGGCGCTGGCGAAGCCCACCGTGGCGGTGGCCGTGTTCCGGGCTGGCCTCGGCCTGATCGACGCTGCCGTCGAACTCCTGCCGGACGTCAAGATCGGATACGCCGGCGTCCAGAGGAACGAAGAGACCGCCGAGCCGATGGAGTACTACACGAAGTTCCCCGAGATGACCGACGCCAGGGTGCTCATCCTCGAACCGATGCTCGCCACCGGCGGATCGCTGTCTTGGGCGGTCAACAAGGTCAAAGAGCATGGGGCAACCGACATCACCGCCGTCTGTGTCGTGGCGGCTCCGGTGGGTGTCGAACGGATGGAGCAGGAGCACCCGGACGTCCGCGTCGTCACTGCAGCCCTCGACCGTGACCTCGACCACAACTTCTACATCCGGCCGGGACTCGGCGACATGGGAGACC
>JAHEDH010000084.1 GCA_024641285.1 bacterium | reverse complement strand
TGATCTTGTACTTGGCGCGGACCAGGCGTTTCTCCATCGCCGCCTCGCTCACCAGAAACGACCGAGCGATCTCCTCGATGCTCAGGCCGCCGAGCAGGCGCAGCGTGAGCGCAACCTGATGCTCGGGGCGCAGCGAGGGATGACAGCAGGTGAACACGAGGCGCAGTCGATCGTCGACCACCAGACCCTCCTCTCTCGGCTCCATCGAGCCGATGAGCGCGTCCTCGACAGCCGCTCGGTGTTGAAGCTCCCTTCCTCTCGATGAGCGGCGGAGCACGTCGATGGCGCGGTTTCTGGCGGTTGTGACGATCCAGCCCGCCGGATTGGCTGGGAGACCGCCCGCTCGCCACCTTTCGCTGGCGACGACGAAGGCATCCTGCACTGCGTCCTCGGCGAGGGTGATGTCGCCGAAGACCCGGACCAACGTCGCGATCGCCTGGCCGTGAATCTCACGGAAGACCTCTTCGACAACCGCCTGCTGATCGCGGTCGACCGGGATCATCGATCCTTCATTGGGGCATCTGATCGGCGACTCGGCCAGTCGCTCGGAACGGACGCACTTCGATCGGGCGACCGATGGCACTCGTCACCTTCTCAGCCCAATGCAGCGCTTCGTCGAGGTCTCCGGACTCGATGATGTAGAAGCCGGCGATGTGCTCTTTCGACTCGGCAAACGGTCCATCCGTCATCACGACGTCAGCTTGACCACCCCGGACGACCGTGGAGGCGTCGGGTCCGTGCAGGGCACCCCCGAACACGAACGTCCCGCTCGCATCCATGTCTGCCTCGAGGGCGATGACGCGGCCCATGAACTCTTGCATCTGCTCGGGTGTTGGTGCTGGGCCGGAGGCCTCACCCTCGACGGAGAAGGTCGACAGCAGATAGTGACTCATGATTGTGCTCCTCGCTCGGCGCGGGCCGTTCCCGCGCTCACCCTAACTACGAACACGACCTGCGGATCCGGACACTCGACTGGAAGAAGAGTTCGGCCGACTCGCTCTTCGCGGCTGGTCTTCCGTTACGGCGACGAGCCGATCACGCGCGCACTGGCCTCAACGGGAATCAACCAGGTCCATCGTGTCAACGGCCACAGCGGACCTGAGTGCTTCCATTCCGTACCAGATGTAGGCGATGGCGAACATCACACGCTGGACGAGCCCTGCGACGCCGGTCAGGTTGAACATCACCAGCGGAATGACCACTGAGGCAACCAGGGCGACGAGATCGTACACACGGGCGGGACTCCAGGTGGTGCCCCGCATCACCGCGACTGCGATCACGCCGACCACGAACGCGAGTCCCACCGCGAACGACGCCAGAGAATGGAGCGTGTCTTCGAACCGGTCGAAAGGAGCCTGCTCCCAGGGCATGTGCGCAAAGACAGCTGACGCGATGATGGCGACACCATACGAGCGATGGGCTGCCCGTCCCCACTTGCCCCAGCGTCTGCCGGCCAGGCCGGCCAGCGTCAGGACTGCGAACCCGAGCAGGAGCAGCCCGGTGCGGGCGAGCCATGCGCCTTCCACACCCTGTGCGGCCGACTCGCTCACCGAGTGCTCGACGATCGAGTACGAATCGGGCATGAGAATCGGGGCGGCGGCCACGCACGCCGCCGAGACAACGAGCATCACGACTACTGCAAGGGTCGTCGTCGGTCTGGTAGCCAAGAGTCGGGTCATGCCACCTCCTGCCCCTGAAGATGACCAACAGGGTGCCCAGGCTGCCAGGGTCGATCGTCCATTCTCGAAGCAGTCGGCCGAGGCTCTACGCTCGCGAACCGATGACCACCGAACTCGAGACGCTGAGAGCCACAGCTGAGGCCTGTCAGGCCTGCCGTCTGGCCGAGACGCGGACGAACGTCGTATTCGGTTCCGGCTCGCCGGACGCAGACGTCATGATCATCGGCGAGGCACCGGGAAAGAACGAGGATCTCCAGGGTGAACCGTTCGTCGGAGCGGCAGGCAAGCTTCTCGACTCGCTGATGGAAGAAGCGGGAATACAACGCGATCAGGTCTACATCGCCAACGTGCTGAAATGCCGCCCTCCGGGCAACCGCGACCCCAGACACGACGAGATCGACGCCTGCAAGGGCTACCTCCGCAGGCAGCTCGAGCTCGTCGAACCGACGGTCGTCGTGACACTCGGCAACTTCGCCACCAAGCTCCTCCTCAAGACCGAGACCGGGATCACCAGGATGCGGGGTCAGCGGTACCGGTGGTGGCGTGGAATCGTCGTCGTGCCGACCTTCCACCCTGCAGCGGCACTGAGAGGTCGCCCGGACACGCGGGCGGCGATGCAACAGGACTTCGCACTGGTCAAGGAGACCATCGACAACCCGCCTGCAACCGAGTCCTAAGGCAGCGCCCCGACCGCCGGTTTCCCCGCGTCCGGTCGGGCGCTAGCTTTCCAACATGCCTGTCACCGACCTCGCCGGAGTGCTGATCCACACCACACCGGATCGCCATCGATCACTCCGCGACTTCTACGTGGAGGCACTCGGCCTCCGACCCCGCTCCGATCGACCGGGGTTCGTCAACTTCGAGTTCGGCGACCAGCGCCTGACCATCGCGTTGCACGATCACGTCACCGGGCCGTCGCATGATCGACATCGAATCTTGATCAACTTCTCGGTGTCGGACATCGCCGCCAGCTTCGAGCGAGTCATCTCGTCCGGTGCCCCGGTGATCCGACCACCATCGAAAGAGACCTGGGGAGGGTTCGTCGCAACCACCGCCGACCCCGACGGCAACATCATCCAACTGATGGAGTTTGCGGATTGACCGATCAATCGTGGGATCGTCTCCGGGATCGCTTTCTCAGACACCCGATCCGCTGGTCGATGGCGCTCGGTGCGGTCGTGCTGGCGGCATGGGCGATCGGTCCTGCCTGGCTTGCCTACAGCTCGCTCGGACGGTTCGACGCAGACGCCGATGAGGCGGTGCAGACGCTGAACTCCATTGCGCAAGCGTCCGAGACCGGCGAGGCCATCGAACAGACGGAGGCCACCCGACCCGAGCCCATCGCCGGTGAGACCACGTTCCTGCTGATCGGAACCGACGACCGGAGCGGGATCGACGATCTCACGGATTTCGGTGCTTTCGAGGGTCGACGCGCCGACGTCATCGTGATCGCAGTCGTGGATGCCGATCGTGCAGAAGTTCGACTCGTGTCATTGCCTCGTGATCTCGTGGTGCCCGATCTCTGTGGCACCTACGACGAGATCCGAATCGCAGATGCCCTCGAAGGCTGCGAATCGATCCCGGGCGAGACCGTCCTGCAGCTCACCGTGGAACAGCTCACCGCCATCAGCATCGATCACGTAGCGTCCGTCGACCTCGGAGGCTTCCAGGAGGCGGTCGACCGACTCGGCGGGTACGAGATCTGTGTCGAACACCCTGTTCGCGATCCCGCATCGGGCCTGGATCTCGATGCCGGATGCACGACGGCCGACGGTGAGCAGACGCTGGCGTGGATTCGGTCCCGCAAGACCGAAGAACTCGTGGACGGGAGATGGCAGACGATCCCTGGAGCCAACGACCTCGCTCGCAACGCCCGGGAGCGCCTGTTTCTCACCGACATGTTCCAGCGTGTCATCGACGCCACGAACGTCCGACAGCTGCAGGGGCTGGCCGCCACTGTCGCCCCGCATCTGACGCTCGACAACTCGCTCGATCTGCCGCGCCTCATCCAGACGGGCTGGAACATGCGGTTGCTGACCACCGATGACATCACGACGGTGGCCATCCCGGTGGCCGACGACACGCTTCGGTCGATGGCCGTACTGCGGCCTACCGTCGACGTGGAGGCGTTCCTTTCGGAATGATCCGATGGTCGTCTACGTTGCTATCTCAAGACGACCAAAGGAGCCACACATGGCAACCGTAGAACTCAACATGGACAATTTCGAACAAACGATCAACGACAACGACACTGTGATCGTCGACTTCTGGGCGGAATGGTGCGGACCGTGCCGCAGCTTTGCTCCGACCTTCGAGCAGGCATCGGAAGCGAACGAGGACATCATCTTCGGCAAGGTCGACACCGAGGCCCAGCAGCAGCTGGCTGGATCGTTCGGAATCAGATCGATCCCGACGCTCATGGTGTTCCGGGACAACGTGATGCTCTACAACGAGGCGGGTGCTTTGCCGCCGGCAGCGCTCGAAGACCTGATCACCCAGGTCAAGGCGCTCGACATGGAGGACGTCCATCGTCAGATCGCCGACCAAGAAGCACAGAGTCACGACCACGCCGAGTGATCTCGGTGGGGACGCCGGACGAACATTGACAAACACGCCCGGCGTCCCCATACTGCTGCCCACTTGACAACGCGCTCATCTAGAGCGGCTGAGGGACAGGCCCGACGAAGCCGCGGCAACCACTCGATGGTGCCAATGCCTGATCGATGAGAGCCTCGATGCGGATCCTCCGCTGAGGCGCTCGGAGAGCGCCCGACAAACGAGAGGATCTTGAACAATGAACCACCGACCGTCCTACACCGACGTCATGTGTATGGCCATGCCGAGCTTCCGGGTGGTCCACTCCTGTACCGACACCTCGATCTGAGGTCATCCCACCTCCCGGAAGGATCCACGTTCCGGGACGGTCGGTGCAACGTATTCACACAACAGCTCACAGGAGAAACACACCATGACGAACAAGCTAAACGACGTCGACATCGAGGCAGTCGCCGGTCTCGCAGGCCACATCACCGAAACCCCACAGGCTGCCCAGACCACCTGGTCTGCAGCTGTCCGCTGGGCGGGCGGCTTCCGCTCGGAAGCGACAATCCGGGAATTCAACCCGACCCCATCCGACGAACCGACCGGCCTGGGAGGCACCGATACCGCCCCCAACCCGGTCGAACAGCTTCTCGCCGCCTTGGGCAACTGCCTGGCCGTCGGCTACGCCGCCAATGCCACCGCTCGGGGAATCGCCATCAACGACCTCCAGATCCACCTGGACGGCGACCTGAACCTCGAGTCGTTCCTCGGCCTGGCGCCGGGCCATGCCGGGTTCCACGACATTCGGGCAACGGTCAGCATCGACAGCACCGCAGACCTCGAAGCCCTCGAGGAACTGCACCAACATGTGCTCGCCACGTCCCCGGTCGGACACACCCTCAAAGCGTCGATCCCGGTGAATATCGAACTGGCAGCACCGGCCCACGTCTGAACGAACAACCGCACACAGGAGAAACCACCCATGAGTGAACTGCATTTCGAGACCCTCCAGGTCCACGCCGGCCAGGACCCGGCGCCGGGCACCAATGCCCGAGCCGTGCCGATCTACCAGACCACGTCGTACACCTTCGACGACACCGACCATGCGGCCCGGTTGTTCGGCCTCCAGGAATTCGGGAACATCTACACCCGGATCATGAACCCGACGACCGACGTCTTCGAGCAGCGCATCGCTGCGCTGGAAGGCGGACTCGCCTCGGTGGCGACGGCATCCGGACAGGCAGCGCAGCTGCTGGCGCTGACCAACATCCTCCAGGTCGGAGACCAATTGGTCTCGACGTCAAACCTCTACGGCGGGACCTACAACCAGTTGAAGGTCCAGTTCCCCCGGCTCGGGATCGACACCGTGTTCGTCGAGGGAGACGATCCGGATGCGTTCGCCGGGGCGATCACCGACAACACGAAGGCCCTCTACGTGGAGGCCATTGGAAATCCCCGGTACAACGTGCCCGACTTCGAGGCCCTGGCGGACGTCGCGCACTCCCACGGGATCCCCCTCGTGGTCGACAACACCTTCGGTGCAGCCGGCTATCTGTGCCGCCCGATCGCTCACGGCGCCGACATCATCGTCGAGTCCGCCACCAAGTGGATCGGCGGCCACGGCACCTCGATCGGCGGTGTCATCACCGACTCCGGCAACTTCGATTGGCGGAACGGCAAGTTCCCGGCGTTCACCGACCCCTCCCCCAGCTATCACGGCCTCGTCTTCACCGACGTCTTCAACCCCGAGTCCGATTTCGGGAACATCGCGTTTGCGATCCGGGCACGGGTCGAAGGCCTCCGCGACTACGGAGCTGCGCTTTCGCCGTTCAATGCGTTCCTGCTCCTGCAGGGGCTCGAGACGCTCAGCCTGCGGGTCCAGCGCCACGCCGACAACACGCTCGAGCTCGCCGAATGGCTCCAGGGCCACGACCGGGTCAGCTGGGTCTCCTACCCCGGGCTTCCGGATCACCCGAGTCACGAGAACGCCAAGAGGTACCTGACCAACGGGTTCGGCTGCGTCCTTTCGTTCGGCATCAAGGGTGGATACGAAGCCGGCAAGCGCTTCATCGATCACACCGTCCTCGCATCCCATCTGGCGAACGTCGGTGATGCCAAGACGCTGGTCATCCACCCGGCATCCACGACCCATCAGCAGCTGTCGGCCGACGAACAAACCGCCGCCGGGGTCAGCCCCGACCTGGTGCGTGTCTCCGTCGGGATCGAGCACATCGACGATATCAAGGCCGACTTCGACCAGGCACTGGCCGGCGTCAGTTGAACATCGAGTGTGAAGGGTGGGGCGTGGCCCCACCCTTCACGGCAGGGTTTCGAGCCGTTCGAACAGCAGTCTCGCGAAGGCGTCCCGGTCGAGGCCGAATCCGACATCGAGATTCTCATCCCAGTCCGTGACATGCCATCGGTCGACCACGGTCCGGCCACGACCGAGCCCGTCACCGGTGTCGATCTTGACGCCACAGCGTTCAGTGGTCACCAGGGTCGGATCGATGACATGTGCCACCGCAACGACGTCGTGAACCGGGGCACCGGGAGTGGCGTACGTCCGGGGATGTCTTGCGACGAAGAAGTCGAGAAGCTCCGCAACGAACTGAGATGACTGGTTGCGACCGCGCAGCAGGTCCGCTTCGCGGTCACCGAACAGCGCCTGGTGGGTCACCTCGAGCCCGATCATCGTCACCGGCAATCCGCAGTTGACGACTTCATCGGCCGCTTCGGGGTCCACATAGATGTTGAACTCGGCGCTGGGTGTGATGTTTCCGATCTCGGCCGCTCCACCCATGAAGGTGATCGCCCGCACCCTCTCGATGACGTCGGGGTGATCCCGGAGGAGCTGGGCGATGTTCGTGAGAGGTCCGGTGGGGATCAGCGTGACCGGCTTCTGGCTGGACCGGATCAACTCGGCCATGAAGCTCGGCGCAGACTGGTGCACGGGAGAGCCACTGGGCTCGGGGAGGACGGGGCCGTCGAGACCGGACTCCCCGTGTATGTACTCAGCGATCACCAGCTCCCTGGCGAGCGGAGCCGCAGCGCCGGCAGCGACCGGGATGTCGGGTCTTCCGGCGAGCTCGAGCACCGTGAGCGCGTTCCGGGTCGTCTTGTCGAGCGTCGTGTTCCCGGCGACCGTCGTGACGCCGAGGACCTCCAGTTCGGGGCTCGCAACTGCGAGCAGCAACGCGATCGCGTCGTCGTGCCCCGGATCACAGTCGATGATGACAGGGATGCTCATAGGTTCGCCATGAAGTCGTCGAGCTCACTCCTGAACGGGAGGGATGGCTGGGCGCCCCGACGCGTGGCCGCCAGTGCTCCGGCTCCACAGGCCCAGGCGAGGGCGTCGGCGATCTCGCGATCCTCACACAACGCAACCGTGAGGGCCCCCGTGAAAGCATCGCCGCTACCGACCGTGTCGATCGCGTTCACGGCAGGAGCGGAAGCGAAAGCGACCTCTTCCCCATCTCGGTGGGCTCTGGCTCCACGTGGGCCGAGTGTGGTGACCACCAGTGCGCTCGATCCCGACAAGGCCTCTGCAAGGGCGGCATGCTCTCCCTCGTTGAGAACGATCACGTCGCAGGCTTCGATCAATTCCGGTGGTAGTTCCCTGACAGGTGCCGCATTGAGGACGAAGAGCCCTTCGCAAGCACGCGCAGCGGCGAGCACCGTCTCGACCGGTACCTCGAGTTGGGCGATCACGGCATCGAACCCGGTGAGATCGAGATCGGCCGGCAGCAGATGGCGGTTGGCGCCGGGGGCTACGGTGATCTGGTTCTCCCCGTTGTCGTCGACGACGATCAGGGCAACCCCCGTGGCGTGCTCGCGATCACGAGAGGCACGATCGAGGTCGACCCCGTCGTGGCGCAACAACTCGAGTGCCGGCCCGGTGTTCATGTCCGTTCCCACTCGTGCGATGAGAGCGACGTCGGCGCCGAGCCTCCTCGCTGCCAGCGCCTGGTTGGCACCCTTGCCGCCGGGGTGGACCGCGAATGTTGCATCCGTGACCGTCTCACCGGGTTCGGGGAGGCGCGCCGCACTTGCGACCATGTCCAGATTCACGCTTCCCACGACACCGATCCGAGCCATGTACGCAGGCTAACGTCACAGCCCGAAGGAGGAGCGATGCTCGCTGAGATCGTCGTCGATGCGCTGAACGCCCACCGAGTGAGCGGCTACGAGGTGATGGCCTGTGACCCGTCCCTGGCGGACACTGCGGCGTTCTGCGAGGCCTACGGGGTCGATCCCGCCGACTCTGCCAACACGATCCTCGTGGCGTCCAAGCGCCCGGCGGGGGTGAATGCCGCCTGTGTCGTGCTCGCCACGCACCGGCTCGACGTCAACCGGGCGGTGAGGGACCAACTCGAGGTCAAGAAGCTCTCGTTTGCGTCTGCCGAGTTGACCGAGGAACTCACCACCATGGAGATCGGGGGTGTCACACCGTTCGGGCTCCCCGATTCGATGCGGGTGCTCGTCGACTCCGCAGTGATGGAACGGGCTTCGATCGTCCTCGGTGGAGGCAATCGAACCAGCAAACTCCGCCTCCCCGCAGATCGGCTCCGAGATCTTCCCACCGTGGAGGTCGTGGTCGGGCTCGCTTTCCCTGCCTAGACCCCGAGCAGGCTGAGGGCCTCGTCGAGTATCGGGTCGGTTCCACCGATGACGTCGGGCTCGATGAAGATGTCGGGCTCCAATCCGGTGATGCCGATGTCGGTTCCACCCGGGGTCTCCCACCGGGCGACGGTGATCCGAAGCTGCCCGCCATCGCGGGCGGTGTAGACCTGTTGGACGAGATTCTTGCCGAACGTCGGCTCTCCAACCACGGTTGCCCGGCCCCGTTCCTTCAGTACCGCCGCCAAGACCTCCGACGCGGAGGCGGAGGCCCGATTCACGAGCACGATGAGCCGCATCGATGGATTGGCCAGACCCCCTTCGATGACCTCCCAGGGGTACTCGTAATCCCGGCCGCGTTCGATCATGACGAGATCCCCGTCGAGGAACTGGCTGGCGATCGCCTGCGCCGCCAGCACGAGGCCACCCGGATTGTCTCTCAGATCGAGGATCATCGCCCGTGAGCTCTCCACCTCGGACAGCTGGAGGACCTGACCGACGAGTTGGGCGGACAACTGGCTGAAGGTGTTCAACCGGAGGTAGGCGACCGAACTGTTGATCATCTCGAACTCGATCGGGTCGAAGCGGAAGTCCTCCCTGACGAGCGACTTGGTCAGAGGACCTGTTGAGCGCTCGATCCCGAGCTGGACGGTCACGCCGGCGGGTCCGAACATGAGCGCGGTTGCGGCCTCAGCAGACAAGCCGGCGAGCGCCTCTCCGTCGACGGTGACGATGATGTCGCCGACAACGATGCCCTGCGAGGCCGCAGGGGTGATCGGAAAGACCGAGACCACTTCGAGGTGACAGGACTCCGAGATCACACTGCACGGCTCCCCTGATCGGGTGCGTGCCGAGACGCTCAGGCCGAGGTCGTAGACGGCTCCGGATCCGAGTTCGTCGAGCTGGTCTGCGTAGTCGGGTGGTACGTACGACGAGAACGGGTCGAGTGCGTACTGGAAGATGCCATTGAGCGCCGCCGTGACCAGTATCTCGGGGTCGTCGTGGTCGTTCTGGAGACGCTCGAGGACGGCTTCGCAGACCGAGAGGAACGCCTCGTCCGGGATCGTGCAGCGAAAGACGTCTCCGGGAGGATCGCCGCCGTCGGTGGCGGGCACTCCTCGAACGCCCAGGTTTGCGGCTGCCACCAACTCCGCCCGTGCAACCTCGTCGACATAGATCTCGTCGATGAGCTCGACGGCCTGGCACAGGATCGCCCAGGTGCGCGGCGGCGCGCTCGTGCACGCCGAGGTCTCGATCGTCGTCGCGGGCTGGGTCGCCGGCGGCAGCGTTTCGATGCTCTCGGTCGCCGGTGGAGCCGTGATTGCCGGCGTGGCTCCCCCACAAGAGGCGACAACCACCGCCATGACGACCGTTGTGCGTCTCATGCCTTGTTCTTTCGGCGCTTCGCCTTCGTTGCTGTAGAGCGGATCAGGAAGCCCGAGCCCACGACGGCGATCAATGCGAAGAGATACCACTGGGCGGCGTAGGCCAGGTGGGGCCCATTGTCGTCGAAGGTCGGGAGGGCGACCGGCACCGGCAGCGGCTGTTCGTCCGACCCCGTGAGTTGGCCCCAGACTGGGGCAAGTCCAGCGAACTGCGCTCCCAGGCGCTCGAGGTCGATGCGGTTGACGACGGTGAGCTCGCCTTCGGGCTCGACCCGGCCGAACCGCGGGATGGGTTGTGAGGACCGGAGCACGAACTCGATTTCGACTTCGCCTGCAGGAGGCGGGGCTTGGGTGATGGGCGGCGTGTCGAGCTCCAAGGGCACCCAGCCGCGATTCACGAGAATGGTCCCACCTTCGAATCGAAACGGTGTGACCACGTGGAACCCGGCGATCCCGTTGTTGACCTGATTCCTGACCAGGATCTCCGCATCCGGCTCGAAAACACCAGTCGCGGTGGCGCGTCGATACTCGAGTGAATCGGTCGACGATCCGGCGGAGGACAGCATGACGTCGAGCGGGATCGGCTCGTCCATCAACCGCGACGAGAAGATCTCGTTGTCGAGCTTCACCTCACGGTGGCGACCCAACTGCCAGTTGCCGAGGGCGATGAACACCAACACGATCGTGGAGACGACGATCAGGCCGGCGATCCAACGCGGCGCGCGGAGAAACGAGTACATCGGCCACCATGTAAGTCGGATCGGGCTCCGAAACCGACTTCAGGCAGCCCCTGCAGAAGGCGTCGTGACTCCGAGCAGCGACCCGGCCAGGCTGACGAGATCGAGGTCGGCTTCGGCGGCGAACGCCACCGGCTGGTGGAGCCATTCGTGAACGGCGTGTTCGAGTATCAGACCGGCGTCGATCGCGGCTCGTGCGACGTCATCGGACCAATACCAGGCCATGAGGGCTCCTCGAGATCGGGCAGACGGTGCTGTCTGCGGAGGTCGGGCGGGACATCTCCGAACGTAGCCTGCGACCGTGGCCGTGTCTAGGTTCAGTTTTCGCGTTCTCCGAATACCGCAGCCACGCCGGGCCGTCGCGGGTCGGTGGCAGCCGAAATCATGCCATTCGGCTCGACCAGTGCCGCCCCCACCCCGCCGAAATACATGTTGAGCTGATCAAACCAGTCCACCTCGAGCGGGTAGTCGGGCACGCGAACGCCCGGTTCCGCCTTGATGACGGCATCACCGTTCTCGCTGACTGCGACGTGCATCCGAGGCATGCCGAGCGCCTCCTCCAGCGATCGCCCGTCGAGCGCCACTGCCGCGACCACCGACGCCAAAGCCGAGCTGATGCGATCCGCCCCGGGTGAGCCAATCGCCAGCATGCCGCCATCATCGGAACGCAGGATCGTTGGAGCCATGTTGGAGTTCAGGCGCTCGCCCGGAACCAGCGCAGAAGGCTCGCCGACCAGCTCCAGCTCGCCGATCCCGTTGTTCATGTAGAGCCCGCTTCCGGTCGGGATGACGCCCGAGCCGTATCCGGCGGACAGCGTGATCGCGCAGGCCACTCCATCGGAGTCCACGGCCGACACGTGAACCGTCGATGGGGAGCGGATCGGGTCGCCGGGGAGGTGACGCAGGAACTCCAGGATCTCCCGGTGGCGATCGTCGGTGTCGTGGAGCGGCCCCCTCCTCCAACGGAAGAGCTCTTCTTGAGCCTCGAGGAACGCTGTTGGTTCCCCCTGTTCGAGTCCCGCCAGGAGGGCGATCAGACCTGCTCCGCCCACTGCAGGCGGAGGATTCGTGTAGAGGTCCCACCCGCCGACCGAGTGGACGAGCGGTTCCCGTTCGAGATCGCGGTATGAAGTGAAGTCAGTCGGGCCAATCAGACTCCCCCGGTTCCACAGGTCCTCTGCGATTCGGTTACCGATCTCACCGCTCAACAACGCCATCGGCCCATTCTCTGCCAATACCTGCAATGTCGTGATGGCGTCTGGCATGTGTACTCGGTCCTGTGCGGTCACCAGTCGCCCGTTGGGATGGAGGATCGACCGTGATCCAGGATCGTGGCCGAACACCGACTCACCCGAGTAGCCGAGGTAGTACAGGCAGCTGCTGCCGAGGGTGAATCCCTCCTGGAGGATCTCGAGCGTCGGCAGGACCAGGTTCCCGAAGTCGACGCGTCCTGACAGGGCGTGCACGCGGTCGAACGCAGCCCAGGCACCGGGGACTGCCACGCTTGCAGGCCCGACCATGGTCGACAGCCCGCCGCCGTAGGCCATGTCCGCCCGGATCGAAGCCGGAGAGGGTTGCCGGCCGTGAAGGCCGGGAACGGCCATGTATCCGTCGTGAACCACCGGATGACCGTCGAATTCGGCCACGGTCACGAAGGCACCCGCACCGGGGGCGGCCACTCCGATCTCGGTGAACATCGCCGCGATGGCGGCGGCAATCGCGGCATCGACGGCGCCGCCACCGTGAGCGGCTACGTGGCCCGCCGCTCTGGCGGCATGACCGGACGGGGCGGCGACGGCTACTTCGTGCATGACGGCAGAACCCTACCGATGCGCGGTCTCGTCCTCGACATCGGGCAACTCATATGCCTCTGCGAGCACCTCGATCCGCCTCGGTCGCCGCTCGATGTCGCCGGAGCACTGTCGTGTGAGCGCACCGGAGATGTAGATTCTCGTGCCCGCGCCGATGGGCTCGGTCGCGAGCGTGCCCACCGGGTCCGGGACAACGATCGGAACGACGTCGAAGCGGCCTCGGGAACGGAGGTAGACCAGGAGCCTGGCGTGGCGTGACCCGTCCGGCTGCGCCTCGAGTGTCGGAGGCAGGGCGAGGCGCCCGCTGAGGAGAGCGAGATTGATGTCCATGACCGTCCCATCGTCCGCCCGGGGAAGTGCGTGGGCGCCAACGTATGGCGCCGGCCGGACAGAATCAGCGGGACAGCTCGGCCTCGAGGTCTTCCAGCCATGGCAGTTCGGGGTCGTGGTCGCGGATCGCGGCGAGGAACTTCGAGGCTGCCCCGTCGTCGTGTGCGGCGTGGGCCACCCTGGCAGCCACGGCCCACCGACGGACGAGACTCTCCGGCGGGTTGGCCACCAGCTTCGCATTGATGACCTTCCAGGCCTCCTCGACTCGGCCCTGATCCACCAGGTGGCTCGCATAGACGACCCTGGCCTCGTTGTCGGTGTCGCGACCACCGCCGAGCTCGTGGAACAGGTCGTACGTCTTGTCGACGTCCTTCGCCCGGCCGAGCGCTCTCAGGCAATCGAGCTCGATCGGCATCTGGTCGGTTTCCCCCGACATGCGACGGAATGCCCTCAGCTCCTTCAGCGCCTCGTCCCAATTTCCGGTCTGGTAGGCCGACAGACCGAGGAGCTCCCTGATCGTCGCCGATCTCGAGGCGGCGGCCTTCGCCCTTCTCAGGGCCGCTGCAGCCGGCTTGTACCGTTCCGCCGCGAACGCCTCCACCCCGTTCTCGAGCTCGCGGATCGCAGCGTCCCGACGCTCCTTCGGAGTCGAGCGGGTGATCTCTTCCCGGATCCAGCGCGGCAGCTGTCCACCGGCGTGGAGCTTCTTGCGATCGTCACGCGAGGGCCCACGGTCCGACGAGCTACGGTTCGGCCGATCGGGCCCGCTCCGATTCCTGCCTGAGGGTCCTTGCCGACCGGGTCCGCCCTTGCGGGGGCCGTTCGACGGGCGGCCGTCATTCGATCGATCTCGATTGCGGCGGTTTCCGTCAGCCATGTTGCGTGGTCCTTTGGGTACAAATAGAAAGAGGGCCGACGATGTCGACCCTCTCAATTTTAATGCCCGGCGGTGACCTACTCTCCCAGGGGGTTGCCCCCCAAGTACCATCGGCGCTGGCAGGTTTCACTTCCGTGTTCGGAATG
>JAHEDH010000204.1 GCA_024641285.1 bacterium | reverse complement strand
GCGTTGTGGACCCACGCGGCGAACTCCGGTTTCCCGGCGCTGTATGCGATCTTGCGGTGGCTTCGGCCGGTCACTGGCCGATGGGCCTGCCGCACTCGCCCGACCGCGTGCTCGACCTCGGGGATGGCGCCGAACGTGGTCGCTGTCACGTACGAGGAGGTACGCGAGAGCCTGCCCAGCGGATCTGCCCGGTAGCTCGAATGGTCTGCGACCCCGGCCACCACCTCGGGGTGGGCGGCCTGGACGAGAAGGGCGCGCACGCCTCCGGCGAACGCCGCTGCATCGCCGATGACCCGCCAGCTGATCGAGTCGGGCCCGAACAGGCCGGGGTCGCCCCGGTATTCGAGGGTACGGGCGAGCGGGTACTCCGCGTGGCCGAAAGGATCGGTCGCGCGGTCAACCACGCGATCGCGGTACGAGTCGATCAGAGAGCTCACGTGCATGAGCGCTCAGTTACCCACCTCAACTGGACTTCAACCCCGCAAGTCGGCCAAGGGCCTCAACCGACCGGGCCGTCGAGGAGATCGGCGACCAGGGCGCAGTCCGCGCCTCGTTCCGACAGCAGCCGGCAGTTCTCGCCGAAGGCCTCGTACACCGATCCGAATGGCGAGTCGAAGTACAGGTCGTCGCAGGCCGAGCCCTCGCCGACCGAGCAACTGTCCCAGAGGGCGTCCAACTCGGCGTCGTCACCGTAGGTGAACGGCTCACCTGACTCGAACAACTCGCACGGGACGTTGGAGACGTCGCGCGTGTCGCCACACGTTTGGGCGAACGTCTCGTACTCGGAGCCGATCGGAGCCGATCCGAACAGCTGATCGCACGAGAACGCGTCGCCGTCGGCACACGAGTCGTACATCGAGTCCAGGTACCCGTCGTCGCCGTACGCCTGGGCGCTCCCGTTGTATTTGTCGTCGCACGACGTCGAGAACGCATAGAACGGCACGGTCCCGCCGCACGTCACCGAGAACAGCTCGTATACGTTGAAGCTCGAGAAATACAGCTCGTCACATGCGGCGTAGTCGTCGGTCTGACAGCGTTCCCACAGGGCGTCGAGCTCGGCGTTGTCGCCGTAGGTGACTGCGTCGAACGTCTCGCCACCGAGGTCACCGAGATCGCCCAAGTCACCGAGGTCTCCCAGGTCTCCAAGGTCTCCCAGGTCTCCAAGGTCTCCCAAGTCTCCCAGCCCTTCGAGGAGTGGCCCGATCGAGGCGAACGCCGCAGCGAAGATCTTCTCGGTGAAGACGGTCTCGGGGTCCACCGCCACTTCGACATCGCAGTTGAGGTTGGTCCAGCTCTCGATCCTGCCGGCGGCCTCCTCCAACTCCGGACTGTTGAACTCCTCGGGGTCGAGTGCGTCGAGAGTGCCGTCGAACTGCTCTGGCTCGAGGCTCTCCAGTTGGTCCCGAAGTGGCTGGATGCCTTCGGTGACCGCGGCGAAGTCGCCTCTGATGTCGGCCGGGGCCGTCGTGCCCAGTTCGGCGATGGTGTCGTAGTAGTCCAGAACCAGGGCGGTGAACTCGGTGCCGAGCTGCACCTCGTCGACGGATTCGGGGTCGGCGAAGTTCTCCGGTGAGAAGATCTCGGCCAGCCCGGCGGACAGGTCGAAGTCGGCGACCTTGAGCTCCGTGCAGACGTCGGCGTCCGGTGCGACGGTCGTCGTCGGTGCGGCCGTCGTCGATGGCGCGACGGTCGATTCGGCCGCTCCACCGCCGCACGCTGCGACGAGCACCGCAGTGATGGTCAGAATTCTGGTGTGACGCATGCTCACGTCGGTCCCCTCGGATTGGATGAAACGTAGATCGGTGTGAACCGAATCTATCTGAAGGATCTCCTTGTGCAGTGAGTCCGCCATACTCGGTGGCGATGTACGAGCGGATTCAGCAACCCGAGATGACCGACCCCGTGATGTTGGTGGCCTTCGACGGGTGGATCGATGCCGGGAGCGCCGGAACCGGCGCCCTCGACTGGATCATCGGCGACGCCCAGCCGTTCATCCGGTTCGACTCCGACGAGCTGTTCGACTTCCGCGATCAGCGTCCAATGCACGAGCTTCGCGAAGGAGTCATCGAGGCATTCGATTGGCCCGGCGTCACGATGACGGCCGTGCACGTCGGTGGTCGTGACTTGATCGTGTTGACCGGGACCGAGCCGGCCTTGCGCTGGAGGCGCTTCGTGCGAGCAGTCGCCGAACTGGCTTCGGAGATGGGGGTCGTCGAGTTGATCGGCATCGGCGGCATTCCGTGGGCGGCACCCCACACGAGGCCGATTCCGGTCATCACGACGGCATCCGACCCTGGCCGGATCCCCGCTTCCGATGAGCGTCCTGAAGGCCTGATCCGGGTGCCGGCGGCCGTGTCACGCGCCATCGAGGTCGAGCTGACGTCCTCCGGTGTGCCGGCGATGGGGTTCTGGGCCCGCGTCCCGCACTACGTGGGAGTGGACATGTATGCCGCAGCGCTGGCACTCGTCGAGAGGATCGGCAGGCATCTCGGCATCGACTTCGAGACGTCGAGCCTGGCGGCCGAAGCCGACGCACAGCGCATCCACCTCGACGCGATCACCGAAGCGAGGCCAGACATCGCGGCGATGGTCGAGCGGCTCGAGGCGGTGGCCGACCAGGAGATGCCGACATCGGGTGAGGATCTGGCCTCCGAGATCGAGCGATTTCTTCGCAACCGGCCCGCAGATGGCGGTTTTCCGGACTGATTGACGGTAGGTTTGCGTTCGTGGACAGCGACAAGGACATCCTGGAGCGCGTGACACTCCGGCTCCGGAGGGCGATCGAGAACGAGACCGGCACCAGTTTCGACGCCGACGAGGTTCAGTTCGTCGGCCAGTTGCTCCATGCCTTCGGAACGGTGATCTCGGAGGCAGGTGGTGGTGGTAGGGAGGCGTGCGTCATCTGCGGTCGTGCCGACCATCCCGACATGACGATCGACGAGTATCCGAGACACGAGTACCAGCCTGGCATCCTCGTACCCAAGGTCGTCCCCTCCTGAGGCAGAACACGCCGCCCACGCAACAGGGGCCGACGCGTGAAGCGCCGGCCCCTTGCTGATCTTCGCACTGCGGACAGCGCAAGTCGGATGGCTGGTTTCAGAGGTCGATGGGCCGGAGGACCCGGTCGATGACGTGGATGACGCCGTTGGAGACTTCGATGTCGATGGCTCCCTTGACGAACTTGGGATTGCGGGCGTCGGGGTCGTTGTCGACGAGTTGGATCGAGCGCACCGACTTGCCGGGCGCGAACACGTCGAACGTCCCGCCCAGCGTCGTCACTTCGCCGTCGCCGACGACCTGACCCGAGAACACCTCACCCGCGGCGACGTGATACGTCAGCACGGCAGCGATGGTCCCAGGTGAAGCTGCGTCGACCCCGACGAGGAAGTCGATGACTCCGTTCTCGCTGAGGTCCGTCGCTCCGAGATCCTCTGCCAGTTCGGTGAAGGCCTTGTCGGTGGGCGCGAAGACGGTCACGCCGTCCAAGGCGCCAGCGAGGCCCGTGTAGAGCACGGCAGCTTCGAGAATGTCGAAGTCGTCGCTCCCGACGACGGTGCTCACGATCGTCGGCTCGTCGGCCGAGCTCGGGATGGCGACCAGGGTCATCGCCAGTGCTGCTGCCAGAAGTGCGGATACTCGACGTCGCATGTCTCTCTCCTTGTTTGGGTACGACGGCACTTCTACGGAGCGGTACCCGGGAGCGGATGAGTCAGATCAGAGACTTCTCGACGAACGAGATGGTTTCGGTCTTCAGAGCGCCACGATCGAGCGGTCCTTCGGGGTCGAACCAGCGCTCGATGGCGTTGAGGATCGACAGGATGAAGATCGTTGCGACCTTGGGATCGTTGTCGCCGGAGAAGAA
>JAHEDH010000083.1 GCA_024641285.1 bacterium | reverse complement strand
GGCCTGCGGGGTCTCGGCATCGAAACCGAGATCGAGACGCTCGTGGACGGGGTCGACGGTATCGAGCGGTGTGAGCTCGAAGCCGCAGACGAGTGCTGTGGATTCGGTGGGTTGTTCTCGATCGAGCTGCCCGAGGTCTCCACGGCCATCCTCGACACCAAGCTCGACAACGTGATCGCCTCGGGGGCGGAGACGGTCGTCGGTGGTGACATCAGCTGTCTCATGCACATCGGCGGCGGCCTGCACAGGCGCGGATCGAAGGTCGAGACCCGCCACGTCGTCGAGCTCCTGGTCGACGAGCAATGACACCCGTCACGTTCAGAGAGCGCTCGGTCGAAGAGCTCGACACCCAGAAGGTCGTCAACATCGGCAAGGCCACCCGACGCAAGACCGCCGACCGCATCAAGGCGTCGGCCGCCTACCCGCCGATGGAGCAGATGCGGGATCGGGCGCGGGAGATCCGGCTCCACACGCTGGCAAATCTCAGCGAGTACCTGGAACAGTTCGCCGGTTCGGTCGAACGTGCCGGTGGGCACGTCTACTTCGCCGCCGACGCCGCTGAGGCAAACCATTACGTGTCGCAGCTGGCAGCGGACCGAGGCGTACGTTCGATCGTGAAATCGAAGTCGATGGTCACCGAGGAGATCGGCCTCAACCACCACCTCGAGTCGAAGGGGCTCGACGTCGTCGAGTCAGATCTCGGGGAGTTCATCGTCCAGATCTCGGGCGACCGGCCGGTGCACATCATCTCCCCGGTGATGCACATGGACCGCTATGAGGTCGCCGAGCTGTTCGCCGAGGTGCTCGGCATGGAATACAGCGACGATCCGGTCGCGCTCAACGCCGCTGCCAGGCGTCACCTCCGTTCGATCTTTCTCGGGGCCGACATGGGGATCTCCGGTGTCAACTTCGGGGTCGCCGACACGGGGACGATCACCACCGTCACCAACGAAGGGAATGCCCGCCTCACCACGACCACCCCTCGGATCCACGTGGCGATCATGGGGATGGAGCGTCTCGTTCCGAACGCAGGCGACCTGATGGTGATGCTCGAGGTGCTGGCGCGTTCGGGAACCGGCCAGGCGCTCACGGTGTACACGAATCTCATGACCGGGCCGCGTGCGTTCGACGAGCAGGACGGGCCCGACGAGTTGCACGTCGTCATCCTCGACAACGGCCGGAGCAAGGCGCTCGCCTCGTCTTCGGCCGAGATTCTCGCCTGCATTCGATGCGGTGCCTGCCTCAACGTCTGCCCGGTGTTTCGGGAGGCCGGGGGGCATGCCTACGGGAGCGTCTACCCGGGCCCGATCGGGGCGGTCCTCACGCCCGCATTGTTCGGTCACGATGAGTGGGGGGACCTGCCGTTCGCGTCGTCGCTCTGCGGTGCGTGCAAGGATGCCTGCCCGATCCGCATCGACATCCCCAGCCTGTTGTTGGAACAGCGAGCCGAGTCGATGAATCGGCGCGGCGGCGAGTTCGCCTGGTTGAAACCGGGTATGGCCGCCTACCGGAGGATCGCGACCAACCCGACACTGTGGCGTGGGTTCCTCGCCGCCGGCGGCGTCTTCGGCAAAGCGACCGGTGACTGGCTCACGAAGCTCCCGTTCCAGGCCGGCAACTGGACGAGCACGCGAGATCTCCCGGCCCCGGCGACGCAGTCGTTCCATTCGTGGTGGAAGGAGCATCGGGGCTGATGGAGAGATCCGAATTCCTGGCGAGAGTGGGCACCGCCCAGGCCGCAGCCATCCTGCCCGACCATCCTTCGGAGGATCCGGGGCAGTGGGTGCCCGACCTTCCGGATGTCGATCTGGTTGGTCGATTCATCGAGATGGCCGGGAAGATGGCGGCCGAGGTCCACACCGCCCCGGTGGACGACGCCGTCGGCGAACTCGTCGAGCGGTATGGCGCCGGCAACTACATGAGTTGGGACGCCGATCGAATCGATGGTCTCGACCGACTGCCGGAGGGTCTACGCCGGATCACCACCGAAACCCCGCGGGGCGCCGAGGGGCGCGCCGAGCACAACGCCGGCTACATGGACTGCCAACTCGGGATCACCGGGGCGGAGGCCGCCTTTGCCGAGACCGGGACGATCGTGGTCCGATCCGGCCCGGGACAACCGCGGATGGCTTCGCTCGTCCCACTCGTCCACATCGCCGTGCTGCGCAAGGATCGGATCTTCCGGTCGGCGTCGCATTGGGCCGCCGATCCGTCGGCCCGGATGTCCGAGGGCTCGAACGTCGTCTTCATCACCGGTCCGTCGAAGACCGCCGACATCGAGTCGATCGTGACCCTGGGCGTCCACGGCCCCAAACACCTGCACATCGTCCTCGTCTGAGCGTCAGTCGACTCGGGCTGCCGACTGCGACGTCGCTCGCAGCTCGTCCAGCAGCGTCTTCCGCTCATGAGGGATGTCCTCGCCGAGCCTGGCCGCCAGCATGATCGGACGCCAGATGGCGATCTGCTGGTCCTCGACGCCGCTTCCCACCTCGCGGTATGACGCCAGGCACGCTGCGCCTGCTGCTGCCCGCAGCCCGGCCAACGCAGGGTCCGATGGCTCGTCGGGTCCGTCCGCCTCCACGACCAGGAACAACATGCGGCAGAGGTCTGCGGCAGGGTCTCCGCGTGCGGCACCGTCCCAGTCGATGGCGACCCAGTTCCCGTCGTGGTTCCTCATGACGTTGGACGGGTGCAGATCGGTGTGCAGCAGCGATGTCCCCTCCGGCAAGGTGGGCGCCGCCGCGCGGATCTCCGCTTCAACACCGGGGATCTCGGGAAGGTGTGTCCGTCCGAGCCACTGGTCGCGGACTTCGGTGAAGTCGGACCCGTCGATTGCGTGGATCCGCGCCGCGAGCTCGCCGAGATCTCTCGCCACCGTGAGCGGGTCGTCGGAGGCGAAGAACTCGTCCATCATCGCCGGGCCCGGGAGGCGCTCGAAGCGGATGGTCCAACGTCCATCCATCATCGCCACGCCATCGATCCGCGGGGCCGGTGCACCCGATTGGTACACGGCGTCGCACACTTCGGCCTCGCGCCTCGCTGCGGACTGGTCGACCCACGGTTCGAACACCTTGATGGCGATGCCTTCCGCGCCGGCGAAAACGGTTGCCTGCCGGCCCCTTCCGAGTATCTCCATGGTGTCCATCATGGCATCGCCGTCCGGTCGAGATCGGGTCGCCGGTTAGCCTTTGTCGCCGAATGATCCCGAAGACCCTCCAGATCGGCAGACTCACCGTCGACCCGCCCGTCGTGCTCGCCCCGATGGCGGGCGTGACGAACGCGCCCTTCCGGCGGTTGTGCCGCCAGTTCGGAGCGGGCATCTACGTCTGTGAGATGATCGGCGCCCGGTCGCTGGTCGAGGGAGACGAGAAGACCCGGCTGCTCGCGACGTTTCCCGAAGACGAGTCGCCGCGCTCCATCCAGTTGTACGGAACCGACGCGCACTACGTCGGTCGTGCCGTCGAGCACCTGGTCGACGAGGGCGGCGCCGATCACGTCGACCTGAACTTCGGATGCCCGGCACCGAAGGTGACGCGCAACGGCGGGGGAGCGGCGCTGCCATTCAACCGCGACCTCTATCGGGACATCGTTCGCGCCGCAGTCGCCAATGCCGGAGAGGTGCCGATCACCGTCAAGTTCCGCAAAGGGATCGACGACGACCACCTCACCTACCTCGACACCGGGCGGATCGCCCAGGACGAAGGAGTCGCTGCTGTCGGGCTGCACGCCCGCACGGCCGAAGAGCTGTACTCGGGTCATGCCGACTGGCGGGCCATCGCCACGCTCAAAGCAGCCCTCGACGTCCCGGTGCTCGGTAACGGCGACATCTGGGAGGCGAGCGATGCCATCCGCATGGCCGCCGAGACCGGCTGTGACGGGGTCATCGTCGGCCGGGGCTGTCTCGGGCGGCCGTGGCTGTTCGGGGACCTCGCCAAGGTCTTCGCAGGCGAAGAGGTCGTGACGATCCCCGATCTCGGATATGTCGCCGACACGATGGAGACCCACGCGGCGCTGCTCGTCGACTGGTTCGGCGAGCACCGTGGCATTCGCAGCTTTCGCAAGCACACGTCGTGGTATCTCAAGGGATATCCGGTCGGCCCAGAGATCCGGCGCAGCCTCTCTACGGTCGAGTCGCTCGATGAGCTCGCCTCGATCGTCGACGGCTTCGACAGGAACGCCGAGCCCCACGACGGCGCATCGCGAATGACGAGAGGACACACGCACGGTCCGCGTCCCGTCAAGCTCCCTCACCGCTACCTCGAGGGCGGGTGGAACCACCCCGTCCCCGAACTGGCCGTCTCCGGCGGCTGAGTCCCCGAAGCGCCGAGCTCCAGCTCGCAGTTGGTGTCCCCCAGCCTGCTGGGGGTGGGCGGATGCCACGCCAATTCGAGGTCTCCACACGATCGGGGCAGCGCCGGTAACTTCGATGTGGATGCAGACCCGAACCGCGGCCGTCAGACGCGCCACGATCGCAGTGGCCATCGCTGCCACTCTGTTTGCGACCACCGGCACGGCCGCCGACCTGGGTCCCGATGCGCTCTCTCCCATGGCGGCCGGCGCCTGGCGGGCGTTGATCGGCGGGGCCGGCCTCCTTGCGTGGATGTGGTTCCGTCATCACCCGATCTCGTTCGCTGTCCTCGATTGGCGGTGGGTTCTCGTGGGTGGGATCGCCGTGGCCGGCTACCAGCTGACCTTCTTCGAGGCCGTGTCGCGAACAGGTGTCGCCATCGGCACCCTCGTCACGATCGGGACGGGCCCTGTGATTGCGGGTGTGATCGACGCGGCGGCGACGAGAAGGGCGCCGCATCGCCGTTGGGTGGCCGGGGCGGTTGCGGCGGTGACCGGTGTGGCGCTGCTCACGAGCGATGCGCCCGAGGTCGATCTCGTCGGCGTGTTGCTGGCTTTGATCGCCGGGACGACCTTCCCGTTCTACGGCCTTGCAGCCCAGCGGCTCATGCGGCGAGTGGAACCCGATATCGCCATCGGCTTCGTCTTCGGAGCGGGCATGGTGTTGCTTGCACCGGTGGCGATGGCCTCGGCGTCGGAGGCCCTCGCCACGACCGGATCGATTCTCACGGTCGGGTACCTGGGCGTGTTCACCTTGTCCATCGCCTACATCCTCTGGGGCGTCGGCCTGCAACGTCTGACACTCGGGGTCGTGGTCGTCGTGACCCTCCTCGAGCCTGCGATCGCCTCCCTGCTCGGCGTCGTCGTCCTGGGTGAGCCGTTGACGGTGGCGCTGCTCGTCGGCGTGGTGCTTGTCGGCGCCGGGGTCACGCTTGCATCCCGGACCGGGCCCGCCGCCGGAACCGTGTAGAGCCGATAGCCGGCATCCGTCGGGCGGTAGCCTCGGCTCGATGGTCAGTCAACGTCTGCAGCCCTTCGGATCCACGATCTTCACCGAGATCTCGGCGCTCTCGCGCCAGCACGGAGCCACCGATCTGGGACAGGGCTATCCCACGTTCGAAGGTCCCGAGTCCGTCAAGCTGGCCGCCATCGAGGGGCTGCGCAACGGCTGGAATCAGTATCCGCCGATGATGGGGATGGAGGAGCTGCGCACTGCCGTTGCGCACCGATGGCGATCCGACACCGGACTGATCGCCGATGCCGACCGAGAGATCACCGTGACCTCCGGCGCCACCGAAGCCCTGGCTGCGACGTTCATCGGAACCTTCGACCCCGGTGACGAGGTCATCCTCATCGAGCCCTACTACGACGCATATCCGGTCGGATGCGCCTTGTCGGGTGCGGTCCCCCGGTACGTGACACTGCATGCCCCGGAATTCCGATTGGACGCAGATGCATTGGCCGAAGTGGTGTCTGATCGAACCCGGGCGATCCTGATCAACACGCCGCACAACCCGACCGGCCGCGTGTTCGACCGCACCGAGCTCGAGGCCGTCGCCGACCTGTGCCGGACTCACGATCTGATCGCCATCACCGACGAGGTCTACGAGCGGATGGTCTACGACGTCGAGCATGTCCGTCTGGCGACGTTGGACGGCATGGCCGAGCGGACCATCACGATTTCGTCGATCGGGAAGTCGTTCTCGTTCACGGGATGGAAGACCGGCTGGGCGATCGCCTCCCCGGAGCTGGCCGCAGGCATCCGAGCGGCCCACCAATTCCTCACCTTCACGGTCCCCAACCCCATGCAATACGGTTCGGCGGCCGCCCTGCGGATCGACGACTCGTACTACACGGAGTTGACGACGATGTACCGGGCGAAACGGGACCGGCTCGTGGCGGGACTTCGCGGGATCGGCCTCGAGGTCTACGAGCCCCAGGGCACCTACTTCGTCCTCGCCGACCACCGTCCGTTCGGCTTCGCCGACGACGTCTCGTTCGTCCAACACCTCATCACCGAGGTCGGTGTGGCGGCGATCCCGCCGTCTGCGTTCTACGCCAACTCCGACGAGGGATCCCGGCTGGTGCGGTTCGCGTTCTGCAAGGACGATGAGATCATCGACGAGGCGCTCGAGAAGCTCTCGGCGATGCGGTGAATCCCACAGCTCCACGCGGCAGAGCACCGAAGTAGGGTCGCTCCTGTATCAACGCGAGCCGGGCGCGCTCCGCGATGACGTCCGTTACGAGGGGAACGCATGGTCAACGAACACCGGTATCCGCACGATCACGGCGACCTGGTCACCGTCGGTGGCAAGGAAGTGATCTTCGGCGATGGCTTCGAATACCTCCGAGAAGAGGTTCTTGTTGCGGGTGAGGATGCCGAGGTGGCGGTCGCCCGCCTCAGTCGCTGGTACGCCAAGCGCGGGCGGGTGGAGCAGGGCGCCTCCAGTGGTCGGATCGTCTCGATCGCGATCCCACAGGCCATCGACCCGCTGGCCGCAGTGGCGCGGCTGAAGACGGTCGGCATCGCCGCCTCACCGAACCACGTGCTCAAGGCGACTTGGCACGGAAGCTTCATCGGAACGGGCCAGCCCAAGCCGGCCAGGCCGGGCCGCTGGCTCAACGGGCAGCTGAAGAAGGCCTCCGCCGACAAGGGCGGGCCTGTCGTCGCCGTCATCGACACCGGGATCGTGGAACATTCGAGCCTGCCGAACGTCAGTGGGGTCGGCCCATCTGTCGACCAGCTCACCGACCCCGCCTCGAAGGTGTTCGGCCACGGAACGTTCGTTGCCGGCTTGATCACTTCGGAATGCCCCGAGGCGGACATCAGGATGCTGCGGGTCGACTTCGGCTCGCGCTCGGACAATTGGTTCGGTCTGGTCACCGATCTGGCGCTCTCCAATGCGATCGAGACCGCTCTCACCAAGCTCAGCCGTATCGACGTGATGAACCTGTCGTTCGGTGGCTACACCCACGACGGCCAGTCGTTGATCGCAACCAACGCGAGCGTGGCGAAGGCGGTCCGGCTCGGCGTGGCCGTCGTCGCCGGGGCCGGGAACGACGGTCGGCGGGGTGATCCCTTCTACCCGGCCGCCGAGCCGGGGGTGATCGCCGTCGGGTCCACGGACGCCAAGGGCAAGCTCTCGTGTTTCTCCAACGTCGGTCCGTGGGTCGATGTGACCGCGGTCGGCGAGGACGTGCTCTCTACCTTCCCCGTCGCCGAGGTGAACGCCATGGCCCTGCCCGAGAGCGAGTCTTCGACCTGCGGACCGAGCCCGGCGGTACCGGAGCAGACGGTGGACTTCAACACAGGCTTCGCACGCTGGTCCGGGACCTCGTTCGCCGCCGCAAGGGTGTCCGGTGGGATCGCCAGGACCCGCATCGGCCGCTGACGGCGAGCATCGAACGCTGGCGGAGGAGGCGGAGGCGTCCGCGTCCTCCGATCCCGAGTCGGCCATCCAGCTCGCCCGTCTGGTCGTAGCCCGCTCCGAGGATCCGGCAGCGCTCACGGTTGCCTATCGAGCGCTCGGCGTCGCCGAGCGAACGCTTCGCAACCCCGAGGCGATGGAGGCCGCGTTCGTCTCCGCTGTCGACACCGCCGAGCGGGCCGGTCTCCACGAAGAGAAGGCGTTCGGTCAGGTGCTGTTGGCGTCGGCGCAGTACATCCGGGGCCGACTCGACGAGGCACTCGCGTCGCTCGACGAGGCCATCCCCCGACTCACCGGCGAGCGAGCGCTCCTTGCCACGATCCAACTGGGGATCATCAAGGGCATGTCTGGTGACTTCGTCGGCGGTCTGGCCGTGCTGGACCCCTTGGCGGGCGAGATCCAGACGCTGCCGGCGGTGCGCCAGGCCGTATATCACACGAACCGCGGCTCGAATCTGCTGGCCACGAATCGCACGAGAGCAGCCATCGACGCGTTCGAGCGCGCGCTTCGGCTCTATGAAGGCGAGGGCGAAGCCCACCTCGCTGCCAACACGCTCTTCAACATGGCTCGAGGGCATGCGGCGGCGGGCGAAGTCGTCGGGGCGATTCGGTGCTTCGAGCGTATCGATGGGCTCGACATCGGGCCGATGCGGGGGCTCGACTGGTCCGATCGTGCGATCGTGCTTCTCTCGGCAGGACTGCTCAGCGAAGCCGAGGAAGCGGCCGAGGCCGCCCGTCGCGCCGGCGCCTTCGACGCCGGCGCAGCGTGGTTGCCGGTTGCGTCGATGGTCCACGCCCAGACACTCGAAGCCATGGACGATCACGAGCGGGCCATCGAGCCGGCCGTGGCCGCCGCCGACCAGTTCGCCGCTCAGGGTCGGGACAACATGGCGAACCTGGCGATGGCGATCGCGCTGCGCTGCCGGGCTGTGTCGGAGGATGTCGCCGACCTCTCGGCGGAAGCGGTGGAACTCGGTGACAGATTGAGAGCGTGGGGCGCAGAGGCGGACGCGTTGGCGCTGGACCTGGCGATCGCACGTCAGGCGTCCGTGCCCGATGTGGTGCGACTCCACCTCCGGCGGGCGGCGGAGTCCGATGCCGGTGGGATCGAGGAGCTCATGCTGCGACATGAGGCGGAGGCCCGGCTGGCGATGCTCAACGGTGACACCGACCGGTTTCGCAGCGCCGTCGAGAGCGGTCTCGATCGCATCGTCGAATGGAAGAGATCGATTGGATCATCGGAGCTACAGGCATCCGCGGCACGTCGCGGCGTCCCGCTCGCCATGCTCGAGATCTCCGATGCCATCGCGGTCGGGGATCCTGCTCGGGCGCTCGGCGCGATCGAGCGCATGAGGGTGATGTCGCTGCTCTCCAACGCCGGAACCAGCCAGGATCCGGCGCTCGAACGGCTCCTCGCCGAGTACCGCTCGCTCGGCGGGCACATCGAGCGCGGTGATTGGCGGGACGATCGGGTTCGAATCGAACGCGAGATCCGCGAGCGCGCCCGGATCGTCGAGAGGTCGTCGACCGGGCCTGTGCTACCCGACCTCTCTGCGATGCTGGCGACGCTCGATGGTCGCACGGCGGTGTCCTTCATCGACCATGGCGGAGCCGTTCATGCCGTGGTCACGCGTCCCCTCGGCGACGTCTCCCTGGTCGAGCTCGGTTCCGTCGATGCGATCCAGCGCGAGGTCGACTCGGTGCGGGTCGCCGTGACACGCCTGTCGAGTCCGATCGGGTCGTCCGCTTCACGCCAGGCATTCTCGGCGGTCCTGGAGGCGGCATCGAACTCCCTATCGACCGACCTGATCGAGCCTCTGGGGATCCCTGCGGAATCCGCGGTCCTCGTGGTTCCGTCCAGGTCGCTGGGCGACCTGCCGTGGGCTGCGCTCCCCGCCCTCCGCGATCGGCCGTTTTCCATCACACCTTCGCTGCGCCTGTGGGCGAGCCTGCTCGACCGTCCGGGCGGCCACACTCGGTCTGTCTCGGTCGGGTTCGACGACCCACCGACGGCGATCGAGGAGGCCAGGATGGTGGCGTCGCTCCGTCGAGGCGTAGCGCTGATCGGGGACGAGGCCGATGTTGCGAGCGTCCTGTCTGCGCTCGATGGTGCCGCCGTTGCGCATCTGGCGTGCCACGGATTCTTCCGGGCTGACAACCCGCTGATGTCGTCCGTGCGGATGGCCGATGGCCCGCTGACGGCGTACGACCTCGAGCGCCTCGATGTTCCGCCCCGGTTGATCGTGCTCTCTGCGTGTGAGGTCGCCCAGAGCCATCGAATGTCCGGTGACGCCCTCCTCGGGATGTCTGCCACGCTGATGGCCGCCGGGACAAGGTCGGTGATCGCGGCGACGACGGTGGTCGCCGATTGGGCCGTTCCCCGGTTCATGGAGGCGTTCCATCGGGCACACCTGGCGGGCAGCGAACCTTCGGCTGCGCTGATGTCGGCGCGCCGTGTCTTTGGAGAGACGCCCGAGGAGCGAGCAGTTTCCGCGGCCTTCGTCTGCCTCGGCGTCTGAGGCAGCGTCGCGGGAACGGGTGTATCAGGAGTGCCTCGATGATCTCCATAGATCATGTCATCCGTCGCCAGGGACGCTCGACCCCGATCTCTAGGATCGCGAGATATGTCGCACGGACCAGTCGCTTCGCTCCTCGAGGCCGCCTCGAATGGAGACCAGACGGCCTGGGACGCGCTCGTCGAGCGGTACGCCCGCCTCGTGTGGTCGGTCGTCCGCGGGTTTCGGCTCGACGACGCCGCGGCGCACGACGTCTTCCAGACGGTGTGGCTACGACTCGTCGAGCACGTGGATCGGATCCGCGAGCCCGAACGCCTCCCCGGTTGGCTGTCGATGACAGCCAAGAACGAGTGCATCCGCGTGCTCAAACGACAGAGGCGCCAGATCCCCAGTGAATTCGAGTACGACGTCGCAGATCCGATCGCGCGGGACGCTGCCGAGCCGCTCATCGATCTCGAGACGATCGAAGTGGCCATGGAAGCCTTCGGTCAGCTCTCTGCGGAGCATCAGCAGCTGATGCGACTGCTGTGTGCCGATCCGCCGCTCGACTACGAGACCATCGCATCGATCATCGACCGACCCATCGGCTCGATCGGTCCCACCCGAGCCAGATGCCTAGCCAAACTCAGAGCCATCATCGGAGAAGAACCGTGAACGAGCACATCACAGACGACGAGCTCGTCGAGGCAATCAAGGCAGGGTTGGAACATGCCGATCCGGTGCCGACATCGGCGCTCGAAGCCGCCAAGGCAGCGTTCACGTGGCGGACGATCGACGCCGAGCTGGCCGAGCTGGTCTACGACTCGGCAGATGCCGGCCTGATCGGGGTGCGCGGTGAAGCAGCCCGTCAAGTCACGTTCCGCTCGCCCGGCGTCGAGATCGAGGTCATGGTCGTCGACGAGCGGGCACGGCGGATCGTCGGCCAGCTGGTGCCCCCACAGCAGGCCACCGTCGAGATCCACACCTCCGAAGGCGTGCGTGAGCAGGGGAGCGATTCCCTCGGTCGGTTCAGTTTCGACAGCATCGCCCCAGGGCCGGTGAAACTGTCGGTTCAGACCGCCGATGGGAGTACCGTCGTCACCGAATGGACGATCATCTGAGCGGACCGGCTCATCTCGGTTGGGGCATCATCGGCACCGGCGGCATCGCTTCCGCTTTCGCCGGAGCCATCGCCGAACACGGGTCGAGGGTCGTCGGGGTCGCATCGCGATCGGTGGAACGTGCCGAATCGTTTGTGGACCGGGAGGGGATCGACGGCATCGCCGGTACGGTCGCCGCACTGGTCGCATCGAGACCCGACGTGGTCTACGTCGGGTCGTCCCACGACAACCATCTCGACGACACGCTGGCGTGCCTCGAGGCGGGCATTCCCGTTCTGTGCGAGAAGCCAATGACCCCAGACCTCGCCTCGACCGATCGGATGATCGAGGCGGCGAGAGCCGGGGGAGTGTTCCTGATGGAGGCGATGTGGATGAGGTTCCAGCCTGCCTGGATCCTGTTGAATCGCCTGATCGCCGACGGCCTGATCGGAGAGGTGAGAACCATCCACGCCGACCTCGGGATCGTCGCCAACGACGATCCAGCGCGGAGATGGTTCGATCCTGGCCAGGCAGGTGGCTCACTGCTCGATGTCGGGATCTACCCGATCACCTTCGCGCAGCTGCTCGCCGGTCCACCGACGGAGATCCACGCCACGCGAACGTGGGCCGACACCGGCGTGGACGCCCAGTACGCCATCACGATGAAGCACGAAGGCGACGTTCTCTCGCTGCTCGGCTCGTCCTTCGTGTCGGACACCAACCTCACGGCCACGGTCTCGGGTCCGCTCGGCCGGCTGCACCTCACGTCGCCGTTCCATCACAGCTCCCGGGTCGAGCACTGGAGGGGCGGCGAGCTGGCCGGGTCGTGGGAGGTCGCATACGAGGGTTCCGGCTACGTCTTCGAGGTCGCCGAGGTGGAGCTCTGCCTCGCCGCCGGGCTCACCGAGAGCCCCCGCCATCCCCTCGCCGACACGAGAGCCGTCATGGCCACGCTGGACGGCCTCCGGGGGGACGCGGTCCACTGAGGTGCCGTCGGATAGCGCTGCCGTCAGCTCGCGGCCTTCAGCGATCAGCGCCGAGCCGACGGCCGAGAGCCGACCGCCGAGCGCATGTCATACGCGGCTCGGGAAGATCCCTCATGGAACGAGGAGCACTTTCCCGGTGGTTTGGCGGGACTCGAGGGCGTTTTGAGCTGCTCCGGCGTCGGCGAGTGGATAGGTGGCGCCGATTCGGACGTCGAGGTCGCCGCCTTCGATCCATGCGAAGAGATCTGTGGCCCGCCAACGGAGCTCGGCAGGGGTCGCGACGTAGTCGAAGAGTGTCGGCCTGGTGAGGAACAGCGAGCCGTTCCTCATGAGATCGAGCGGCGACACCGGATCGACCGGTCCCGAGGCGTTGCCGAACGTGACCATCATCCCGCGGGGCTTCAGCACGGAGATGCCCTCTTCGAAGGTGGTCTTGCCGACCCCGTCGTAGACGACGTCGATGGGGCGGTGCCCGGCGATGTCGGTCACCTCGGCTGCGAAATCGACGTCCCGATAGAGAATGACATGATCGCCTCCGGCGCCCTTGGCCAGTAACGCCTTCTCTTCGTTGCCGACGGTGGTGAAGACCTCGGCGCCCTTCAGCTTGGCGATCTGGATGAGCAGCAGGCCGACGCCGCCCGCTCCTGCGTGTATCAGCACGTTCTGGCCGGGTCGGATCGGGAAGGTGTCGGTCGAGAGGTAGTGGGCGGTCAGTCCCTGGAGCATCACGGCTGCCGCCGTCTTCAGGGGCACGTCGTCGGGGACGTGGACCAGCGTGTCCGGCTCTGCGGGCTTTCTGACGGCGTAGCTCCCGATCGAACCCGACCATGCGACGCGATCCCCGACGGCGAAGCCCTCCACGTCGTCTCCGACGGCAGAGATCGTCCCGGCGCCTTCGAGGCCCGGTGTGAACGGGAACTCCATCGGATACAGGCCGATTCGGTGGTAGGTGTCGATGAAGTTGACACCGGCGTAGGCGATGTCGACGACCACCTGGGACGGGCTCGGTGTGGGCTCGGGAAGATCGTCGTGGACGAGGACTTCGGGCCCGCCCGTTTCGGTGATCGAGATGCCGCGGTTCGGTCTGTCGCTCATGTCTCCTCCGGTTCTTGCACGGTCCAGCCTCTCCTGACGAGCTCCTCGGCCAGTGCATGGTCGGCGAATCCCAGCAGGTCCGGCTGCCAATCTCGATGGGTGGGAAGCTCGTCCATCAGGAGCTCCTCGACCGGGTCGCGCAATGTTCTCGCCCATGCCCGGCCCCTCGCCTGACCGTGCTCGCTCAGTGTCGAGTCCGGGTTGACGACGAAGACCTTGGCCTCCGACTGCGGGTTCGCTCGCGACCCGCGTTCGCCATAGACGAGAACGACGGACCCGGCGGGCACGTCCTGGATGCCCCCGGTTGCGATGAAGTCTCCTTCGAAGGCCCACCCCGACGATTTCGTCGGGTCGACAGAATGCACGACCTTTGCCCAGTTCTTGTGGCGATCGTCGCCCACCTGGGGGATCTCGACGGCGACGACAGGCGCTTCGTTCAGCATCGGATCTGCGCCGCCATCATCCAAGGGCCCGGGGTTGGAACATCGGAGGTGAGGGTACCGCTGTGCCGGTGGCGTTTGAAGGTCACCGCGTCGAGAGGGCGTTGCGTCCGCCTGGCGGCTGCAATCAGGTCGTCGGTGTCGATGGCGCCGGAAGCCGACGGCCGAGAGTTGCGGGGGAAGCGAGCCCAGTTCGTTGACACGTCTCAGGGTGATGGCGTAGAGTGTCGCTCAGCCGATCGGCGTGGGTCTCAGCACCCCTCGATGGGTCTACAACCGAGTGTTTCTCGTCTTGCGGGCTAGTGACCGATTG
>JAHEDH010000082.1 GCA_024641285.1 bacterium | reverse complement strand
CTCGGGGTACCGGTCAGGGAAGACCGTGCCCATGGTGTCCGCGAGCCCGAAGGCTTTGTGAACGAAGGTGTTCCGGACTGCGACGTATCGCGAAGGTTCGTGGCCCCTCGAGAAGTGTTGGTGGTAGGTGTTGAGTGGCGGCGAGAGCAGGTCGCCCTCGTTCCACTCGATGAGCTCTTCGCGCCCGTCCTCGTGCCAGATGAGTGTGCGGAACCTCCCCGACACGCAGAGGAGTGCTTCCTCCACGAGGTGACGGTGCGCACGCACGTGTCCCTTCCGCCCGACCTCGACGACCGCAACCTCGAGCATCGTGTGGCCACCCATCCTGTACCTGTTCGCGGTGACCGCACGGCCAAGTTCCGGTTCGTCGTCCAACTCGACGTTCGCCACGTCGGGGATCGTTGCCTGCTCGATGAATCCGTCGGCTGCGACGACCTGTCGCGTCCAGTAGTCGGGTTCGTCGTTGTACCGGTCGGAGAAGCGGAAGTCGTTGGCGTAGACCCAGTCCCGGCTCTTGAACAGCTTCCTCAAGAGCCTCGTGTTCTTGAACGCGAGTTGGAGGGCCGGCTCGTCCTGGTCGCCGTTGAAGTGCTGGTGCCAAGCGTTCGCTGGAATCGACAGCATGTCTCCGGCTTTCCAATCGACCCTCTGGACCGGTGCGTCGTCCGACTGCTTGAGCTCGCTCCAGCCGTGCCCCGAAACGATATAGAAGACGGCCTCGTCGACGTGTCGGTGCCCGGGTTTCATTCCACCCGGAGCGACCTGGGACAGGTGCACGCCGAGGGTCGTGTTGCCACTGAGCTCGTCGAACGCGGCGGCCTGTGACGATCGCTTGGGACGGGGAAACAGCGGGTGGGTCGGCAGGTATCTGGCTACGACTCCCTGCGGGAGGAGCCATTGGCGCCGCTCGTCGTATCGCATGCCCTTGGGGACTTCGGGGCGTTCATCTGACACGGTGTCTCTCCAGTGGATCTCGAATTGGATACAACATACCGTATAGATTTCATGGATGTCCGGCGAAACACGGATTTCACGAAGTGGAGGTCGGCTCGCGATCGAATGGGAACCTGGCGGCGTCTCGCTCGGGGGTCGGGCGGCCTCAGGCCGGCGCTTTCGGGCCAACCATGCCCTGCAACTTCTCCGACAGCTCGGCGAAGTGGCCTCTGAGCCAGGCTGCGGCATCATCCGGCCGACCATCGCGCAAGGCCTTGACGATCACGCCGTGGCCGTGGTCGTGATCTTCTGATATGCGTCGAAGCTTCCAGTACCGGCCGACGTCGGCGCGGAGGCGCCTGATCAGCTCGGCGGTGTGTGGGCGCTCGGCGATGTCGTACAACCGACCGTAGAACGCCCGCCTCGCCTCATCCCACGCCTCGGTGTCGTCGACGTCGTCCATCGCCTGAGACAGCGCGGCGACCTCATCGAGCTCGTGGGCGGTGATCTTCTCGGCAACGGCTCGGACGGCATAGGTCTCGAGAAGTGCCCGCAACTCGTATATCTCTGCGATCTCGGGCCGAGAGAGCGCTCTGACGGTCGCCCCCTTGTGAGGTTCGAGCACGACGAAGCCTTCCGCTTCGAGGCTTCTCAGCGCGGCCCGGACCGGGATACGGCTGACCCCGATGCTCTCGGCGATGCTGTCCTGGGGGAGCCGGTCGCCGGGTTGATACACCCCGGTGACGATCGCTTCGCGGATCACTTCATGGACCATGTCCTCGACGGTCCGGTAGGAGCGTCTCGCCTCCATGGCGAGTCCCTCCAGGGTCGACTCTCCGGCTGGGATCACGATTGTCGCCTTCTCCTCTTCGTTGCCGGCGCGCCGCACGCATCGGGTTGATTCAGTCGTATATCGTATTCGCAATCACCCGGGTTGTCATCGCCCCGTTCCACTCGTCATCCACCACAATGGTCGTATACAATATCCGGCATGCCCAGAGAAACGTTCGAAAGGCGGCTGGCGGTCGCCGCGACGCCCGACGAGACATGGACGACCGTCACGGACGTCGATCGTGTGGCTTCCTGGGTCTCCGTCGTCGGAGCGGTCGAGACCCTCGAGCCGCTCGCCCGATACACCGCCGTATTGGCCGATCGCCTCGGCCCCTTCTCCCTGAAGGCGGATCTCGAAGTGGCCGTGACCGACATCGATGCCGGTCGGTCGATCAGCTTCCGGGCCGAGGGCGAAGACCGCCAGGTCTCCTCACGCATTCAAATAGCGGCCTCGATGGAGCTCACTCCGACAGGTCAGGGGACCGATGTTGCCGTGTCCGGCTTCTACGAGATCGGTGGAAGGGTCGCCGCCCTCGGGTCCTCGACGGTGCGGTCGAAGGCATCCAAGATCCTCGACGAGTTCTTCTCGGCGGCCGAACGCGAGCTCGGCGGATGAGCGTCCTTCCGCCGTTCGAATTGCATCGTCCGACGTCGATCGAAGAGGTGGTGGAGCTCATCAGCTGGGACGACCTTCCCTATGTGGGGGGAACCGAGCTCCTGCTCGCGATGCGGGCCGGTCTGCTCAACCCACGCTCGTTGATCGACCTCAAGGGTGTCGCTGAGATCACCGGGGTCCGCGCCCACAATGGCGCTGTCAGGATCGGCGCCGCGGTCACTCATCAGCAGGCGGCGACGACTGAGGTGATATCCGAGAAGTTGCCCGAGCTGCCCCCGGTCCTGCTTCATGTCGGGAACCCGCGAGTCCGCTGGTCTGGAACGCTCGCCGGCAACCTCTGCTTTGCCGAGCCGAAGTCAGATGTCATCCCCTTCCTGATCGCCCTCGATGCGACGGTCACGCTCGTTTCCGCCGACGGCAGCAGAGAGATGTCGGTGCGAGAGTTCATCATCGGCCCCTACTTCACGGCTCGGACCGAGCACGAGCTCTTGGCCTGGATCGACATTCCGGTGGTGCCGGGCCGGCGCGGCACCTACCTCAAGTACCAGGTCATGGAGCGCCCGACGGTCGGGGTCGCAGCCGTCCGACTCGACGAAGGCGACTCGACGATCACGCGGGTTGTCGTCGGCGCGGCCGGCGAGGTACCAGTGGTTCATGACGTGGATCACGCACACCCCGACCGGAGCGCGGTCGCGACAGCCGTCGTCGACGCCCTCGAACCGATCGACGATCTCACCGGATCTTCGGATTACAAGCGTCATGTGACGGCGGTGTACGTCGAGCGCGCCCTCGAGAAACTGGAGCGCATGTGAGCGAGACGGTGATGACGATCCGGACAGTCGTGAACGGGAGGCCGGTCACTGAGCCGATCCCTGTCAGGTGGACTCTCGCCGAGTTCGTGCGCGATCGGCTCGGGCTGACCGGGACGAAACTGAGCTGCGGCATGCAGGTTTGCGGTGTCTGCACAGTCCTCGTCGATGGTCGCCCGGTGAGTGCGTGCTCCTATCTCGCGGTCGACGTGGACGGCTGTGAGGTGACGACGATCGAGGGTCTCGCCGATGCCGGGAGCCTGCATCCGATCCAAGCGGCGTTCGTGGATCACTTCGCACTCCAGTGCGGCTTCTGCACACCGGGTTTCATCATGATGGCGAAGTCTCTCCTCGACGAAAATCCCCGTCCGACTCGGAAAGATGTCGTGGACTATCTGGACGGAAACATCTGCCGATGCACCGGCTACCAGCCCATCATCGACGCGATCGTGGATGCGAGCGAGAGGATGACCCCGTGACACGCTCGGCAGGCAGATCTGTTCCTCGGAGCGACGCTCGTGCCAAGGTGACCGGCGAAGCCAAGTATGCCGTAGACGCCTCGAGACCCGAGATGCTCCATGCGACAATCGTCCGCTCAGACCGCGCCCACGCTCTCATCAAGGACATCGACACGGCAGAGGCAGCGGCAATCCCGGGTGTCTCGGCCGTCATCACCTCAGACGATCTCGATGGCCTGTTCCCCCGCTTCGGACACATCGTCGCAGATCACCCCATCCTCGCCATCGACCGGGTCCGGTACTACGGGGAGCCGGTGGCGATGGTTCTCGCCGCCAGCCGGCACACGGCCGCGGATGCGGCTCGGCTCGTTCGCGTTTCCTACGAAGGTCTGCCCGAGGTCATGTCGATCGCTGCTGCTCTCGAGGAGGGGGCGCCTCTACTCCACGAGGAGCGCTACGACCACGGGGACGAGAGCTTCGGGGAAGCGATGTCCGATGACTGGTCTCCTTCCAACATCGCCCACGAGGTGTGTCTCGAATGGGGCGACGTCGACGCTGCCTTCACTGACGCAACGGAGATCGTCGAGACGACGACTCACTATCCCATGCTGTACGCCTATGCGATGGAGCCGTACAACGCTCTCGCCACGTTCGATGAGGGTGCTCTCGAGGTCATCACAACGGCGCAACACCCCTATCAGGTCCGTGAGGATCTCGCTCGGATCTTCGACCTGCCGCTCGCTGCGGTCCGCGTCACGTCGCCATTCCTCGGAGGCGGCTACGGGTCGAAGTCGTACACGAAGGTCGAGCCGCTCGCAGCTGTAGGCGCATGGTTCTCGCGGCGGCCGGTGAAGCTGGCCCTCGACGTCGAAGAAGCGATCTACACGACGCGTGCGGACAGCGCCACGGTCACCGTGAAGTCGGCGTTCGGTGCCGACGGCATGTTGACTGCTCGAGACTTCCAGCTCGACCTCGACTCGGGTGCGTATGCGGATAACGGCCCGCTCGTGCTCGCAAAGGCCGTACACCGGTGCTTCGGTCCGTATCGCATACCCAACCTGCGGGTGCGCGGGCGGTCCTTCTACACCAACACCACACCGGCTTCTTCCTACCGGGGCTTCGGCGCTCCGCAGGGAAACCTCGCAGGCGAGCTCAACATGGACCAGGCCGCCGAGCGGCTCGGGATCGATCCCGGCGAGATCCGGCGACGCAATCTGCTCCTGCCAGGGGAGGAGGTTCTGCCCGGGGCTCGCCCGCTCGACGCCGATCTGCCGGCCGATCTCGAGATGGTTCTCGAGTCGCTCGATTCTTCGCGCCCACGAGGTCCGCTCCATGGGATCGGGTTCGGTGCGAGTGCGTCGGATGCGGGCGCGTTTCCGGTCTCCACCGCAACGATCAAGGTCCACGCAGATGGCTCGGTGACACTGTTGACCGGATCGACCGAAATGGGGCAGGGCAGCCAGACCGCTCTGGCCCAGATCGCCGCCACCGAGTTGGGCGTCCCGCTCGGCTCCGTGCGAGTCCTCCAGTCCGACACCGCCATCACGCCATACGAGCGAACGACTGGAGCGAGTCGAACGACGACGCTGACCGGACTGGCCATCCAGCGGGCATGCGCGGACGCGCTCGAGAAGATGATGGCGATGGTCTCGGAGTCCCGAGAGGTCCCTGTCGAGGACGTGAAGACGAGCGATGGTGTCATCTCGATCCCGGGCGGCGGCGACCTGACCTTCGCAGAGGCAGTCCAAGACTGGTTCGGATCTCGAGCGGGTGAGGTCACAGGTGTCGGGATCGTGAGGAAGGCCGACTCCACGGCGATGCTTCCTCCCTTCTGGGAGATCGGCATGGTCGGAGTCGAAGTGTCGGTCGATGCCGAGACCGGCTACGTCACCGTCGACCATCTCGCTACGGTCGGCGATGTCGGATATGCGATCAATCCTGCACTCGTCGAAGGTCAGGATCTCGGGGCCGCGACACAGGGGTTGGGCGCCGCGCTCTTCGAGCAACTCATCTACGACGGCCCGCAGCCCCTGAACCCCAATGTCGTCGACTACCGGGTTCCTCGCAGTCGGGACGTGCCTCGGACGATCGACACGATGCTCGCCGAGCGCCGAGACGGCGTTGGCCCATACGGTGCGAAGGGAAGCGGCGAGGGTGCGCTGAACCCGATCGGCGGGGCGGTTGCCGCCGCCGTCGGGCGCGCGATCGGTCGATGGCCCGATCGGCTTCCCTTGACGCCCGAGTACGTCTGGCGGCTGATGCACATGGAGACAGAAGCTGAATAGCGGTGAGTCGGCTTCGAGAACCCGTCATTCCGTCGTCTCGCTCTGGCCGGTCTTTCTGGCCGGCCCGATCGTTCTCTCGGGGCTCCAGTCGGTTCTTCCGGCGCTCCCGGTCATGCAACAGGAGTTGGGGCTGACCGATACGGCGATCGGCCTCGTCACGAGTGCCTACCTTCTCCCCGGAGTGTTGCTGGCGATCCCGGCTGGGATTCTCGCCGACCGGCTGGGACGGCGACTGGTGCTGTCGATCAGCCTTCTCGTGTTCGGGCTCGGAGCCGTTGTCATCCTCGCCGAACCGGAGAACTTTGCGCTGTTCCTCGTTGTTCGGGTCGTACAGGGGGCGGCCTTCGCCGCCGTCCTCGCCGTGACGATCACCATCATCGGCGATCAGTTCGGGGGCCCCGCCCAGGTGACCGCGCAGGGGCTCCGGTCGCTCGCCCTGAAGATCGGTGACGCGGTCCTACCGGTGATCGGGGGTGCCCTTGCGACCATCAGCTGGTTCCTGCCGATCGCCACGCAGCTCGCGGCGCTGCCGGTTGGGCTGGCCGCGTGGCTCATCCTCGAGGAGGACCAGCGCTCCGGCGGGCCGCAGCCGGGACGGATCGGGCGAGCGATCGACTTGGCCAGGGATCTGGCGGTGACGACCCTGTTGGCAGCGGGGTTCTTCCGGTTCTTCTTCAAGTTCGCCTACCTCACCTACGTCCCGGTGCTCGCTGTCGGCAGCGGAGCTTTGAGCGTCCTGCAAGTCGGGGGACTGTTGGGCGTCGCCGCTTTGTCGGCAGCGGTGTCGGGTCCGCTGGCCGGGACCGTCACTCGCCTCGTGAGGCCTTCGACGGCGGTCGGCGTGGCGGTCTCTGGGATCGGACTGTCCTTCGTCGCTGTCGCGAACGCCACCGGTCCGCTGGTGCTCTGGGCGTCGGCGGTGACATTTGGCGTCTTGGACGGTGTCTTCGGTGTCGTCCAGACGGCCCTGACCACGCAGATCCCGAAAGCCGACATACGCGCGACGTTCGTGGGCGTGGCGGCGACTCTGCGGAATTTCGGCAAGTTCGCGGCTCCCACGGTCCTCGGGGCGCTCGTGCTGTGGATCCCACTCGATCGATCGTTCGCCATGATCGGGGCGATCGCCTTGGCGTCGACGACCATGGCCCTCCCGCTTCGATCGCTCTAGGCGGATGCCCCCGAAGTCGCACCGCGCCCGGCTTGACTGGCCGGCGCCGTGATCAGATCGCCAGCGGTGGAGTGAGCCGGCGGCGGGCCCAAACGGCGATCGCCACCATCGCCACCGAACCGAGGACCAACGAGTATCTCGGGCCCACGTTCTCGCCGACCCAACCCACGACGACCGCACCGAGGGGCCTCGAGCCGAGGAAGGCCATCGATCGAAGGGCAACCACTCGGCCCTGCATGTCGGGCCGGGTCGCCAGCTGCAGCATCGAATCCGCTGCGCCCAGCATCGATGCTCCGGTCGCGCCGACGATGATGAATGCGCAGATTGCGATCCAGAGGCTCGGGGAGATGCCAGCGAGCAGGAGGGCGGTGGCGTAGGCCAGAGCCTGCTTGACGAGCGAATCGCCGTCCAATTCCGTGCGGTTGGCGAAGTGGAGCCCGCCAAGCACTGCCCCGAGAGCAGTTGCGGCGAACATGACTCCGAACGTGTCGGCGTCGCCGCCAAACGTGAACCTCGCCAAGAGCGGGAGGACGACCTCATACTCATACGCGAATATGCTGGTTGCGGCCAGGACGATGAGCAGGACACGGACCGTCGGAGTGTCCCTGGCATACCGGAAGCCCTCGCGAAGCGGTGCCCTTCCCGGCTCGGCGCGCGGAGGCCGTTCCAGTTCTTCTGGTCTCATTCGCGCGAGCGCAATGATCAGGCTCAGATACGAGACGGCATTCAAGAGGAAGCAGACCCCGAGTCCCACCCAGACGATCAGCAAACCGCCGACCGCCGGACCGAGCACGCGGCCGCCGTTCACCAAGACCGAGTTGAGGCCCACCGCATTGGTCAGGCTGTCTCGTCCGACCATCTCGATGATGAATGCGCGTCGAGTCGGGTTGTCGAAGGCGCTGACGATGCCGAGTGCGAACGCCAGCGAATACACCATCCACAGCTCAACCACGTCGAACAGGACCAGGGCGCCGAGACTCCCAGCCATGAGGCCGGCCATCGATTGAGTGACGTAGAGCAATCTGCGCTTGTCCATGCGATCGGCGAGCACGCCTGCCATCGGCGAGATGACGAGGATCGGCAAGAACTGCAGAGACACGACACCACCGACAGCCGTGCCGCTCCCTGTGAGCTCGAGGACGAGCCACGACTGGGCGATCCTCTGCATCCAGGTACCCGCAACCGAAAGGAACTGCCCCCCAAAATAGAGCCGGAAGTTGCGAACTCGGAGGGTCGCGAAGGTCCGCTCCAGTCGACCGGATGTCACTGGTCGCGGTCCAGCATTTGGTTGAAGATCTCGATGGCTCTTTCGAGGGTGGTGAGATCCGAAGAGTCGAGTTTGGCGAGTTCCTCGGCGAGGAATGCCGTGCGTTCCCGACTGGTCTGCAAGACGAGCAGGCTCCCCTGGGAGGTCAGATCGACGACCAAGCTCCTCCTGTCCGAGGCTGTTCGAGAGCGTTTCAGCATGCCTCGCTCCTCGAGGCGCCCGACGATCCCGGTGGCGGAGGGGCGCGAGATCCGCTCGTGATCGGCGAGCTCGCTCATGGTCATCTCGCCGTGTCTGTGCAGTGTGTTCAGGACGGACCGCTGCGAGGGGGTGAGCCCGCCGAGCGACTGTTGTCGGAGATGTCTGGCGAGGCGTCCGACGGTGAGTCGAAGACCGTCTGCCACATCCACCACGCTTCGCGTTGTAGGGTCGGTCATAGTTAGCCACACTAATGACCGCCGGATGGCCTTGGCGTCGGGCTCTCGGAGGGATCAGGTCGATCGACCGGCCGGCCGATGGAGCTCAAATCGACAAGACGATCGAATGTTGTATACGATATGCGGAAGTGGCTCGGCCGGCCGGCCGGCGGCCGATCGGACAGCAAAAGGAGCGCACCAATGTCAGAAGAAGCCGCGAACACCGAGGACTACGAGATCCGGGTGGATATCCCGTTCATCGATCAGCCGTTGAGCGACACCGAGATCAGCGAGATGGGCCAGCGGGAGAAGTGGAACGAGAAGAACCCTCCGCTCGATGTCACGCTCGTGAAGAATCTCAAGGAGCTCCCCTTGGTGCCTCGGAAGTACCGCAACACCAAGGCCCGGTTCTTCAAGCTCACCGGCGACCGTCGCCTTCAGCCCCACCTCAGCGAGCTCCCACCGAACGGCAGATCGGTCAATCACCGCCACACCACCGAAGCGGTCATCTACATCGTCAAAGGCTCTGGATATTCGACAATGAGCTACGACGGCGGCGAAGAGCAGCGCATCGAATGGGAAGAGGGCGACATGTTCGGCGTGCCGTTGTGGGCCTGGCATCAGCACGTGAATTCGTCGGACACGGAGACCGTTCGCTACATGGCCGTTCAGGATACGTTCGCCATGAAGGCGCTCGGAGTCCACATGATCGAACGGCATCCGACCAAGCAGTGAACCCGCTCGCCTCCCCCCGCTGAGCGCCCGGTGCGGTTCCTCACGAACGAAGACGTCTCGTCGCTGCTCGACGGCCGGATCGTTCTCGAGGCTCTCCGCACCGGGTATGCGGAGTATCGGGCCGGCCTGGCAGCACAGATTCCGAGAGCCGATCTGATCGCACCGGCCACGACCGGGACGTATCGGCTCGGAGTCATGGCCGGCATCAGCCGAGCGTTCGATATCGGCGTCGTGCGAATCAAGTCCGACGTGGTCAATTGGCAGGCCGATCGAGAAGAAAAGCACTCCATCGAGGCTGGGCTGTTCTCGGGGACGGTCGTGGCTTTCCGGGTCTCGGACGGAGCGCCGATGGCAATCGTGCAGGACGGCGTGCTTCAGCATCTGAGAGTGGCAGCTGCGGCCGCGCTGGGAACCGAGATGCTCTGCCCCCGTTCGATGAAGGCAATGGCGATTCTCGGCTCAGGAGGAATGGCGCGGGCGGTCTCCGAGATGTTGGGGCACCTCGGTCTGGTGCCGGCGAGTATCCGCCTGTACAGCCCGAACCCGGCACACCGTGATTCGTTTGCAGTCGAGCTGGAGGCCAGGCACCCGTCTACACGCGTCGAGCGGGCGAATGACCCGGAACACGCCGTCCGCGGGGCAGGTCTCATCCTCACCGCGACGAACTCCACCGCGCCGACCGTCGACCCCGAGTGGCTGAAGTCAGGAGCCCACGTCACGGCGGTGAGCCGACGCGAGGTGGGAGTTGCCCTGCGGGAGGCTGCGGATTTTCTCGCCTGTCTCGGCCCGACCTCGTATCCGGCCGAGTCCGTGCCCGGTATGACGAGAACACGCGGGGGTTACGGCGCGTTCATGGCAATGACGGCAGCGGAGCGTGAGCGGCTGCCCGAGGTGCAGCGGTCGGACGTCGACGACGAGCATCATCTCATGATCGAAGGTGTTCCCTGGGCACAGCGACCCGAAGGGTATCGAACTGTGCTCACGGCAGTCGGAACCCAGGGCGTGCAGTTCGCAGCGGTCGTCGGTGCCCTCGTCGCGGCGGCAGATCGAGCTGGAGTCGGCAAAGAGATTCCCGACGAGCTCTTCCTCCATGACGTACGGAACTGACGGTCTTCGCTCGCTCCGTGCTCCGCGCCGGCAGATGGCTGACTAGGTTGGGACCAACAAAATCGGATTCATTATCCAGAGGAGTCCCATGAGGGAAACGACAGTCGAGTTCTACTCCGAGGGAACCCGGGTCGCCGGGATCCTGCGGACCCCGGAAGGGGATGGGCCGTATGCCGGCATCGTGCAGGGCCCCGGGTGGCTCGGGCTCAAGGACGCCAAGCTCTACCTGCCCTATCACGAGGCACTTACCGCTGCCGGGTTCGCGGTGCTCATCTTCGACTATCGCGGCTTCGGCGACTCCGACGGCGATCGCGGCACCCTGTCACCGGCCATGCAGCTCCAGGATCTCGTCAACGCCGTCACGTTTCTCCAGACCCTCGACGACATCGACGACACCCGGATCGGTGTGTTCGGGTCGGGCGGGACCGGGGGAGGGAACGCCGTCCTGCTGTCCGCCCACGACGACCGCATTCGCTGTGCCGTCTCGCAAGTCCCCGTCGCTGACGGAACCGACTGGCTCAAGCGGATGCGTCGGGAGTACGAGTGGTACGAGTACCTCGACCGCCTCGACCAGGATCGCCGCCGGCGGGTCACCACCGGCGAGGGTGAGCTGATCCACCCCCGTGAGGACATCATGGTGCCCACTCCCGAACGTCGTCAGACCTCGGTCAAGTCCGACGTCGACGGCAAGATCCCCACGGAGATCCCGCTGTCGGCCGCGTACGCAGTGATGGCCTACAAGCCGATCGACGTTGCACACCGGGCGAGGAATCTCATGGTGATCGCCGTGGAGGACGACGCAACCACACCGACCGACCACGCCGTCGCCCTCTACGAGGCCGCACCGGAGCCGAAGCAGCTCATTCTTCAGCGTCAGACCACCCACTATGCCGCCTACGGCCAGCACGGCGACGTCGTCATCCCCCGGATCGTCGACTGGTTCACGACCCACCTCGGCCCGCGCTCGGTCGAATCCCACACCGCGTCCGGTATCACAACCATCAAGGAGCAGCCATGACCCGTCTCATCACCGGAGCCGACGTCTTCGTCGAAGGACGGCTCCGGCCGCTGGACGTCGTCATCGACGGCGAGCACATCGCCGGTCTCGTGAACCGCGGCACAGGTCCCAGCGACGCCGAGGTCATCGACGGAACGGGCCGGATCGCCATCCCCGGCGGCGTCGACGTCCACGTCCACACCCGCGAGCCCGGCTACACCCACAAAGAGGACCTGATCACATGCACTCGTCAGGCGGCGGCCGGCGGCTACACGACGATCTTCGGGATGCCGAACCTCGACCCGCCCACGATGACCACCGACGACCTCGACGCCGTGCTCGACCTGTACGCCGCAAAGAGCATCGTCGACTACAACCACAACCCGGCCGCCAAGCTCCTGGATCAGATCTCGCCGATGGCCGAACAGGGCATCGCCGCCTACAAGATCTACATGGTCGTCGACACCGGGCGCTCGTATCCGCACCCCGCCGCGATCGGCGTCCACGACCACGGTGATCTCTACCAGGCGATGCAGGCGGTCGCCGAAACCGGACTGCGACTCATGGTCCACCCCCACGATCAGGCGATCATGGACGTCGTCGAGCAGGCCTACTGGGCCGCCGGAGACCGCTCCCCCCAGGCGTACGGCAAGACGCTGGCCGTGGGCGACGGGATCATCTGGGACACCGCCACCGCACTCCTGATCCGATTGGCAGAGGCCACCGGGTGCAAGCTGCACATCGTCCACGTGCAGACCACACGTCAGATCGAGATGCTGCGTCAGGCGCGGGCCAAGGGGATCGACGTCACCGGCGAGGTCAACCACTGGGCGTTGTTCCTCGGCCGGATGTCCGACATCGACGAGCAGGGCTCCTACGTCCTGTCCTACTACGTGCCCGACCATCATCGCGAAGCCGTCTGGGCGGCGATGGAGGAGGGCGTGGTCGACATGCTGTCTTCCGATCACGCCCCGCACACCCGGGAAGAGAAGGAGATCGGGTGGACCGACGCCTGGGCTGCCCACACCGGCACGCCCGGCATCCAATACCAGCTCCCGCTGATGATCGATGCGATGCACCAGGGCCGAATCTCGCTGCCGAGGCTGGTCGACCTGGTGGCAACGGCTCCCGCACGAGTGTTCGGGCTCGACCGGAAGGGGACACTCGCTCCCGGCTCGGACGCCGACATCGTGCTCGTCGACACCGAGAGGGAGTGGACGATCACCAACGACTCGGTCCTCTCGAAGATCGGGTGGACGCCCTACGACGGCCGGACGATTCGCGGGGCGGTCGACCGGACGCTCGTTCGGGGCACCGACGTCTGGGTCGACGGCGAGGTCGTCGGTGAGCCGGGGCACGGAAAGCATGCGACACCAACGAGGGAGCGATAGACATGGCCATGAAGTTCGGACTCCTGCTGCCCCACTTCGGTGAGTACGCCAGCAGTGATCTCATCCTCGAGGGCTCGAAACTCGCCGAGAAGCTCGACTTCGACTCGGTGTGGGTGCGCGACCACCTCCTGTTCGAGCCACACGGCGAGTTCGAGTCTGCGCATCGCGACTTCTACGAGCCGCTCACAGTGCTCACCGCCGTCGGCGCCGTGACCGAGCGGATCACGCTGGGCACGGCCACGCTCATCCCCTATCGCCACCCGTTGATCACCGCTTTCACCCTCGCCTCGCTCACCCACATGGTGGGTCCGAGGGTCATCGCCGGCTGGGGAGCGGGCACGTTCGACCACGAGTTCGAGGCGATCGGGATGGGGGGCATCTTCCGTCCCGAGCTGGTCGAGTCGAACGCTCGGATCTTCGAGCAGGTCTTCGCCGAGGACAATGTCAGCTACCACGACGACCACTACGAGTTCGAGAACGTGTCCGTCTACCCGAAGCCGACCGGCCCGATCCCGTTCTGGTATGGAGGTGCGACCCCTGCCTCCGCCCGTCGCGCCGCCGAGTACTGCGACGGCTGGATGCCAGGCCGGATCACCTTGAAGACCATCGAGAAGCGCATCGGTCAGATGTCCGACCTCGTCGCCGACAACGGGCGGCCCATGCCGACCGTCGGAGTGGTTCCCCCCACCACGATCGCCAAGACCGAGGCCGAGGCATGGGCAGGCACCAGCGTCGACGGGCTTCTCGCATGGGCCAACGAGCGCGGCAAGTGGTGGGTGAAACCACCGTCCGGCAAGTTCGAGACTGCCCAGGACATCGAAGGGTCACTGATCGCCGGCACACCCGAGCAGGTCGTCGAACAGACGAAGAAGTTCGAAGACATCGGCGTCGACCATCTCGTCTTCGACCTCCGGCTGAGCTACGAACGCTGGATCGACTCGATCCACCTGCTGGGCGAAGAAGTGCTCCCGCACCTCCGCTGAGATCACCGCGGTGAGGAGCAGCGCAGAACCGGCCGGGCGACGGCCCGGCCGGTTGCTCTTCACCGTGGACCACTCGGTCTACATGGGCACGATCTCGCCGACCTCGACCCATCCGCCGTCGTTCCGAATCGGGCAACCCATCGCCAGAGCCGTCGCTGCGTCGAGGTCCGAGGCGGTGACGATGCTGTAGCCGGTGACCGTGTCCGGCCCGTGGAACGGTGCCGTGGCCCCGTTCGCGGCGACCGACGCGCTCGGCCCGACCGGGTTTCCCTGCTCGATGAGCGCCTCACCGAGGCTGCCCATCCAGGCTCCCCAGGCCGCCATCACCTTCTCACCCTCCTCCTCGGTCTCGG
>JAHEDH010000203.1 GCA_024641285.1 bacterium | reverse complement strand
CCGCCACGCACCTCGAGAACGGTGATGACGACTTCATTGCCGATGACGATCGACTCCCCCGCCTTGCGGGTGAGAACGAGCATCAGGCCAGATTAAGCGGAAGTTCGGCTCGAAGCGGCAATTCCTGGTCGGTGAGCACGATCTGACGGCCGCGCATCGTCCGGATGTTCACCACGAACGGACCGACCAGATTCATGTACGCCGTCGATGCGGCGGCGTCGACGGTGACCGGGCAGAACACGACGGCGTCCTCCTGGCGCTCGATGTCGAGTCCCTGCTGATCGACATCGGTCAGAACCGGCGCGTAGTCGGGGAAGAAGAGCCATGGAACGGCGACGATGAAGCCGACCGACGAATCATCCACCGACTGGAAGGTCTGGAATGCGCCGTCCTCCACGATGTCGAGGAGGACGAACCGCGTCACATCGGGGAACCCGGGGATCCCCTCTTCGAATTCGATGGCGCGGATGTCGTCGGTCATGGTCTCCTGGGCTCGTGGCGGAGCGTAGTTGGTGGTCATCGGAGGAACTGCGCAAGGGACGGCTGCAGGGACTTCGCCAGGGCGCTTTGAGCGGCCTGGTACGAGACCTCCTGTATCTGAAGTTCCATGATCGCTTCTGCCATGTCCGTGTCCTCCACCGACGAGAGTTGTGTCTTCAGGTCCAGTTCGTCGGCACGTGCCCTGAATTCGGCGAGTTCGATGCGGTTTGCCGCAGCTCCCAGCACGCCACGGCCTTCGAGCACCCTGTCGAGGGCCCCTTGGACGGAATTGATGGCCGAGCCGAGATTCGAGCGATCGCCGGCGGCGAGATCGGAGATCACGCCGTCGAGCATCGTGAAGACGTCGGCGCCGGCGGTGAAGCCGAAGACATCGTCCGCCGTGACGTTGACGACGACGGTGTCACCTTCGCCAACCCGCCGCCGCACTTCGCCGTTATCCCCGCCGTAGGCCCAACCCGAGCCCGGGTCTTCCACCGGTGTCGAAGACGAGTACCCGCCGAAGACGTATCGGCCCTGATGCCGTGAGTTCGCCACCGACAGCAGCGAGTCCTTGATCGCGCTGAGCTCGGAGGCGATCGCGTCCAGGCCCTGCTGGCTGTTGGTCGAGTTGTTCGCCTCCAGGATGAGCTGGTTGGCTCTTTGGAGCTGGTCGGTGGCCCCCGACAGTCGTGTCTCTGCGGTCTGGATCCACGAGAGCCCATCTGCGGCGTTGCGCTGCGCCTGCCGGGCGTCGGCGATGCCGGCCCGAGCCGACAAGGACGCGCTCATGCCGGACACGTCGTCGGAGGCGACGTGGATCCGCCGACCCGTCGCGAGATCGCGCTGAGATCGCTCCAGTTGCGCCAGCCGCTCGTTCATACGGCTGAGCCCGAGCTCGCTCATCATTCGAGTCGTCACACGCATTGCCATCGCCTACCTCCCCACGATTCCGGTCCGGTTGATCAACGTGTCAAGCGCCTGATCGACAGATGTGATGACCCTGGCAGCGGCTTCGTACATCCTCTGGGCTTCCATCAGGTGCACCATCTCCTCGTCGACCGACACTCCATGGGAGGACTGCCTCGACCGATCGGCCGCGTCCACCAGACCCTGCTGACTCACTGCCGCGCTGAGCGCTGCCGCCGTCTGCTGGCCGAGGCCGGCCACGAACTGGCGGTAGGACTCGCCGATGGAGGCACTTCCGCCCTTCACGACCCGGTCGTTGCGCAGCGCCGAGAGGTTCTCGGCGACCGTGGCGTCGAAGGGGGCGAATGGTGGTCCGGCCGCCGCCGCCGTGGCGATGTCGTCGACATCTGTGATGGCGACCGTGATCGACCGAGCGGCATCGAGCGGATCGTATGTCAGCATCGGACCGCCGGCTCCAGCGGGGTGGAACCCGGCTTGATGAACGGTGTTGATCGCGTCGGCGGCTTCCGACGCGAACGTGTTCAACTCCGACTGGATCGCCGGGATGTCGTCGTGATAGACCGAGAGGAATCCACCGAGCTCGCCTCCAGGTGTGACTGCGACGCCGGTGGGGTGAGTGACGATCCCGGTGGTTGGGTCGAGGGTGAGTGCCCGATGGTCAGACCCCGTCACCAGGTTGAGACCGTTGAGGGACATCCTCACTGCACCGTCGTCGTCGATCGCCGAGTTGGCACCGATCAGCTGCGAAACCTCATCGATGAGCCGGTCGCGTTGATCCATCAAGTCGTTGGGAGTGCCCGGCTCGGCCGACGCCTCGAGGATCGCAACGTTCAACCGGGCGATCTCGGCGAGCTTGCCGTTGGCGGTCTCGATGGTCGAGCCGGCACCGTCGATCGCCCCGTCTCGCAGACCTTCGAGGCCTCGGGCGATCTGATTCACCATCGTGGCGAAGGTGCTCAGCTCGTCGAGAACGGCCTGTCGGGATGTCCGATCGGTCGGGTCGAGCGACAGGTCCTCGAAGCTCGACCAGAGCCGGTCGAGCGAAGCGGTGATCCCGATGTCGGGCTCGCCGGTCATCAACTCGGCGCGAGTGAGGAAGTCCGCCCGGACGTCCGTCTCAGCGAGCGCGGACGAAGCAGAGCGCACCCGGCTGTCGAGGAAAGTGTCCCTGATCCTCACGATGTCGTCGACATCGACGCCGGATCCGACCTGGCCGGCAGGATCGAAGTTCGGATACCGGGTCTTCAACTCGACTCGCTGACGCGTGTAGCCGACGGTGTTGGCGTTCGAGATGTTGTTGGCGGCCGTGTCCATCTTCAGCTGTGCAGCTTTGAGACCGCTCATGGCGACGTGAAGCGCTGAGAAATCACTCATCAAAGGACCTCGTCGAGAGTTGTCTGGAGGACGGCGGACCGATCCCGGGTGCGACCGACCGAGGTGTAGGTCGTGACGGGTGACGACCCGATGATCGCATCGAGGGTGTCGGAGACGTTCCTCGCGGCAACCGTCGCAAGCCGGCGGTTCTCGAGCGTCAACTGCTCGATCTCGGTTGCGAGATCCGAGATCGCCTCACGATGGCGTCGGAAGATCGTCGAGTAGGGCTCGGGGGAATTGGTGACGAGGAAGCCGAGCGTGACCTCCTTGGGATCGACTCCCAGACGAAAAGCCAACTGATCCACCGAAGCAGAACGCCGGCGCTCGGAGGTGCGGAGCGTCCCGACCACCTCTTCGACCTCACGGGTCGCCTGGGCGATGAAGCGCGTCTCGTCTGCGGACAGCACCAGGCGTGCCTCGACGAGGCGGAACAACAGATGCTCGAGGATCTGTCGCTCGGAGGCGATCGTGTCTGCGACGACCGTCAGTTCGGGTGGAATCGAGACGCTCATTCCGCACCCTGTCGACCACCACAGCCGTCGGTAAAGGGGTTCCCTCCCGATGACGGCAGACGCCGGTGATCGCGGAGACACCACCCCACGGCGACCGCGATCTGTTCTAGGCTGATCGGCGTGACTGGACACGACTGCGCCCAAATCGAAGCCAAACTGGCGGCCGCCACGGCCGAGCTCGACCGTATCAAGTTCACGCTCGACGTCGTCGGCACCGTCGACCTCGATACGAGCCTGCTGAACCGAAACGGCATCTTCGAGTCGATCCAGCGCGCCCAACGTTGGCTGGTGCGCCGGGGCGACATCTACGGCGTGCTGTATGTCACCTTCCCGGACATGGACGTCAGCAACATCGCCGACCCCGCCTACCTGGAGCTCATGAAGCATCTCGCCGCCACGATCGCCGCCGGAGTGCGCGACGTGGACGAGGTCGGCAGAGCCACGGACAACTCGTTCGCCGCCGTCCTCGCCGACCTCGAGCCCGGTGCCCTGCAGATCGTCGCCGAGCGCGTGTCGAAGCTGCTCACGCAGGTGACCGGCACGAGTCCCAACCTCACAGGTGACTTCAAGATGGGCGGCGTGGAGGTGCTGACCGCCTCGCACACGTACGGGACGGTGCTCGACAC
>JAHEDH010000081.1 GCA_024641285.1 bacterium | reverse complement strand
ACGAGTTCGGAAGCGGCGGCCTGCACGCGATCGACGGCCCCCGGCTCTGATGCGTCGAAGGTCATCAGCGGGTGGAGATTCCCGTCGCCGGCATGAAAGACGTTCATCATCACCAGGTCGTACTTCTCGCCGATGGCGTAGACCTCGGCCATCGCCTCGACGAGGCGTGTGCGCGGCACCACCGTGTCGTGGAGGTAGTAGTCGGGGGCCGATTGCGCCACGGCACCGAAGGCCGACTTCCTGCCCTTCCACAGCAGCTGGCGCTCGGCCTCGTCGGCCGCGAGCGAAACGCTCGAAGCGCCGGACTCCGACGCCACCCGGCTGATCACCGCGGCCTCCGCCTCGACCGACGCGGTGCTCCCGGACACCTCTGCCAGGAGGATCGCGGCCGCCTCGGTCGGGAGGCCGGCCTTCAGCCAGTTCTCGACTGCAATGGTCATCCTCTGATCCATCATCTCGAGCGCAGCCGGCACGACCCCGGCGGCGATGATCCCGGAGACCGCCCTTCCCCCATCCTCGACAGAGGCGAACGCGCACAACAGCGTGCGCACGTCTGGTGCGTTCTGGGTGAGCTTGACGAGCACCTTTGTCACGATGCCGAGGGTCCCCTCCGAGCCGATGAGAACCCCTCGCAGATCGAGCCCGATCGGATCGGGAGCAGGCCCGCCGAGGGTCACGATCTCCCCACCCGCCAACACGACCTCCATGCCGAGCACGTGGTTGACCGTGGTGCCCTCGGCGAGACAATGCGGTCCGCCCGAGTTGTTGGCTACGTTGCCGCCGATCGTGCAGGCGGACTGCGACGATGGATCGGGCGCGAAGTGAAGTCCCAGTGGCTCGGTGCGGCGGGAGAGATCGAGATTGATCACTCCGGGCCCGACCCATGCGGTGCGGTTGGCGGCATCGACCTCGAAGATCTCGTTCATCCGGATCATCGAGACCAGCACGTTGCGGCCGACAGGGACCGCTCCCCCGGCGAGCCCGGTTCCCGCGCCGCGGGCCACGATCGCCGTATCGTGCCGTTCGGCGACCCGCACGATCTCGGCGACCTCTTCGGTCGTCTCGGGCAGCACCACCACGTCGACCTGACCGCGGAACACGCCGCCGTCCTTCCCGTACATCCAGGCATTCAGCGGGTCGTCGAGGACACGATCTCGCCCGAGGAGGTCGATCAGATCGGATACGAGCGCCATGCGACGATGCTACCTCCCGTAGCCGCCACCGCCCGGGGTACGAACCAGGAGCACGTCACCGGGATCGACCTCGACGGTCACCTTGCCCGGGAGGCGCTCGACCGAGCCGTCGGCGCGGGTGAGGATGTCCTCGCCACAGGCACCCGGCTCGCCGCCTTCGAGCCCCCACGGCCGGTGTCGTCTGCGCTCACCCATCAACGAGAGCGTGGCAGGGGCGGCGAACTCGATCTCGCGCTCGATGCCCTCACCGCCTCGGAATCGCCCGCCTCCGCCGCTGTTGCGTCGGAGCGTGTAGCGAGTGACCCGGAACGGGTAATGGCGCTCGAGCGACTCGATGGGAGTGTTCCTGGTGTTCGTCATGCCGGTTTGGATACCGGACTCACCGTGACGACCGCTCCCGGCGCCCTGGCCACCCGCCACCGTCTCGTAGTAGGCGAACGTGTCGTTTCCGATGAGGACGTTGTTCATGGTCCCCTGCGACGCCGCCGGAACCCGACCCCTCGCCGCCTCGGCGAACGCACCCAGCAGAACATCTGCGATTCGCTGACTCGTCTCCACATTGCCCGCCGCCACAGCCGCCGGGGGCAGCGCAGACACGATGCTCCCCGGCCGCGTCTTCAGGCCCGTCACCCGGTAGCTGCCTCCGTTTGCGGGGATGGTCGGATCGGTGACCACCCGGAGCGCGTAGTACAGACAGGATCGTGTCACGGCCTCGACTGCGTTGAAATTCGCCGGCACCTGATCGTCGCTGCCGGTGAAGTCGGCGACAATGCCATCGGCACCGATGTCGAGGGCAACACGAATGGCGACGTCTGCGTCACCGAATTCCATGTAATCGGTGAATCGGAACGTGCCCGAGTCGAGGCCACCGATGGCCGCAGCCATCCGACGCTCGCCGTACCCGAGAATCTCGGCGGCCATCGCCACGAAGCCGTCCACGTCGTCACCGACGAGATCGCCGAGCCTCCTCACCGCCACCTGGTTGGCACCCAACTGGGCCGAGAGATCACCGCGGCGCTCGTGCGGCGTGCGGGTCGCGGCGAGGAAGGGTTGGAGGAACCCGTCGAGCCACACACCGGACCTGACGGCCGGCATCGGCGACACGACGATCCCCTCCTGGCGCACGTCCGTGGCATGTGCGGGCATCGAGCCCGGAGCCTCACCGCCGACATCGGCATGATGGGCGCGGTTGCCGACCCAGGCGATCAGCCGACCTGCCCGGAACACCGGCTGGACGATCGTCAGATCGTTCAAATGGGTTCCGCCCTCGAAGGGATCGTTCACCGCATACTGCACGCCCGGCTCGGGGTCGAAGCGGTCGATGACCGCCTGAACCGACGCCGGCATGGCTCCGAGATGGACCGGGATGTGCTCGGCCTGTGCGAGCATCTCGCCTTGCGCGGTGAACACGGCGGCCGAGCAATCGGCTCGCTCCTTGATGTTCGGGGAGTAAGCGGTCCGGCGCAGCACGATCCCCATCTCGTCGGCGATGCCGCGCAACCGGTTCCTGGCGATCTCGAGGTCGATCGGGGACATCGTCATCGCCGCAACTCCAGTTCCCCGCCGATCAGCACGGTTGCGGTGTAACCGACCGGAACCCAGATCGTCGATCCGCCGTCCTCGATCATCGCGGGGCCGTCGACGACCGACGCCGGCGCAAGGGTCGCCCGTTGATGGATCGGCACCGGCGTCAAGCCATCGCCGGTGTGAACGCGCCGGCTGGTCGGTGCGCCGGGGCGGACATCTGGTGGAGGAACCTCGAGCCCGGACCCTGCGGTTGCCGTGGCCCTGACAGCGACCAGCTCGACGGGGTCTCCCTGACGCTGAAAGCCGTTGCGTTGTTCGTGGACGAAGCCGAAGGACTCGACCAGGCGGTCGCCGCCACCAGCTCGGTCGATCGGAACCGCCAACTCGTGGGATTGCCCGGCGTAGCGGGCCATCGCCACCAACTCCACCGCCTCGGGGGTGGATCCGACCGCTGCGGTGAACTGCTCCGACGCCGCCTCCGTCGCTCGAGCAGAGAGGCGGTCGACGTCGTCGGGTTCGAGATCGAGCGAGGGGACGGTCACATCGACTCGGGTGGGACTGAGCAGCAATCCGACCGCCGAGAACACGCCCGCGTGGTTCGGGACGATGACCGAGGCCATGCCCAGCCGAGTGGACAGGGCTGCGGCGTGCAATCCTCCGGCCCCTCCGAACGCAACGAGGCTGGCGGCTCTGGCGTCGTATCCCTCGCTCACCGACACCTGACCGATCGCACGCTCCATGTGGGATTCGACCACCTCGACGATCCCGATCGCAGTCTCGATCGGCGACATGCCGAGCCTGTCGCCGAGGGCTGCGACCGACCGCTCGGCAGCCGCCCGGTCGATTTCCACCCCGTCGCCGAAAACCGCAGCCGGATCGATCCGGCCGAGGACGATGTTCGCGTCGGTCACGGTGGGCTCGACCCCGCCTCGCGCGTACCCGGCCGGGCCAGGCACCGCACCGGCACTCTGAGGCCCGACCCGGAGCGCACCACCGGGATCGACCCAGGCGATCGACCCGCCGCCGGCGCCGACCGTGTGGATCGAGACGGTGGGCATGAGACACGGGTAGCCACCGACCTCGGTGCTCTGGGCGATGACCGGTGCCCCGTCCTCGATCCGACACACGTCGGTGGAGGTTCCGCCCATGTCGAACGAGATGGCCCGTTGAATGCCGAGCCGCGTTGCGAGCTCGGCTGCGGCGGCCACGCCACCCGCCGGGCCGGAGAGCAGAATCGTCGTCGGGTTGGCCGCCGCGGTGCCGATCGGGGCGACACCACCGTTGGATCTCATGATGAGGACCTCCGTGGCGATGGCCGGTGTGGCCGTCGCCTCCAGCCGGCGCAGATATGAGTCGACGGCCGGTCTCAGGAATCCGGCGGTGACGGCCGTGCTGGCACGCTCGAACTCACGGAACTCATTGGCGATCTCGTGGCTGAGAACCACATCGATGTCGGCGACTTCGCGGATGCGGGCTCGCAGCGCCGACTCGGCGGCGCCGTCGCGGTAGGCGTCATTCAACGCGACGACGACGACGTCGGGTTTGCAGCTGAGGACCTGCTGGATGAGATCGGAGTCGGTCGACTCGAATCGGTGCTCTCTGGCGACGAGCGCCTCCGGGCGCTTCACTGCGGTGTCGTAGAGGGCAGGCCGGTCCGACCGGCCGATCTCGATGAGGTCGCGGAATCCTCCGTCGGTGATCATCGCGATCTTGGCGCCCTTGTGCTCGAGCAGCGCGTTGGTCGCCGCCGTCGTGCCATGGACCAGCATCGACTGCCCGATGGCGCCGACAGCGATCGCCCCCTCCACGACACCGACCGACTGGTCGGGTGTCGTCGCAACCTTGCCGACGGTCACTCGGGCGCCCTCGACGAGCACCAGGTCGGTGAAGGTTCCGCCCACGTCGATGCCGATCGCCACCCCACCATGATGGTCGCTACGATCCGACGCCAGCGGACCGGGCATGGCACCGCGGATCGACGACACGAGGGAAGACGTTCATGGCGATCGGCATCGACAGAACCCCGAACCCCAATGCACTCAAGTTCACCGTCGGATCGGCGGTTGGCGGGCCGACCACGTTCACTGCGGCAAACGCCGACGACAGCCCGCTGGCGGCCGAGCTCCTCGCCATTCCGGGCGTGGTCAGCATGTTTCTCACGGCAGACTTCGTGACGTTGACCAAGGACGGCGCAGCGTCCTGGGACGACATCCAGGGCCGGGCGGTTGCGGCCCTCGAATCCCACTTCGGCTGATCAAGGCACCCGCGGTGCCGGGACCCGACCACCCTCGTGGTCGGTCCAGACAGCGACCATGACCGGAACGCCGGCGTCGTCCCGAACCACTCCGCTCACACGCCACAGCGCGGCCGACCGCTGACTGCGGACCGACGCCTCGTCGACGAGACCTCCCTCGCCCATCACGTCGATCGCCGCCGCGATCACACCTGCAGGTGCCTGCTCATCGACCAGATCGAGGGGGGCGGAGGTGGCGACCGGCAGCGGCCCGGGCGTCGGGACATCGAGCACGAACGGCCCGTCTTCACCGATCGCAACCGTGACCAGGAACACTCTCGCGGGGACTCGCATGTACCCGCCTTCCCCGAAGGCCGACAGGCTGCGGACGAGCACCGACGCCTCCCACACCGCCTCGCCGACCTCGGAGACCGACGTCACGATCGCCGACTCGACGAAGCTCCGGGCCGACTCGTCCAGCGAGGTCACCGAGGTCCCTTCCGGCACCATCGCCCGAGCCGCCGAGGACATCTCGCCGTCGATGGTGAGCCATTCGGTGACGAACCACTGGGCGTGGGCCGCCACGGCGCGGGTCGCATCGTCTGGCGAGATCGCCCGGAGATCGGCCTCGGTCAGCAGCCGGGCCGCCACGGTGGTCGGCGTCGCAGCAGCTTGGGTGACCGCGGGCGACACCGCCATCGACGTGGTGGGCGGCGCCGCCAGAGGAGGAGACGGCCAGAGCGTCCTGGTCGCCGAAGCGGTCACTGCGGCGATGACGACCGCTACGGCCACGATGGTCATGCGCCGACGGTCTCCTCCGTCTGGCGCTGCGAGCCGTTCCCACGGCAGCGATTCGACACGTTCGTCCTGATCGGCTGGTGATGAGGGATCCATGGCCGGAACGTATGCAACCGCCGAGGTGTCATCAAGAGGGTCGCGAGTGACCGGGAACTTCTGTGGACGTGACTAACGTTTCTGAACCGATGGTGATGAACCCCGATCCCCGCCCCGGCCGCTGGCTGCTTCCTCTCGTGATCCTCGGGATGATGACGTTCACCTACGTCTTCGTTCAAAACCTCCCCTCGGCAGACGGAGAGACCCAGGACATCGGCGCCAACGGGGTGGACACCGTCGAAACCACCACCACCACGACCACGAGCGCCGATGCCGTCACCACCACGGCGCCCGCCCCCGTCCTCTCACCCGAGACCCAGGACTACCTGGGCCAGATCGCCACCGCCGAGTCGGAGCTGTTGGCATTCCAAGCTGAGATGGCCGAGATCAACGGTCGCTGGGACGCCGAGCCCAGGACGCTCGAATATGCCGATGGCGAGAGCCTGCTGACGGACCTCGCCAACCGGATGGATGGATGGGCGACGAATCTCGGTGCCGTCGTCCCGCCGGTCACCCTGAGCGAAGCGCACGGTGTCCTGACGGCGACCGCCCAGGCGGCGGCCGACAGCGCCGACGACGTCTTGGCCGGTTTCACCGGGCCCGACCGCGAGCCACGGATCACGGCGCTCGATCAGTTCGATGTCACTGTCACCGCATTCACTGCCGCGGCCGACGACGCCGAGCTCAGGGCGACCACGACAAGCTCCTGAGATGACGACCGTCCGGCGGGCGAACCGAGACGACATCTTCCCTCTGTTCGAGGCGATGAGCCTGCAGTTCTCCTTCGACCTCCCAGAGGACGAGGAGAAGCGGGAGGATTGGAAGAACCGAATCATCGAGACCGGTGGAATCGATCGCGGCATGGTCGCCGAGGATGGCGACCTGATCGTCGGAACGCTCGGATCGTTCGACCTCGACATGACCGTCCCCAACGGATCGATTCCGTGCGCCGGCACCACCTGGGTGAGTGTCTCGCCCACACATCGACGGCGCGGCGTGCTGCGCCAACTCATGTCCGCCCACCTCGCCGAGGCCGTCGAGCACGGCGACGTGATCGCCGCCCTGTGGGCATCCGACTCCGCGATCTACGGGCGGTTCGGCTACGGACGGGCTATCGACGCCGTCTCGATCGAGCTCGATCGTCGCGGTGCCCGGTTCCGCAACTCGATGCCCAGTCCCGACCGCATCGAAATGATCACCCCCGAGGAGGCGGCGTCGGCGCTGCCGCCTCTGTATGAGCACATTCGCCGCGAAGTGCCGGGCGCCTTCGCGCGCACCGAGCCATGGTGGCGGCATCGCCGGCTGCGTGACACGCCGGACCGACGGGACGGCAACAGCGCGCTTCGGACCGCCGTCTCGGTGGCCGACGACGGCCGGGCCACCGGATACGCCCAGTTCCGGGTCGAGAGCAAGTTCGACGGCGCCCACTCCGCCGACATCGTCCACGTGGTCGAACTGTTGGGATCGTCACCGGCTTCGTGGTCGGCGCTGTGGTCGATCGTCCTCGGACTCGACCTGGCGACGAAGGTGAAGGCCCGCTTCCGGCCGCTCGACGACCCGCTGTTCGAATACCTGACCGGGATCCGGCGGGTGGACCGCACCCTGACCGACACGGTCTGGGTTCGCGTCCTCGACGTTGAGCGGGCGCTGACGTCTCGTGCGTATTCGGAGCCTGGTGCGCTCACGTTGGCGATCGCCGACGACATGGGGATCGCCAACGGCACCTACCGGCTCGGCTGGGACGGGCACCGGATCGACTGCTCGGGGAGCTCCGGGCCGGCTGACCTCGAAATCGACGTCTCGGACCTCGGCGTGGCGCTCATGGGACGCCCCAGGTTCTCCGCCTCGGTCCTCGCCGGGACGATAGATGGGTCGATGGACGCCGCCGCGCTCGCAGACCGGATGTTCGCCCATCACCGCGCCCCGTTCTGTCCGGAAGTGTTCTGAATGCTCGAGCCCTTCCAGGTCGCCCCGGTGCTGGTCGAGAAGCCGTGGGGGGGGACCCGCCTGTCCGAGTGGGGCAAGTACCCCGGACGCGCCTATTTCGGCGAGAGTTGGGAGATCGCCGATCTGGCGCCGCAGGTCGCTCCGCAGGTGGAGGACCCGGTGTCGCGGGTGATCGAAGGTCGATGGCGCGGATGGTCACTCGGTGCACTCGCCGCCAAGTTCGGTGCGGAGCTGATGGGCCCTGTTCCCCTGACCGAGGACGGGCGATTCCCACTCCTGGTCAAGTTCATCGACGCCCGCGAGCATCTCTCGGTGCAGGTGCATCCGACGGCGGAATACACGGCGAAGCATCCGGGCACCCATCTCAAGACGGAATCCTGGTACGTGGTCGATGCCGACCCCGGATCGACGCTCTTCCTCGATGTCGACACCGCGACGCCCCGTGAGCGGATCGAAGCCGATCTCGACGGAGTCACGGTCGTCCCGCACCTGCGTGGCGTCCCGGCGCAGGTCGGCTCCTTCCATCACGTTCCCGCCGGAATGATCCACGCGCTGGGTGCGGGCGTCATGGTCGCCGAGATCCAGACCCCGAGCGACACGACCTTCCGGCTGTACGACTGGTCAGGCGAGTACGACCGGGACCCGCGCAAGCTCCACACCGAGGAGGCCCGCGAGACCGTCGTCCCCGTTCACCCCGAAGCCTTCGATCTGCCACCGATGAAGACAGGCACCCACCGGGCGCTCGCCCGGACTCCCCACTATTGGATCGACGAGCACCGGGGCGAGCGGGCGATCCGCCTGCGCGACGCCCCCGGGTTCCGGGTGCTGATGTGCGTGGCCGGCGCCGCCGAAGTCGGGCAAGTCGAGATGAAGCAAGGCTCCACCGTTGTCGTCCCCGCCTGCGCCCTCGACACCGAGATCGACCTCGACGGCACCCTCCTCGAGATCGGCGTGCCCGTGGCCTGAGGCGCCACACGCCACACGCCAACGCGGTGTTTGTCCCCCTTGACGGGGACTGGCTGCCCCCAAGGGCAGCCAGGGGGGATCGACCGAACCGCGTCCAACCCCCATGGCTTGCTGGCGCAGTGTTTGTCCCCCGCTAGGGGGGACGGGCTGCCCTCTGGGGCAGCCAAGGGGGGATCGAGGAGGATGCGTTCGAACCCCCCATGGCTTGCTGGCGCAGTGTTTGTCCCCCGCTAGGGGGGACGGGCTGCCCTCTGGGGCAGCCAGGGGGGATCGAGGAGGATGCGTTCGAACCCCCCATGGCTTGCTGGCGCAAGCCTGTTCCCCCGAAGGGGGAACAAACAAGCTGCCCCCAAGGGCAGCCCGCAGGGTGCAGGGGATTCAGTCCCCGCAATCGGCTCAGTCCCCGCAGCCGGCACTGCGCTCGTTAACGCTGTGTTTCGGCTTGGGAACAGTGGGGGGCTCAGTGTTAGCGTCTCGGACGTGAGTAGACAGTCCGATTACGTCCTCAGTCAGGTCCAGGAGCGGAAGATCCGATTCATCCGCCTGTGGTTCACCGACGTCCAGGGATTCCTGAAGTCGGTCTCGATCAGCCCACAAGAGCTCCAGACCGCCTTCGAAGAGGGCATGACGTTCGACGGCTCGTCGATCGACGGCTACGCCCGCCTGCAGGAAGCCGACATGCTGGCGTTTCCCGACCCCTCCACGTTCCAGATCCTGCCATGGCGCCAGGAGGAGCAGGTGGCGCGGATGTTCTGTGACATCGTGACCCCCGACGGGGAGCCGTTCGCCGGTGACCCTCGCACGGTGCTCAAGAAGAACCTCCAGCGGGCGGCGGACATGGGGTACACGTTCTACGTCGCTCCCGAGCTCGAATACTTCTACTTCGCCGACTCCGGTCCGGAGCCGCAGGTGCTGGACCGCGGCGGGTATTTCGACCTGACACCGCTCGACTCGGCCCGCGAGTACCGACGAATGACGATCAATGCCCTGGAGCGGATGGGCATCCCGATCGAGCATTCCCACCACGAGGTCGCCCCGAGCCAGCACGAGATCATCGTCCGATACACCGATGCCCTGACGATGGCCGACAACATCATGAGTTTCCGCCTGACCGTCAAAGAGGTCGCCCTCGCCCACGGTATCTACGCAACGTTCATGCCGAAACCGCTCGAGGACCACGACGGGAGCGGCATGCACATGCACATGTCGCTCTTCGAGGGCGAGCACAACGTCTTCGCCGAGGAGGGTGCCGAGCACGGCCTGTCGAAGACGGGCGAGTCCTTCATCGCCGGCCTGCTCACCCACGCCCGGGAGATCACGGCCGTCACCAACCAGTGGGTCAACTCGTACAAGCGGCTCGTCGCCGGTTTCGATGCACCGATCTGGGTGTCGTGGGGCCACAACAACCAATCCGCGCTGGTGCGGGTACCGACCGTGAAGAAGAACAAGCCGGATTCGGTGCGGGTGGAGTACCGATCGGCGGACTCCGCCGCCAACCCCTACCTCACGATGGCGGTGCTGCTCGCGGCGGGGCTCGACGGGATCGAGAAGGGCTACCAGCTCCCTGCCGAGCTCCCGGGCAACGTCTTCACCCTCAGTCCGGCCGAGCGCCAGGCCGCGGGCATCTCCCGGCTCCCCGAGACGCTCTCGGAGGCCCTCGACGTCATGGAAGGCTCCGAGCTGATCAGGCGAGCACTCGGCGATCACGTAACCGACTGGTTCCTCCGCAACAAGCGCAAGGAGTGGGACCGGTACCAACATCACGTGTCGCGCTTCGAGCTCGAGACCTACCTTCCGGTGCTCTGATGGAAGTAGCCCTGTACCCCAAGGAGTGTTCCGAGGAACTGGCGGCGGCGCTCGCCATCGGTGGCATTCGTCCGACGCACGTCGACAGTCTCGAACTGGTCACGGCGGACACGGTGTCCCAATGGTCGGTCCTCGTCGTCGATCTCGGAGACGAGCCGATGCGCCGGCTCCGCCACATCGAGGAGATGGTGGAAGCGAGTGGCCTGCCGGTGCTGGCCGTGGCGCACGCCGCGCAGTTCCCTCTGGTCGAGCAGGCAAGTGGTGTCGCCGACTTCATCGCCCATCCGCCCGATTCCGCCGAGATCGCAGTCAGGCTGCGCAGGCTGGCCGACACCGCCTCCGGCCCCGACGCCACGCTGAGCTTCGAGGATCTCGCGCTCAATCCGCTCACCTACCAGGCGACGCTGACCAGTGAGCCCCTCGATCTCACCTACATGGAATACGAATTGCTCCGATTCTTCGTCGAGCATCGCGGCCGGGTCTGGACGAGAGAACAGCTGCTGTCGAAGGTGTGGGGATACGACTACTTCGGTGGGGCGAGAACGGTGGATGTGCACGTCCGACGTCTTCGTGCGAAGCTCGGCGAGGAGCGCGCCGGGTGGATCGTCACGGTGCGCTCGGTGGGCTACCGGTTCGGCTGAGCTCAGGGCGCCTCGCTCCGCTGCTCGTGCGGTTTGGACTGCTCGAGTGTCTCACGGATCTCTTCGGCGTCGACGGTGGCCGGATCTGAGGGGGTCCCGGCGATCATTGCTACGACTGTCTGACCGGCCGTCACGGTCGGCGAGCCTTCGTCGGTGAACGTTTCGACGATCTCGCCGTCCCGAACGACGAACAGCGGCGTCGACCGCCCGCCGTACTCGGCCAGGTAGTCGGCGAATCCGAATTGCTCGGTCATCGGGGTCGCCCGGAAGGATCCACCTCCCAGCAGCTGCTCGGAGGCTTCGACGAAGCTGAATGTCGACGTGCCGAGGTTGCGGCCCCTGAGACGCTGAGCCACCTGGTCGCTCCCGATGGTGGGCGCCAGCTGGAACACCCGCGAGCGTCCTCTCGCCTCGATGGCGCTGATCGTCGCAAGCGCGTTGAACTCGTCGTTCGGCGTTGCGACCAGCACCAGGTTCTCGTCCTCCTGGGCATCGTCGACGAGAACGCTCGCCCGATAGGCATCGAGTCCCTCCAGGCGCGCCTTCGTGAGCTCGGAGTGGTTCGAGGCGACCATCGAGACCGGCACCCCGAGCGCGGACACGGCCTGTGCCAGCTGCCGCGTCACGGGGTTCGCTCCGATGATCACCAATCCTGCCGGCATCTCTTCGACGACCCCGAGGGTCTTGCCGACGTACTTCGCGGTCACCGAGTAGAGGGCGACCGTACCTACGATCACGAAGAACACCAACGGGACGAGCCGCTCGGCTCCCGGGACTCCCGCCGCCTCCAGTTCGATGGCGAACACGGAGGCGACGGCGGCAGCGACGATGCCCCGCGGGGCGACCCAGCTCATGAACAACTTCTCGCGGAGCTCGAGATCGGAGCCGAGCGTCGACAGGAACACGGCGAGCGGCCGGGCCGCCAGCACCAGCACTGCGAGGAAGGCGAACTCCCGCCAGCCGACCGATGTGATCTCTTCGAGCTCCAGCCTGGCAGCGAGCATGATGAAGAGCGCACCGATGAGCAGATCGCGGAGGACCTCCTTGAATTCGACGATCCGCTCGACGGGGGCGAACTTCTGATTCGCCAGTGCCATGCCCATCAGCGTCACAGCGAGCAGCCCGGACTCGTGACGGATGAGGTCGCTGACGGCGAAGGCGGCGAGCACGAACATGAGCATCGTCGCCGGTTGGAGGCGATCGGGGATGAGATAGCGCTTGAGCAGTAGGACGATGAGGCCCGCGCCGGCCAGGCCGACGACCGCCCCGGCGCCGACTGTCGCCAGGAGCCCGGTGATCCCGTCCCCGAAGGAGCCTCCCCCTTCGATGAGAAGGTCGAACACGATGACCGCCAGGATCGCACCGACCGGGTCGATCAGGATTCCCTCCCAGTTGAGGATCGTTCGAACCCGTCGGCTCGGCTTCACCGATCTGAGCAGCGGGCCAACCACGGTCGGACCGGACACGGTGATCACCGCCCCCAGCAGGATCGCGACACCGGTTTCGAGGCCGAGAATCCAAACACCGGCCAGGGATGCAAGCCCCCAGACGACGAGGACGCCCCAGGTGATGAGTCGTCGGACCACCGAACCGTGGCCGGTCACATCCGAGAACTCGAGCGTGGCGCCGCCCTCGAACAGGATCACCCCGACTGCCAACGGCACGATCGAGAAGAACACGTCACCGAACATCTCGTCCGGGCGGACGATGCCCGTCAAGGGACCTGCGACGAACCCGAGTAGGAGAAGGACGAGGATGGATGGGATTCGGAGGCGGGCGGCGAACCATTGTGCGCCCACCCCGAACACGAAGATCGCGGCGAGCCCCACGAGGAGCTCGGTTTCGGTCATCCGAACTCGATGCCCTGTGCCAGCGGAAGATCCCCACCCCAGTTGATGGTGGTGGTCTGCCGCCGCATGTATGCCTTCCATGCATCGGAGCCGGCTTCCCGGCCGCCGCCCGTTTCCTTCTCCCCGCCGAACGCTCCTCCGATCTCCGCCCCGGACGTCCCGATGTTCACGTTGGCAATGCCGCAGTCCGAGCCGATGTGCGACAGGAACGTCTCTGCAGTGCGGACCGAGTCCGTGAAGATCGCCGACGAGAGACCCTGCTCGACGCCGTTCTGGATGGCAATCGCCTCGTCGAGGGTGTCGAAGCCGATCACATACAGGATGGGAGCGAAGGTCTCTGTCTGTACGATCGGCGCGTCGGCATCGATCCGGACGATCGTCGGTTCCACGTAGAAGCCCGGGCGATCGACGACCTTGCCGCCGGTGACGATCTCGCCTCCCTGTGACACGGCGGCGTCGAGCGCCGCCATCATCTCGTCGACGGCACGCCGGGACGAGAGCGGCCCCATCAGGGTGCCCGGGTCCAACGGGTCTCCGATCGGCACCTGTTCATATGCGGCCGCGAGCCGTTCGACGAGATCCTCGACGATGCCGTTCTGCACGATGAGCCGGCGCAGCGACGTGCACCGCTGGCCCGCGGTCCCGACCGCCGAGAAGAGCGCAGCCCGGACGGCCAGCTCGGGATCGGCGTCGTCCATCACGATGATGGCGTTGTTGCCGCCGAGCTCGAGGATGGATCGTCCCATGCGCTCGGCCACGATCGGCCCGAGGATCCTGCCCATGCGACACGAGCCCGTCGCCGAGATCAGAGGGAGGCGGCGATCGCGCGACATCGCATCACCGATCATCGACCCGTCACCGATCACGAGCCCGAAGACGGCCTCGAACCCCGAGCCTTCCATGACGGACGCGACGATGCGGGTGACGGCAATCGCCGTCAGCGGCGTTCTCTCCGACGGCTTCCACACGATCGGATCGCCGCACACGGCGGCGATCGTGGCGTTCCATGACCACACTGCCACCGGGAAGTTGAACGCCGAGATCACACCGACCGGGCCGAGCGGGTGCCACTGCTCGTACATGCGGTGGCGAGGCCGCTCAGACGCCATGGTCAGCCCGTACAGCTGGCGAGACAAACCGACCGCGAAGTCGCAGATGTCGATCATCTCCTGCACCTCGCCCAGACCCTCCGGGAGGATCTTGCCCATCTCCATCGATACGAGCGCGCCGAGCGGCTCTTTGTGCTCGCGCAGGGCGTTTCCGACCCGGCGCACATATTCGCCGCGCTGCGGGGCCGGGAGCATGCGCCAAGCCTCGAAAACCCCGGTGGCCGCGTCTGCGACCGCCGCATACTCCTCGAGCGTGGCACCGGTCACGGCGGCGAGTACCTCGCCGGTCGACGGGTCGACCGACTCGAACGAAGGGCCGGAGGTATCGATCCATCCGCCGGCAAACGCGCCGTCGTTCTCGGTGGAGATCCCGAAGTGGTCCAGGACCTCGCGTCGGCTCATCATCTGCAGGCGATCAATTCGATCTCGACGAGGAACTCTGGACGCGGAAGAGCTGCGACCTGCACCGCCGAGCGCGCCGGAGGCTCGGTCGGGAAG
>JAHEDH010000080.1 GCA_024641285.1 bacterium | reverse complement strand
AGCGCGGCCGGGACGACGAGCGCGAGCAGGCGGACCGGCGCTTCGACGCTCATGCCGACCTCCCCGACGAGACGCCTGCCCGTCTCCGACCCATCACCCAGGTGACGATGTCACCCACCCAGTCCGAGCCCGTCGACAGAGCCATCACCCGTGCCCCCGAGCGGATGATCCGCCGCTCGGTCTCGACGCGGCGCCTCTCGGCTGCGGCGCGGTACTCGGAGCGGAACCGGCGGCTGGCCGTGTCCACCCAGGCCTGTCGACCCGTCTCGGGATCGGACATCCGGACCACCCCGACGTTCGGGAGTTCCAGCTCACGGGGATCGGACACGATGGCGGCGACCACCTCGTGGCGGTGTGAGAGCATCCTGAGCGGGCGATCCCAGCCGCCCTCGTCGAGGAAGTCGGAGATCACGACCGTCAGGCCGCGCCTCGACCGCGCCCTCGCCAATCCGGCCAGACCTGAGGTCAGATCGATCGCCGGAGCCCCTTCCGCCTCGGAGATGGCACCGAGCACCGCGTACAGATGGGCCCGGCCCGTCCGAGGAGGGATGCGTCTCGCCCCGCCCAGGACGACGGCGCCGACGCGGTTGCCGCCGCTGAGCGAGGCGAACCCGTAGACGGCCGCGACGGCCAGGCCGACGTCCATCTTGGTACCCAGCGCCGTGCCGAATGACATCGACGCGGAAGCGTCGACGACGAGCGTCGTCTCGAGCTCGTGATCGGCCTCGGTATCGCGCACGTGGGTCCGCTGCGTCCGCGCCGTGACATTCCAGTCGATTCGTCGCACGTCGTCACCCGGCTGGTACGGCCGAGCCTCACCGGGCGTCTGGCCGGCACCGGGCAGCAGGCCTCGGTGATCGCCTTGCAGCAGGCCCTCGACACGGCGCGCGACCGTCAGGTCCAGGTGTCGCAGTCGATCGAACGTCGCCGGATCCATCAGTCGGCTGTGGGGATCGAGGACAACAACTCGACGAGCACGTCGTCGACGCCCACCCCGTCCGCTACGGCCTCGAACGACAGGATCAGTCGGTGGTTCAAGACATCGTATGCGACGTCGTACACGTCCTGTTCGGTCACGAAGTCCCTGCCTCTGAGCAGCGCCAACCCGCGCCCGCATGCGACCAGGGCGAGGGAAGCACGCGGGCTCGCCCCGAATTCGATGAGACCCTCGAGTTGAGCGAGGCCGGCCGCCGAGGGCGACCGGGTCGACGTCACGAGCCGGAGCGCATACTCGCTGACTCGCTGATCGACGAAGATCCCAGCCGTCACCTGCTGGAGTTCGGAGACCGAAGCCGGATCGAGCACGGCCTTGGCCGAATCCGGCGTCAGATCCGAGCGGCGCATGATCTCGAGTTCCTCGGAGACCGTCGGATAGTCGACCGGCACCCGCATCAAGAAGCGATCGCGCTGGGCTTCCGGCAGCGGATAGACCCCCTCGGACTCGACCGGATTCTGGGTCGCCATCACCAGGAACGGCTTTGGGGCGGCGAAGGTCTGATCACCGATCGTCACCTGGCGCTCGGACATGACCTCCAGCATGGCTGCCTGCACCTTCGCCGGCGCCCGGTTGATCTCGTCGGCGAGGACGAAGTTGGAGAGGATCGGACCGGGCTCGACGTCGAACTTCTCCGTCGACGCCCGATAGATCCGGGTGCCGACGATGTCGGAGGGGAGCAGGTCGGGGGTGAACTGGATGCGTGAGAAGCTCCCGCCGAGGACTCGAGCCAAGGTCGACAGGGTCAACGTCTTGCCGAGCCCAGGGACACCCTCCAACAGACAGTGCCCGTTCGCGAGGAGCGACGTGAGGATTCTCTCCAGCATGCGCTCCTGCCCGACCACGACCCGTCCCAACTCGGACCGGGTGGCGGCGAGGACATCGGCTGCCCAATCGGGGTCGGTGCGCTTCATCCCCTCACCTCTACTGCCACGACGATCTCGGTCAAGGTGTCGAGGCGGATGTCGCTCGTGGCCTCGACGGTGATGAGCAGGTCGGGCTCAGCGAGCCAGGAGATCGTCGTGACCCCGGCTGAACCCTCGATCCGGCCTTCGACTCCGGCCGCCGTGAAGCGGTCCCCGGTGTCAGGCAGCGCAACCTCGGCGGCGCGTATCGCCTGGACATCGACGGGGCCCTCTGGGCCCAGCAAACGGATGCGTTGACTCGCCGAATCGTTGGAGCTGCTGGAGACGTTGCTGCGCACTTGATACCCATCGGGGAGCCCGCTGAACCCGATGAGGCCGACCGTATCGATCGAAGGACCGTCAGGGAGCCCTTCGAAAAAGCCAGGAGGGAGCTGTTCGAGGAAGTCGTCCGGCAGTTGGTCCAGGAAGTCCTGGGGGAGTTGGTCGAAGAACTGCTCCGGCGTCGGGAAGTCCTCGGGTGCACCGGCGAACGGGTCGTTGGCGAATGGGTCCTGCGATGGGACGGGGACGAGCTCTTGGGGCGTATCGGGAACGATCGTCTCAGGGAGACCGTCGGCGGCCAGCGGCTCTGCTTCGCCACCGGGCTCCGACCACGGTGCCCATGCTCCGACGGCGATGCCCACTGCAAGCGCGAGCACTCCGGCTCCGATCCGCGTCCACGGCAGCGAAGGGCGCGGAGGGTCGAGGGCTACCGGGGACATGTCAGGGTGGGGGCGCAGCGGGGCGGTGTTCGGTGGCGTCGGCGGGAGGTCCCGCCAGCTGCGCCCGGTTTCGATCCGCTGTGAGGCTGGTTCGGTGTCGATCGGCATCACTCACTCCTGGGGATGTCTGGCATCGCGAGCCTATGTCGGCATCGATAAAGCAGGGATCAAGACCGTGTCATCCGGGGGTCGCGGGAGCCTTCGAGCTCCGAACGGCGCGAGTGACCAGGAAGGCGCTGACCATCACGGCTGCGAAACCGATCAGCTCGAGCGGTTCGAGTGACTCGGAGCGAAACGTGACCCCGAGGATCATGGCGACGATCGGCACCAGGTAGCCGATGATCGAGGCCCGCGGTGCACCGACTCGTCCCGCCATCGTCGCCTGCACGGATCTGGCGAGGCCGGTCCCGACACCGCCGAGCACGATCACCGCGATGAGAGGCCCGAGCCGGAGACGGTTGTCCGACAGATTCGTCAGCCCGAACGGAGCCACCACGACGACCCCGAGCAACTGCGCCCGGTAGATGACCGGGATGGCGCCGTACTTCTGCTGCAGCGGCACAAGCACGTTGCTTGTCAATGCGTACCCGACGACCGCCATGAGAACCAACACCACTCCGGTCGCCGCCGCGCCCGAGCCGGTCGTCGATGGAAGGCTCAACAGGACGACACCGACCAACCCGAGCCCGAGTCCGACGAGATGCACCCGTCGCAGCGTTCGGACACCCAAGCTGAACGCGATCGCCGCCGTGACCAGAGGTACGGCGGCGTTGAGCATCCCTGCGAGCGAGCTCTCGATTGTCTGTTCGGCGTAGGCGAACAGCAAGGCGGGGCCGGCGTTTCCGGCGACGGTCACGATGGCGATCGCCGGCCAGTCGTCTCGGTCGACCCGCCTGCGCGCGGCCGGGAGAGTCGAGAGGACGATGACTGCCACGATGAGTCGGAGCCAGGCGACCATCCCCGGTGTGAACGCTTCGAGTCCAATGGCGATGAGGAGGAACGAGGCACCCCAGACCGTTGCCAGGAAGGCGAGCATCGACCACTCCGTAGACCCGAACGATCCGCTGTTCGACCCTTCAGCCGTCCTGATCAGCCGGGATCGATCCTCTCTCACAGCGAGACGATAGGCGGTGTGAGCTCAGCTCGGATTCGGGCCGCCCGTTTCGCATAGGGTGAGTGCATGAGCGACCTCGATCATCCGCCTTCGACCAGGACCGTCGGTCTCGTCGCCAACCCGATGTCGTCGAAGGACATCCGTCGTCTGACCGGCCTCGCCCGGGTCGTCGACATCGAGGAGAAGGCCAATCTGGTTGCGCGTCTGCTCGTCGGCCTCGGCTCGGTGCCGTCGATCGAGGTGAGCGCGATGGACGACCAGGCAGGTCTCGTGCGGAGGGCGGTCGGGCTCGCCGGCCGGTCCGCCCCGCCGTTGAGCTTCATCGAGATGGAAGTGGAGGGATCCGAGTCCGACACACGCCACGCCTCTGAGCTGCTGGCGCTACGCGGTGCAGCCTGCCTCGTCACGGTCGGCGGTGACGGGACGGTTCGGGCCGCAGCCGAGGGCTGGCCGCAGGCGCCGTTGGTTCCGCTGGCCGCTGGGACCAACAACGCCTTCGCATTCACCGATGAGCCGACCGTCGTCGGTCTGGCGACCGCTCTCGCCGTCACGCGACCGGTGCCCCCTTTCATCCCAACCACAGCCGTCGAGGTCGAGACCACTGGTGGCAGCGCAGTCGCGGTGATCGATGCCGTCGTGGTCAGCGACCGGTGGGTCGGATCGGGTGCGGTGTGGGATCCGTCGCATCTCATCGAAGGGCTGGTCACCTCCGCTCGGCGTACGGCCGTCGGTATCGCCTCGGTGTCGGCGGCGTTCGGCGAACTTGCATCCGGTCACGCGCGGCTCCTGACCTTTGGAGGGGACTCATCAGTGCGCGCCGTGTTCGGGCCCGGTCTCGTGCTCGATGTGCCTGTGCTCGATCACGTCGACCTTCCGATCGGAACGACACGGAATCTCGACGTCGGAGCCGGTCTGGTCGCGCTCGATGGTGAGCGGAGGCTGCCGGCGGTCGACGCGGTTGCTCGGGTGATCGAGGGCCCGCGGGTGCTCGATCTGACAGCCGCCCTCGCCTCATATCAGGGGCCGGCAACGGGCTGAATCTCAGCGCCGACACCGGGCTGATTCGATGTGTAGGTTCGGAAACATCGGCGACACCGCCGGGCGTCCGGGCGTTGGCCCCGGAGAAAGGAGGTCGACCCGTGGACATCCCCAAGGACCACCTGGTCGACATGTACGAGACGATGGTCAAGATCCGCCGCTTCGAGGAGCGCATCAGGGAGCTGTACTTCGCTGACAAGCTCCCGGCCTTCGACATCGCAGCGGGCCTGATCCCTGGTGAGATGCACCTCGCCGCCGGGCAGGAGCCCGTCGCGGTGGGCATGCGCCCGCACCTCAAGGCGGGTGACGCCATCACGGCGACGCACCGGCCGCATCACGTTGCAATCGCCCAAGGCGTCGACTTGAACAAGATGGCGGCGGAGATATTCGGACGCGAAACCGGACTCGGGCGCGGCAAGGGCGGCCATATGCACCTGTTCTCGGTCGAGCCGAACTTCGGGTGCTCCGGCATCATCGGGGAGGGCATGCCGGTTGCGGTCGGGGCTGCGATGGCGTTCCGCCACAAGGGGACCGACAACGTCGCCCTCTCGTACTTCGGAGAGGGAGCAGCGAATCAGGGAGCATTCCACGAGTCGCTGAACCTCGCCTCGCTGTGGAAGCTGCCCGTCGTGTTCATCTGCGAGGACAACGCCTACGCGATCTCGGTCCCCAAGGCCGCCTCGACGGCGATCCCCGACAACTCGGATCGCGCCTCGGCCTACGGCATCCCGGGTGTGCTCGTCGGAGAGAACGATCCGGTGGCGGTGTACGAGGTCATGGGCGAGGCGATCGCCCGCGCCCGACGCGGAGACGGTCCCAGCCTGGTCGAGATCAAGACCGACCGGCTCTGGGGGCACTTCGAAGGTGACGCCGACGCCTATCGATCGGAAGAGTTCAAGACCGAGATGAACGAGCGCGACCCGATCATCGTGTACGGGAACAGGCTGCTCGCCGAGGGCGTGCTGAACGAGGCGGACATGGCCTCGATCCAACAAGCCATGCACGACGACGTCGAAGCTGCGATCGAGTTCGCCATGGCGAGCCCGTACCCCGCTCCGGAGTCTGCGTTGGAAGACGTGTTCGCGGGAAGGAGTGTGCAGCTGTGACCACCACGACGGAGCGCAAGCTCACCACCCAGAAGGCGATCGCCGAGGGCATCGCAACCGAGATGGCCGAGGACGACTCGGTGTTCGTGATGGGCGAGGACGTCGGCACCTATGGCGGCATCTTCGGAGCGACCGAGGGCCTGCTGGACAAGTTCGGCCCCGAACGGATCATGGACACACCGATCTCCGAGACCGGGTTCATCGGAGCGGCAGTCGGGGCCGCGATCAACGGCATGCGGCCGATCGTCGAGTTGATGTTCGTCGACTTCTTCGGCGTCTGCATGGACCAGATCTACAACAACATGGCGAAGATCCACTACTTCAGTGGTGGCAACGTCAAGGTCCCGATGGTGTTGACGACGGCGGTCGGCGGCGGCTATTCCGATGCCGGCCAGCACTCCCAGACGCTGTGGGGGATGTTCGCCCACCTGCCCGGGATGAAGGTCGTCGTCCCGTCGAACCCATACGACGCCAAGGGGCTGATGATCGCTGCGATCAGGGATGACAACCCGGTGGTCTACATGTTCCACAAGGGCGTTCTCGGGCTCGGCTGGATGACGAACAACCCGAGGGCGACCGGCGCCGTCCCCGAGGGGCCGTACGAGGTTCCCATCGGGAAAGCAGCCGTGGCACGGGAGGGAACGGATCTGACGATCGTCACGATCGGGCTGTCGGTGCACAAGGCGCTCGACGCCGCCGAAGACCTCGAGAAGACGGGCATTTCGGCGGAGGTTCTCGACCTGCGGTCGTTGGTGCCACTCGATCGCGAGGCCATCGTGGCGAGCGTCGAAAAGACACACCGGCTGCTCGTCGTCGACGAGGACTACCAGAGCTTCGGCATGTCGGGTGAAGTGATCACCACCGCCGTCCAAGGCGCATTCGACTACCTCGACGCACCGCCGATGAGGTTGGCGACCCCCGATATCCCGATCCCGTACAGCCATCCGCTGGAGACCTGGGCGCTGCCTTCGGTCGAGCGGATCACCGAGGCGGCGTCGACCCTGCTCGTAGCCGGATAGACGCCGATGACCGTCGATGTGCTGATGCCTGTCATCAGTGATGCGGGTGAGGCCGCTGTCGTCACGGCCTGGTTCGTGGACGAGGGACAGGCATGCACGGTCGGTCAGCTGATCGCCGAGGTCCAGGCCGAGAAGGTCTCCCAGGAGATCGAAGCGCCTGAACTCGGATATGTCGTGGACCGGGTCGCCTTGGGCGACCCGGTCCTACAGGGTGAGCCGATCTGTCGGATCGTCGAATCCCGCCCGGAGGCTCCACCCGCGACGGTCACAGGACCGGCAGTCCGACCCGAGGTCGTTCGTGCCTCCCCGGCAGCCAAACGTCTCGCCAGGGAGTTGGGTCTCGAACTGTCGGAGCTCACCGGCTCCGGCCCCGAGGGTCGGGTGACCGAGGCGGACGTCCGATCCGCTGTGCCCGGTTCGGCGATGACCGGTTTGCGAGCGGTGATCGCCCGCAACCTCCGGCAGAGCCGCAGCGAGACGGTCCCCGTCACCCTGACGACGAGGGTGCTGTTCGGCGAGACGCTCCCGCCGCACCTGACCGCGAGAGTGGTCAAGGCGACGGCGATGGTGTTGGTCGGCCATCCGCAGCTCAACGGCATTCGGTCGGGTGACGCCTTCACGCCGGCAGCAGAAGCCCAGATCGCGCTTGCTGTGCAGACCGACGAAGGGCTCGTGACACCGGTCGTCAGGGACGCTGAGAAACAGTCGGTGGAGGAGCTGGCAGCGTCCATTTCAGGTCTCGCCGAGCGCGCTCGGTCCAAGGCACTGGCGAACGCCGACTTCGAGGGCGGTACGTTCACGGTGACAAATCTCGGTCCGTACGGGATCGAGGCCTTCACACCCGTGATCAACCTGCCCCAGGTCGCCATTCTGGGCGTGGGTGCAGCGAGACGTGCTCCGATCGTCGACCGGTCTGGGGGAGTCGTCGTCGGTCACGAGATGGTGCTGTCGCTGACCTTCGACCACGCGTTCATCGATGGTGCGCCGGCTGCGGCCTTCCTCGCACAGGTCCGCGAGGCACTGGAAGCCTGATCAGAGCGCCTCGACTGCGGCGTCGAAGTCTGAGAACAGCGGGTCGTCGCCGGTGATGAAGGCGGCCTCGATGCTGTTGCGCGCAAGCGTGACCAGCTCGTCGCGGCTCAACTCGCATGACTCGATCATCGCACCGAAGTTGGCTCCGATGTACCCACCGAAGTAGGCCGGGTCGTCCGAGTTGACCGTCACCACGAGCCCGGCCTCGAGCATCCGGGGGAGAGGGTGTTCAGCCATATCATCGACGACGCGGAGCCTGAGATTCGAGAGCGGGCACACCGTGAGCGGAGTGCGCTCCGCCACCAACCGGGCCACGAGGGCAGCGTCCTCCATCGCCCGCACGCCGTGATCGACGCGTTCGACCCCGAGCACGTCGAGCGCCTGCCAGACGTACTCCGGTGGGCCTTCTTCTCCGGCGTGGGCGACGAGGTGCAGGCCCTCGCTTCGGGCGAGATCGTATGCAGCCACGAACTTCGTCGCCGGGTGCCCGACCTCCGACGAGTCGAGACCCACGCCGAGCAGCTTGCTGCGATGCGGGAGTGCCGCTTCGAGGGTATGGAGCGCATCCTCGCCGCTGAGATGACGAAGGAAGCAGAGGATCAAGCCCGTCGAGACCCCCAGTTCGGAGCCGCGCTCGATGGCGGAGCTGATCCCCAGGATCACCGTCTCCATCGAGATGCCTCGGTCGGTGTGTGTCTGTGGGTCGAAGAAGATCTCGGCCCGTCGCACGCCATCGGCAGCGGCTCGCTCGAGATACGCCCAGGTGAGGTCGTGGAAGTCCTCCTCGGTCCGGAGGACGGCGGCGCCCTGGTAGTAGATGTCGAGAAATGACTGCAGGTCGTCGAATTCATAGGCGGCTCGCAGCTCGTCGACGGATGTGAACCGCGTCTCCACCCCGTTCCTCGCGGCGAATCGGAACAGCATCTCCGGCTCGAGCGTGCCTTCGATGTGGAGATGGAGTTCGGCTTTCGGCAAGCGGCGGACGAATTCGACCGACTCGGATCTCGCATCGGTCGCCGTAGTCACGTCACTCATCGCACCATCCTGTCGAAGTGTCGGTTGTAGCCCGCCGGATTCGCCCCGAGCGTACCGCCGCTTCATCGCCGCGGATTCGTCGAACGGTTCGGGACCTTTGTCCTCTGGCGACGGGGTCGCACGTGGCTCTACCGTGACGCGAGGTCCGATGTGGAAGGATGAGCGTGTCGGTTGAGCTTCGCAAACTGCGACGGTGGCCTTCGCAGGGTCGACGCCGGCGTCAGGTGCGACACGCAGGTTGGGCTCGATAGGAGGAACCCTTCGCCATGACCGTCTCATCGCTCGACCAGCGGCCCCGGTCGGATGTTCCCGTTCGTCGGCGCTCTGCCAATGCCAAGTGGGTCTCGATCGGGTTGCTGGTGGGGCTCCTCGTCGGCGGATTCAGTGCGATGCTCCGGCCGTCTCCGCAACCCGCAGACGTTCCTCTCTCGGAGTTCAGCGCCGACCGTGCCATCACTCATGTCGAGCGGGTCGCGGTGGCACCTCACCCGATGGGAAGCACTGCGATCGAGCAGGTTCGCGACTACATCGCCGAGCAACTCTCCGACATGGGGTTGGCGGCCGACTTCCAGGTGGCGGAGGTTCCCGACTACTTCGGAGCTCCGGGCGCCAGGACGGATGTCGTCAATGTCATGGCGCGGATCGCTGGAGGGAGCTCGACGCCGGCGGTCGCCCTGGTCGCCCACTACGACACGCACCCGGCAACCGCAGGAGCGAACGACAACAGTGTCGGAGTGGCGGTGCTGCTCGAGGTCGGCCGCGCCATCCTTGCCGGGAACCGGCCTGCGAGCGACATCATTCTGTTGTTCACCGACGGCGAGGAGCCGAGCCCTCGTTTCGGCGCATCGGCGTTCGCCCGTCATCCGTGGTTCGACGACATCGGCCTGGTCGTGAACCTCGAAGCGATCGGATCGTCCGGTCCTTCGCTGCTGGTCGAGACGAGCCGACCCGACACAGGAGTCGTGGACGGCCTCGTCCGGAATGCCGAGCGACCGGCTGTTTTCTCGTTCCTCACCGAGACCGTCGATCTGTTCGGTGGTGTCGGCACCGACTTCGACGTGTTCAAGGATGCGGGGATTCCCGGGCTCAGCTTCGCCTATCTGCGCGGTTCGACCATCTACCACACCGTGCGCGATGCCGTTGACACAGTCTCGCCCGCGAGTGTTCAGCACCATGGAGAGAACGTCCTCGCGGTCGTCGATGCGTTCGGGGGCGAAGCGATGTCGACCGACGGGCCGGATGAGGTCTTCTTCTCGGTCACCCCGTTCTTGGTCGTCCAGTACGCGGCGATCTGGGCTGTCGGGCTGAGCATGCTGCTCGGTACGGCCTTCGTCGCCCTGACCGTGTCCGACCTGAGGCGGCGCCGGGTCGGATTGGGTTCGATCGGGCGCGGGTCTGCGGTGCTGCTGGCCGGCGGGCTGGCAGCCGGTTTCGTCGCCTATGCCGCATGGTGGCTGTTCACAGCGGTCCGCTCCACCATGGGCGTCTGGGAGAGCTACGCCTACTTCGCGGTTGTCGTCGCACTTGCGGGGCTGGTCCTGGCCTTCGCCGGCGGTGCGGTTGCAGGCGGATACTCCGATTCCGATCTGGCGACGGGAATCGTGGCGGTCTGGGTCCTGCTGGCGATTGCGACTGCACTGGCTGTTCCGGGCTTCAGTTACCTGTTCCTCTGGCCGGCGGTTGGAGCGCTGATCGCAACGGCGTGGAGGTCGACGGGAAGGGGCGGCAACTGGCTGTGGCTGGTTGTGGCTGCGCCTGCGGTGATCCTCATGGTTCCCGCACTGGACGTCTTCTTCCAGATGGCTCAGCCTCGCCCCGGCAACCCGGACTCCCAGCTGGTCGAGGCGATCGCGATCGTGGCGTTCCTCGCAGCGTTGGTCGTCGGGCTGATCGTTCCATTCGCCTCGCGTCAGAGGACGCGCTGAACACCGATGGCGGCTCAGGCGTCCTCGAGGAGGACGCCTGACACGATTGCGATCTCGAGAGCCACTTCGAATGCTGGCGAGTGCATCCCCTGTTCGATGGCGTTGATGGGGTGCTGCGTGACTCGTTGCCGTCGGCGGGGCCGGCCCGGGTCATGGCGTCGTGTTGGTCTCTCGAATCACCCCGATCGGATCGTCAGGCATGAGAGTCGATGAACTCGAGGACGCGGCGCCAGGCGTCGGCCGACTCGTCGGCGTACTGCTCCTGGGCCCTGTCGAAGAACGAGTGGGGAGCATCGTCGTAGGTGACGATCTCGTGCTCCACGCCGTTGGCGGTCAACGCCTCGGCGAATGCGCCGACCAGATCCGGAGTGATGTTCTGGTCGAGGCCCGCCATCAGTCCGAGGATCGGGCATTCGATCCGATCGGCGCGTTCGGTGACCGAGCCGCCGCCGGCAGGGAAGTCCCGGCCGGGATGCCCGTAGAAGCCGATCGCGCCGGAGAGGCCGAGACCGGTCGAGGCCTGGTACCACGCGTTCGAGCCGCCCAGACAGAAGCCCACCGTGAAGATCTTCACGTCGCCGTTCTCGCCCTTCAGGTGCTCGGCAGCAGCGGCAACGTCGGCTGTCAGGCCATCGAACGTCATCTCACGGACATGACTCATGAAGTCGAATTCCTCCGGACGCTCGCCAAGCCCGGCGGTCCGACCGAAGTAGTCGATCGCCACTGCCCTGTGGCCTCGCTCGGCGAAGCGTTCTGCCAGTTGCTCGTAGAACCCGAACAGGCCGCGCACATCCGGGAGGACGATCACTGCGGCGTTCGATGGCTGGGACGGGAATGCCTCGAAGGCATTGAGCCGGTTGCCATCGACCGCCTCGAGGATGATCCGCCGGGTCGGGCCGGATCCACCGGCAATAGGGGTTATGGGTGGAACCGAATCTGGTGGGAAGCACATCGCGTACTCGCTTTCGGGAGGAAGGCCTGATCCTAGAACTTCGGCGCCTGACTACGACGAGCGGCGACTGTCGCCGCGTCAGGTCCTCTCGAATCGGCGTCTGAGAAGGGATGTTCGACTCACGCCGAGGCGATCCGATCCCTGACGATCGGGGCGACCTCGGTGCCGAGCAGCTCGATCGTCCGGAGCACCTGCTTGTGGGGGAGCGTTCCGACGCTCATGTGCAGCATGAAGCGCTCGATCCCCAGGATTTCGCGCCAGGCGATGATCTTGGCCGCGACCGCCTCGGGGTCGCCGAGGACGAGTGAGCCGGAATCCGAGCGCATGTGCTCGAACTGCATCCGGGTCATCGGCGGCCAGCCTCGCTCTGCGCCGAGCTTCGTCATCGCTGCCGCATACGACGGGAAGAACTCATCGGCCGCCTGCTGTGTGGTGTCCGCGATGTATCCGTGGGCGTGAACCGCCAACGGTGCGTAGGCCGGATCATGGCCGGCCTCGGTGAGCGAACGTCGATGGAGGTCCGCGAGCGGCCGGAACCTGACCGGGTCGCCACCGATGATTGCCAGTGCGACCGGCAGTCCCAGCCGTCCGGCCCGGACCATCGACATCGGGTTGCCTCCCACGCCGACCCAGATCGGGAACGGATCCTGCTGCGGCCGGGGGTAGATGGGCTGATCATGCAACGGTGCCCTGAACTTCCCCGACCAGGTGACCCGCTCCGAGTCGCGGATCGCCACCAGCAGTTCGAGCTTCTCGACGAACAGCTCCTCGTAGTCGTTCAGTGAGTACCCGAAGAGGGGAAACGACTCGATGAACGATCCTCGGCCGACGAGAAGTTCCGCCCGCCCGGAGGACACGAGGTCGAGGGTGGCGTACTGCTGGAACACGCGGACGGGATCGTCGGAGGAGAGGACCGAGACCGCCGGCGTGAGGCGGATCCTCTCGGTTCTGGTGGCTGCGGCTGCCAAGACGACCGCGGGCGCCGACGCCGCGAAGTCTGGCCGATGGTGCTCGCCGATCCCGTATACGTCGAGTCCGACCGCGTCGGCGACTTCGACCTCCTCGATCACCTGCCGGAGCCGGTCGCCATGGCTGATGATCGCGCCCGTGTCGGGATCGGGGATGGTGTCTGCGAAAGTCGTGATGCCGAGTTCCATTGGGATGCCTTCGTTCTCGTGACGCTTGTGTCGATATACCCGCTGTTTCCGTCACATGAACGGAATCAGAACAGGGTGGGGCGGAAGAGGTGGTCGTGGGTGGCGAGGGCGAAACGGTCGGTCATGCCGGAGACGTAGTCGATGGCTCGGGTGAGGTCGTCGGCCTCGTCGACCTTGTAGCTGTCGGGGACCTCTCCTGGATGGTGGGCGAACCAATCGGTGAGATCCTGGATCACCTTGATCGCCCGATCCTTCTGATCCTCGGCATCGGAGCGGAGGTAGACGCGGTCGAACATGAAGTCCCTCAGATCGTGCATGACCTCCAGCGTGGGATCGTCCATCGACACGCCGCCCTCCTTCGCCGAGTTCTGGACGACGGCGGTGATCATCGATGCGATCCAGGCGCGCGACGAGTCGCCGAACCGGCGCCGAGCCTCCATCGGCAGGTCGGAGAAGGTCAGCACACCTGCCCTGATCGCGTCCGAGACATCATGAGTGAGATAGGCGATGCGGTCGGCGAAGCGGCACAGCTCGCCTTCAGGCGTGTTCGGCGGCGGATCCACCTTCCAGCTGTGGGCCCGGACGCCGTCGATGACCTCCCAGGTCAGGTTGAGCGGCTCGAGCACGCTCAACACCCGCACGCCCTGGGCCGAGTGGAGCCATTCGCCTTCGACATATGGGGTGAGCGCGTCCTCCCCGGTGTGTCCGAACGGGGAGTGGCCGACGTCGTGTGCGAGACAGATCGCCTCGGTGAGGGCCTCGTTGAGCCCGAGCGAAACAGCCATGGCGCGGCCGACCTGATTGACATGGACGGTGTGTGTGAGTCGGGTGACGTAGTGGTCGCCCTCGGGATTGAGAAACACCTGCGTCTTGTGTTTGAGCCGGCGGAACGCCTTGGAGTAGATGATCCGATCCCGATCGCGCTCGAAGGCGGTCCTGTACTCGTCGGGATCCTCTGGGTGGGCGCGTCCGCGCGTCTCGGCCGAGAGGGTCGCTTCGGGTGCCAGCATCGCTGCCTCCCGCTCCTCGCGCTCGGCTCGCTTGATCTCGTGCATCAGACGAGGCGGCGGCGAAGGCGGCTGGACAGGTAGTCCATCGACGCCACGACGATCGCGATGAACAGCATCTGCACCGCCGCCGCTCGGTATTGCAGCAGGTTGACATTCTGCTGGAGGATCAGGCCGATTCCTCCACCGCCGACGAAGCCGAGGATCGTCGACATCCTGACGTTGATGTCCCACCGGTACATCGTGAACGAGATGTAGGGCGGAACGATCTGCGGGACAACGCCATAGACGATGGTCTGCAACCGGGTGGCCCCGGTCGCCCTGATGGCTTCGATCGGTCCGGCGGAGATCGACTCGACCTGCTCGGAGTACAGCTTGGCCAGCGCTGCCGCCGTGTGCAGCGTCAGGGCGAGCGAGCCCGCGAACGGCCCGATGCCGACCCAGACCACGAACACGATCGCCATCACGAGCGGTTCGATCGCCCTGAGGGTGTTGAAGATGGTTCGGGCGACCGTGTAGGTGGACAACCCGACATTGACCTGGCCCGTCGCGATTCCCCTAAAAGCGAGCATGAGACCGAGCACGGCCCCGACGCCGACGGGCGCCCACAGGGTCACCGTGGTGCTCTGGAATCGGTAGAACCAGTCGAGGATCGCCATGACGCCGAGCCCAAAGATCGCTCCTGCGACCATCGCCAGCACAGCGTTCAGC
>JAHEDH010000202.1 GCA_024641285.1 bacterium | reverse complement strand
TACACCGAGGGCGATCTGGTGGTCGTCACCAAGACCAATCGCCGGTCGCCGGTCCATCGGTCGGCGAAGATGGACTACGTCGGCGTCCGCATCATGGGGCCGGACGGTAGGACGGCGGGGGAGGCTCGCATGGTCGGGCTGTTCACGTCCAAGGCGTTCATGCAACCCGCCTCGGAGACGCCGATGCTCCGTCGGAAGCTGCACGACATCCTGCTCGCCGAGGACCTGATCGAAGGCTCGCACGATCACAAGGCGATGATCGAGCTGTTCGAGACCTTCTCCAAGCACGACCTGTTCGCTTCGTCGACCGAAGAGCTGCGGGGAGTGCTGAGCGGCCTCCTCCAGCTGCAGGAGCGCGACAACGTCAGACTCTTCATCCGTCCTGACACGCTCCACAGGAGCGTGTCGATCCTCGTGGCGTTACCTCGGGATCGCTTCAACGCCGCTCTCCGGCGCGAGCTGCAAGACATGTTCCTCGAGGAGTTCAAAGGCACGTCGATCGATTACCACCTGGCGCTCGGAGATTCCGATCCTGCCCAGATCCACTTCACCGTTTGGGTTCCTGAGGTCACCGAGTACCGCTTCGAGCCGCTGGAGGCCAAGGTCGTCGCCATGACCCGCTCCTGGGAAGAGAAGCTGATCAACAGCCTCTCGAACCATCTCGAGCGCCCTGCCGCCCGCGAGCTCGCCCGGCGTTGGGCTGGTCGTTTCCCCGACTACTACTCGGCTTCCACTCCGATCGACATCGCCGCGACCGACCTCGTCCGTGTGGATGCGCTCGCCACGTCCGGTGCCACGATGTCGGTCGGGCTGCAGAACGAGCGCAACGTCGGCAAGGGAGAGGCACTCACACGCGTCGCCCTCTATCGGGCTTCGGGCAAGCGGCCGCTTTCGGAGTTGCTCCCGGCGCTCGAGGATCTCGGCCTGACGGTCATCGAAGAGATCCCCAGCCGGATCTCCGGTGAGGGCGACTTCTTCATTCATGACTTCGGGGTACTCAAACCCAACGGTGCCCAGATCGATGTCGAGGGATCGAGCAGGCGGGTCATCGAGACGCTCGAGGCGGTGTGGCGCGACGGTGCGGAATCCGACGATCTCAACCGGCTCGTCGTCAGCACCTCGCTGGGACCGCGAGATGTCGAGATCCTGCGCGCCTACCGAACCTACTGGCGACGGGTGTCACCGATCTTCACACTTGCATATGTGAACGACACGCTCGCTGCCCACCCCGAGATGGCGGAGCTGCTCGTCGAGCTCTTCGCCGAGCGGTTCGACCCGGAGCGAGACGGAGTACGGTACGGCGACCTTCGCCAGAGAGTCCTCGATGGCCTGGATCTGATCCCGTCGATCGAAGAGGACCGGATCCTCCGGGCGTTCCTCGAGCTCATAGAGGCGACCGTCAGAACCAACTTCTATCAGGCCGACCGACCTGCCCTGGCGTTCAAGCTGGTCTCGAAGCTGGTTCCGGATGCCCCACTGCCCCACCCCATGTTCGAGATCTTCGTGCTGGGCCCGACCGTCGAGGGCATCCACCTTCGCGGCGGCATGGTCGCACGAGGCGGCTTGCGGTGGTCGACACGCCGGGAGGACTACCGCACCGAGGTGCTGGACCTCATGAAGGCGCAGATGACGAAGAACGCCGTGATCGTCCCGACCGGGGCAAAGGGCGGCTTCGTCCTCCGAAACCCGCCCGATGACCCGACCGCGTTGCGGGCCGAGGTGGAGGCGCAATACCGGCTGTTCATCGGTGCGCTCCTCGATGTCACGGACAACCGGATCGACGGCGACGTCGTTCGGCCCCCGCTGGTACGCGCGCACGATGCAGACGATCCCTATCTCGTGGTCGCCGCAGACAAGGGAACGGCGACCTTCTCCGACGTTGCGAATTCGATAGCGATCGACCGGGGATTCTGGCTGGGGGACGCGTTCGCCTCCGGAGGGTCGACCGGCTACGACCACAAGGCGCTCGGCATCACTGCCCGCGGTGCCTGGCAGTCGCTCGAGCGGCACTTTGCCGAACTCGGAGTCGACCCGTTCAACGACCAGTTCACGGCGATCGGGATCGGAGACATGTCCGGCGATGTGTTCGGAAACGGATTGCTCGGCTCGGACAGGATCCGGCTGGTGGCTGCTTTCGACCACCGGCACATCTTCATCGATCCCGATCCCGACCCTGGCGCGTCGTATGCGGAGCGCAAGCGCCTCTTCGAGCTGCCACGTTCGTCGTGGGACGACTACGACCGGTCCCTGATCTCGGACGGCGGTGGGGTCTACGCCAGAACCGAGAAGACGATCGAGATCTCCGACCGTGCCAGCGACTCGATCGGCGCTCCGACCACCAAGTTCACCCCGAATCAGCTCATCTCGGCGATTCTCAAGGCGCCGGTCGATCTGCTGTGGAACGGCGGCATCGGCACGTACGTGAAGGCGAGCACCGAGACCCACCAACAGGTCGGCGATCGGACAAACGATCCGGTGAGGGTCGACGGCGCGGCCCTGCGATGCCGCATCGTCGTCGAAGGCGGCAACCTCGGCCTCACTCAGCGGGCACGCATCGAGTTCGCCGAGTCCGGCGGAAAGATCAACACCGACTTCATCGACAACTCCGGTGGGGTCGACTGCTCCGACCGGGAGGTCAACCTCAAGATCCTGCTCGATTCCCCGGTGCGGGAGGGAACGCTCGGTACCGAGGAGCGCAACGGTCTGATTGCCGCCGTGGCCGATGAGGTGGTTGAGCGAATCCTGGCCGACAACTTCCATCAGGCTCAGGCCATCTCGAGGGAGGTGACGGCCTCGCCTCGTCGGACCTATGCATACGAGGATCTGATGGTTTCCCTCGAGGAGGAAGGCATCCTCGACAGGGACATCGATGCGATGCCTTCGACCGAGGCGATGAGCGAACGTACGAAGACCGAGACCGGTCTGACGCGGCCCGAGATCTCCGTGCTCCTCGCCAATGCCAAGCGCAGCCTCAGCCAGGCGCTGGTCTCGTCGAGGCTCGTATCCGATCCGTATCTCCTCGGGGACGTGATGAGCTACTTCCCCGAACCCATCGCCGAGCGCTTCGCAGCCGACATCGCCCGGCATCCACTGCGCGCCGAGCTCGTTGCCACGCTGCTTGCCGGCGACATCGTGAACTCCGAGGGCGTCGTCTTCGTCTCGAGACTGGTGACCCAGACCGGTGCCGAGCCAGTCGACGTGGTGCGGGCCTATCGGATCGCCCGGGATCTCACGGGTGCCCATGAGCGGTGGGCCCGCGTCGAGTCGATCTACACCGATATCGATCATGACTTGTGGATGCGCCTGATGCGAAACACCGATCGCATGGTCGCCTCGGTCACCCGGTGGTATCTCACGAACGGAAACGGTGAGAGCATTGGAGAGATCGTCGAGCGGAGCCGGCCGATCATCGAAGAGATGGAGGCGGGAGCGCTCGAATCGGAGGTGACCGGCTGGCGGGACGGTCGGATCTCGGTGATGGCGGGGCTGATCGAATCGGGCGTTCCCGACGACATCGCCCGCCGCGACGCCGTCTCCCAGATCCTGAACTTCGGCCCCGATGTCATCGAGCTCTCGACGCAGTCCGGTCAGACGCCGACCGACACCCTCCATGCGTTCCTCCAGGTGGGCCAGGCATTCGGTCTCGACCGGATCACCGAGTGGGCGCGTTCCAAGCAGATCGAGGACCGCTGGGACCGGTGGGCGCTCTGGACGATCGAAGAGGAGCTCCTCGCAGTTCGTCGCCGGGCAGTCGAGCGTGCCTTCGCCGACGCCGCTGGGAGGACCGGGGGCGACGCTGTGGATGCCTTTCTTGCGAGCCGGGCACCGAACGTGGCGAGACTGGTCCGGTTCATGCGCCAGATCGACACGACCGGTGACGTGGACATGGCACAACTCATGGTCGCCATCCGCCAGGTCCGAGCCGCCATCTCGTAGTCCGGCCTGCCGGCCTCGCTGCCACCGGCTGTCGGCTATCGGCTTCCCTTCCGTGACAGTGTGGCGTTGGAGTTG
>JAHEDH010000079.1 GCA_024641285.1 bacterium | reverse complement strand
GGTGTCCGACGGCCATCGCGGGGGTCTCTTCCTCGCAGCACTCGACCAACGACTCCAGGAACCGGAGAAGCTATGACGACCAAGACGCTGACCACCCAAGAAGCAACCGAGGTGATCTATCTGGTGCTCGCCGAGATCGCCCCCGAGGTCGACCCGTCGGAGATCGACAATTCGGTGGATCTGACCGAGCAACTCGATCTGGATTCGATGGACTATCTCCATTGGCTGGTCGGGATCAACGCCGCCACCGGCGTCGACATCCCCGATCGGGACGCCTCGGAGTTCCTGACGATCGACGGGGCGTCGAAGTACCTGGCGGACAGATCGGCGAAGGCCTGATTCCTACACTCGGGACATGGCAGGCCCGAGTTTCAGATTTCGCACGGGGTTGACATACCGGAGCCTCACCGAGGGCTACGCGTATGAGATCCCGGAGCGGTTCAATCTCGGCGCTGCCTGCGCCGATTCCCACCCTTCCGACCGAACGGCCGTCATCTCCGTCGATGCGGCGGGGACCGCCCGGCCGACTTCATATGGCGAGTTGTCCGACCGGACCTCCCGTCTGGCCGGAGCGCTGGCCCAGCTCGGCGTCGCGCGCGGAGACCGGGTCGCGGTGGTGGCTCCCCAGTCCCTCGACGTCGGAGTCGCACATCTAGCGATCTGGAAGCTCGGGGCGGTCTCGCTGCCGCTCGCCTCGCTGTTCGGTCCCGACGCACTGCGATACCGTCTTTCCGACTCCGGGGCGAAGTTGGCGATCGTCTCACCTGGGAACGTCGCCAAGGTCACGGAGGCCGTGCCCGGGTTGCCCATTCTCGAAACCGGCGCCCCACTCGAGAAGGCGATGTCTTCCCAGCCGCTCGACACGGTCGCCGACACCGCCGCCGAGGAACCGGTGTTCCTCATCTACACGTCCGGAACCACGGGCCCGCCCAAGGGCGCGCTCCACGCCCATCGCACCATCTTCGGTCACCTCCCGGCCTTCGAGCTCTACTACGACTTCGCCCCGCAACCCGGCGACATCATCTGGACCCCTGCCGACTGGGCGTGGATCGGGGCGCTCATGGATGTGGTGATCCCGGCCTGGTACTTCGGCATGACGGTGCTCACTGCGGACGCGGATTTCGACCCGCACGGTGCGGTCCGGCTCATGGTCGATCAGGGAGTGACGCTGGCCTTCCTCCCCCCGACTGCGCTGAAGATGATGCGAGCGGCGGGCGTCGATGGTTCCGGCTCGAGCCTCCGGGCGATCTTCACCGGGGGAGAGGCGCTCGGCGAGAAGTTGCTCGCATGGGCCGAAGAGCACCTGGGCTGTCCGGTCAACGAGGGTTACGGGCAGACAGAGGCCAACATCGTGGTCGGCAACTCGTCACGGGTGTGGCCCGTGCGGCCAGGATCGATGGGGAGGGCCATCCCCGGCCACGAGGTGCAGGTCCACGACGACGACGGCCGCCGGTTGATCGATGAGGTCGGCGAGATCGTCGTGAGGTCTCCCGACCCGGTGATGATGCTCGAGTACTGGAACCGACCCGATGCCACCGCGGCGAAGTACCGCAACGGCTGGTTGCTGACTGGCGACCTCGGGCGTGAGGATGCCGACGGCTATCTCTGGTTCGAGAGCCGCAAGGACGATGTGATCTCGTCGATGGGCTACCGGATCGGCCCAGGCGAGATCGAGGAGTCGCTCATGGGGCATCCCGCAGTTGCGATGTGCGCAGTCATCGGCGTACCGGATGACCTCCGCGGTCAGGTCCCTGCGGCCTTCGTCGTCCTCAACGACGGGTTCGTTCCCGACGACGACCTCGCCGCCGCGCTCCAACAACACGTGCGCTCTCGGCTCGCTGCTCACGAGGTGCCGCGTCGAGTGGCGTTCCTCGATGACCTGCCGCGGACGACAACGGGCAAGATCATGCGGCGTGCCCTGCGGCAGTCGGACTGAAGGCGCGCCACGCCCGGCTCGGGAGGTCTATCGTCGGAGGTGATGAGGCGGACGTCGTGAGCATCGGCATCGCAGGATTCGGTGGCTACGTGCCCGAACGCGTGCTCACCAACGCCGAGCTCGAAGAGATGTTCGACACCTCCGACGAGTGGATCGTTCAACGAACCGGGATCCGCGAGCGTCGCATCGCCGCCGAAGAGGAGTCGACGCTCGACCTCGCAGCGCATGCCTCCCTCCAGGCGCTCCAACACGCCGGAATCGGCGCCGATGACCTCGACGAGATCATCGTGGCAACCGACACGCCCGAGGTCTATACGCCGGACACTGCGGCCTTCCTCCAGCACCGGCTGGGGGCTCGCACCGTGCCGGCCTACGACCTGGGAGGCAGCGGCTGCTCCGGCTTCGTGCAGGCGCTCGATGTCGCCAGGGCCAGGGCGACCGTCGAACCGAAACGGATCCTGGTGGTGGGGGTCGAACTCATCAGCCGTCTCCTGTCGTGGGACGACCGTGCGGTCGACGTGCTGTTCGGCGACGGCGCGGGGGCAGTCGTCGTCGACCCCGAAGGCAGCCGCGCCACGCTCATCGATGTCGTGGCGGGGACCGACGGCTCACAGACCGACATCCTCACGCTCGGCGTGGGCGGGACCAGACGGCCGTTCACGTTGGAAGTCGCTCAGACCGGCGATCATCAACGTCTGGTGATGGAGGGCCATGAAGTCTTCAAGTCGGCGGTCCGGCGGATGTCGGCAGCGGTCGACGAGTTGCTCGGCCGAATCGGCTGCACCATCGACGATGTTGCATGGCTGATTCCCCATCAGGCGAATGCACGGATCATCGCAGCGGTTGGAAATCGGCTGAAGATCCCCGAAGAGCGGGTCTACGTCAACGTCGATCGCTACGGGAACACCGGATCCGCCTCGGTGCCGCTGGCTCTGTCCGAGGCGGTCCATGGCGGGGAGGTCACCGAAGGAGACCTGGTCGTCCTGGTCGCCTTCGGCGCCGGCTTCCACTGGTCGGCTGCTGCGTTGCGCTTCTAGGGGACAGGCAAGCTCTTCAGAACGCAGAACTCGTTGCCCTCGGGGTCGGCCATCACCACCCACGAGACGTCCTTCTGCCCGATGTCGACTCTGGTTGCTCCGAGCTGCTCCAATCGCTCGACCTCGGCCCTCTGATCGTCCGGTGCGAGATCGAGGTGCAGCCGGTTCTTCGCCTCCTTCCGGCCCGGCGCTCCGAGGAACAGGATCGGGAAAGCTCCCGGCAGCGCATCTCGATCGCGCGTGGGGACGATCATCGGATCCCCGTCCGGATCGAGGATCAGCTCCCATCCCAGCGCCTGCGACCAGAAGCGGGCCTGCTCGTGCGGATCGTGACAATCGATGGTCAGCGTGTTGATGTGCAACGACATGGGAACCTCCTCTGTCATGCTGCCACGTTGTACCATCCTGCCCACTGCGGTGACTCTCCTTCTTCGACTGGCCAACCGGTGTTTCTCGCGCTGATCGCTCTCTTCGGCGGCATCGGGCTGCTGGCCGTCGCCGCAGATCAGTTCGTCCTCGGTGCCGCTCGGGTTGCGCTCATCAAGCGGGTGCGTCCGCTCGTGGTCGGCGTGTTGATCGTCGGCTTCGGCACCAGCCTCCCCGAGCTGCTCGTCTCTACGCTCGCCGCCGCGGGTGATCAGGCGGAGATCGCAATCGGGAACATCGTCGGGTCGAACCTGGCCAATCTGTCGCTGCTGCTCGGCGTGGGGGCGGTGATGGTCCCGCTCGTGGTGGACTCACGAACCGTGCGACAGGAGGCGACCCTCACGCTCGGCTCGGCGATCGTCTTCGCCGGGATCGTGCAAGGCGGTGGGATCGCCCCCTTCGAGGGCGGTCTCCTGCTCGCCTTGATGATCGGTGTCCTGTACCTGGTGACCAGGCGGTCACCAGGCGACCCACTCGGTCCCGAGACGGTGGAGCTCACCGAGCCGGCTGCCCACACCCTCGGCGTCGAGTCCCTGAGGACCGTGCTCGGCCTGGCCGGAACCGTCGGAGGCGCCCAGGCGCTGTTGTGGGGAGCGATCGACCTCGCCGAGCGTGCCGGTCTCAGCAGTGGCTTCGTCGGGGCGACCATCGTGGCGGTCGGGACCTCGCTTCCGGAGTTGGTCACAGTGATCCAATCGGCGCGGCGGGGCGAGACCGAGTTGATCGTCGGCAATCTGCTCGGCTCGAATCTGTTCAATTCGTTCGTCGTCGGAGGTGTGGTCGGGTTGTCGAGCGCGGCATCCATCGACGACCGCGGGCTCACGGTCGTCGCTCCGATCGCAGCCGTGGCGGTGTCGTTGGCGGCGCTCGCCGCGATGCGGACCGCCCATACGGTCACCCGGCGTGAGGGAGTGCTCCTCATCCTCGCCTACGCGGCGATCGTGCCCTTCCTCGCCTAGCCGGACTGCAGTTCGAAGACCACTCGCCCGGGTGTCAAAGGCAGGTCGTGGAACCACACGCCCGTTGCCTGGAAGAGTGCAGCGGTGACCGCCGGGGCGTATGGGATATACGGCATCTCGGCCATACCGCGCGCCCCGTGCGGCCCAAGCGGGTCCGGATGCTCGAAGATGACGGTCTCGATGCGCCGAGGCGTGTCTCCGATTCCCGGAATGAGGTACTGGCTGAGGCGCGGGTTGACGATCCGGCCGTCGGTGACCTGGAGATGCTCGGTGACGGCGTATCCGTGTGCCTGGACGACCGCTCCCTCGGTCTGTGCCTCGATGAGTTGGGGGTTGAATGCCCGTCCGACATCGGTGCAGGACACGACCCGATCGACACGGATCACGCCGGTCTCGACATCGACCGACACGTCCACCGCCTGAGCGACATAGCCGTAGGCGAAGTTCGGGGTGGAGGGGCCGCCCTCGGGGTCGAGCAGTTCCGTGGCCGGTGGCTCGAACCGGAACTCGCCGACCGCCGGTCGATCGCCTTCGAGCCAGCGTTTCTGGGCCTCTTCGGCTGCACCGAGGATGGCGTTGCCCTGCATGAACGTCAGCCGTGACGCCGAGGCGGATCCGGAGTCCCCCGAGCTCGCCGTGTCGGATGTGACCATCTGGACGTCGTCGGGTTGGAGCCCGAGGGCGTCTGCGGCGATCTGACGGAACACCGTGTGCGAGCCCTGTCCGACGTCGGCGCCGGCGATGAACAGTGTGGCCGATTGGCCTCGCAGTTCGATCCGCGCCTCGCTCCGCTCCGGGAAGGCGAAGCTGAAACCGATGTTCTTCAACCCGCATGCGAAGCCCCGGCCTCGCCGTGTGGTCGACGTATCCCCCGGAAGGGTCCGGTATGGCGTCACCGGTCCGGTATCAGGCGCCGGCTCGCCCCATCCGGCCCGCTCGGCGCATGCGTCGACGACGCCGCGGATGCTCACGCCGGCCGGAAGGGGAGTGTGCGTTGGGCCCGGGTCGCCCTCCTCCAGCAGATTGATCCGTCTGAGCTCGACGGGGTCCATGTCGAGAGCTTCGGCCAGCTTGTTCATCTGGGACTCGGCGGCGAACGCCCCCTGCGGGGCGCCGAACCCGCGGAAGGCACCCCCGGGAACGGTCGTCGTATAGACCCCGTAGGAATCCAATCGGACGTTGTCGCATCGGTACGGGCCGGCCATCGTCAGGTGCATGTTCCCCAGCACCTTGTTCGTGGTGTAGTTGTACGCACCGGCGTCGAGGTAGCCGTCCGCCTCGATGGCCACGAGGGTCCCGTCGGATTTGGCGCCCCACCTGGCCCAGATGCGACCTCGGTGGCGCTTGTGATGTCCCACGATGGATTCCTCGCGGGACCAGCGGGAACGGATCGGCCGGATCTCGCCGCGCTCGTGCAGGCGCAACGCCGCGAGCCCGAGCACGATCTGCAGGCTCATGTCCTCGCGCCCTCCGAACGCCCCACCGATCGCCGGGTAGATGATTCGCACCTGCTCGTCGGCGAGGTCGAGCGCATGGGCGATCTGCATCTGATCCTCATGGGTCCACTGTCCGGCGATCTCGACCGTCACCCGTCCCTCGTCGTCGACGTAGGCCAGTCCAGCCTCGGGCTGGAGATAGGCGTGCTCCTGGTGGGGGACGGTGTAGGTCGCCTCGACGACGACGTCCGCCTCGTCCCACCCGACGGACAGGTCCCCTTTGCGGATCTTGTAGTGCAGGTAGGCGTTCGAGCCCTTCTCGGGGTGGATGAGTGGAGCGCCGTCTGCCATGGCGTCTTCGATGCCTGTCACGATCGGCAACTGCTCCCAGGTGACGTCGATCGCTTCGGCAGCCGCATGGGCGGCATCGAGCGTCTCGGCGACGACCAACGCGATGTGATCTGCCTCCCATCGGCTCACATCGGCAGGCACCGCGGAGCGGCCGGTGTGCTCGACGCCGACCATCACCGGTTGATCCGCCATCGTGAGACCGTATTCGTTGACCGGGACGTCGGCCGCCGTGAAGATCTCGATGACGCCGGGCACGTCGCGGGCTGCGGTCAGGTCCATGGCAATCATCCGGGCGTGTGGCTGATCGCTGAAGACGACGACTGCATGGAGGTGCCCGGTATCGGGGAGATCGGCGGGATAGCGGGCGGCGCCGGTGACCTTGTCCGGTGCGTCGATGCGGGGCTGGGCGGTGCCGAGCGTCATGTTCGGGCCGCCGACTCGATGGCGTCGATGATCTTCACGTACCCGGTGCAGCGACACAGGTTTCCGCTCAGGCCCTCGAGAATCTCGGCGCGGCTCGGATGCTGCCGCTCGGCGAGCAGAGCGGCGCCGGAGACGAGGAATCCGGGGATGCAGAACCCGCACTGAACGGCGGCGTCGTCGATGAAGGACTGCTGGATGGGGTGGAGCGAGCCGTTGCCGGCCAACCCCTCCACGGTGGTGATGTTCGTTTGGTGGGCACGGGCGGCAGGAACCAGACATGACATCACGGCGGTCCCGTCCACCATGACGGTGCACGCCCCGCACTCGCCTTCGGCGCACCCCTCTTTGGTCCCGGTGAGTGAGATCCCGGCGGCCGGGCCGGCGTGATCCCTGAGCCAGTCGAGCAGCGACATCCCGGTCGCCCCGCCTGTGGCGATCGGCGTGCCGTTGACGGTGGTTTCGACGAGGCCGTCCGAAGCGGCACCGGCTCCGAACACGCTGCCGGTGGGAGACAGCAGAACGCGTGACTCCGGCTCGACGCCGGTGTCGTCGCGGAGGCTGGTGAGCGCCCGTCTGGTCATCGAACGCAGCAGGTGCCGTCGGTGTTCTGCGGTCGAGCGCACATCGTCGATCGGATCGACGGATGCGGCGACGGTTCGGGCGGCGGCGTCGATCGCATCGTCGTCGAGCCGGGTCCCGACGATCAGCTCCTCGGCCTCGGGGGCTGCGACGATCGTGGGGGCGACCGAGCCGAGCAGGATCCTGGCTTCGGACACCTCGTCGGCGTCGAACCCGAGCATGACGGTGACGTGGACGACCGAGATCGCCTGGGCTGCCCGCAGCCCGGCCTTGACGTACACCGCTCGCTGGTGGGGCGCGAGCGGTGTGATGGTGATGCCGGTGACGAGCTCGTCGGCGCGGAGTGAGGTCGATCGCACACCGGTGTGGAGGTCGCGCAGATCGATACTGCGCTCGCCGTCGCTCGAAACCACGTGGACCGTGGTCCCGAGCGCCCGGAGCGGTGTGATGGTGTCGTTGGCGGGGCTGCCCGTGACCAGGTTGCCGACCACGGTCGCCTGGTTGCGCAATTGGGGCGACGCCACCTCATGGCAGGCCTGTGCCAGTGGGGTGAGGTGCTCCCATGCCGGTTCTGATGCCACCACCTGGTTGTGCGTGACGAGCGCCCCGAGGCGGACTCCGTGCTCGCCGGGCTCGATCTCCGAGAGGCCGGGGATTGTGGTGATGTCGATCAGGGTGTCGACATCGGGCCGCTGCCGGCGTGCCATCTCGAGCAGCAGGTCGGTGCCGCCGGCGACGATCCGGGCACGCGTTCCCTCGGACGCCAACATGTCGACGGCCTCTCGGATCGTCGACGGAACCAGATGTCGCACGACCTTCGTGCCCCTCAGCTGCACCTCATGCATGGTCACCACCTGCGTTGTAGATCTCGCCGTCGGTGTCGAGATAGTGCTGGAGGACCGCGATCGATTCGCTCCGAACGAGGTCCCGCACCACCTCGATGCCCCGTTTCTCCAGCTCTGCCACCCACCCGGGGTGTTTGGGGCCCTCGTCGAATCCGATGGCTCGGGCGTCGTCGTCCCGGCCTGCGCACAGCAGCCTCGACACACCCGACCACACCGTGACGCCCATGCACATGACACACGGCTCGGTCGAGGCGAACAGCGAGGTGGGGGCGCCGGCGCCCAGGTCGAACGTGCCGAGCGTCTGGCCGGCGGCCGCCACCGCCATCACCTCGGCGTGGGCGATGGCGGCATTGGCGGGAACCACCACGTTCACGCCGGCCGCGATGAGACGGCCGGTTTCCGTCTCGAAGATCGCGGCCGAGAACGGCCCTCCGGTTCGATGGTCGACGTTCCGGCGCGCCAGGTCGATCACCGCGGCCATTCGCGTTTCGTCGGTGTCGAGCCCGCCGAACGGCGCCAGGGCTTCGTCGAGCCAGTGGGGGAGTTCGAGGGTGACGTTCACGATTCGATCAGCGTCGACAGTCGAAGTGGCAGTCCTTCGGCCTCGTTGAAGATCGACGTGAGACGAGCCACTTCGGCTCCCAGATCAGGGGCGGCCAACACTCCCACCCGGCCCCCGTCGGCGGTCACCAGGAATCCTGGTCGATCGCCTGCCTCGAACCGGGACCGGTCCGTGTAGATCCTCGGTTTCACCTCGGCCGGGTCTCCGATCTCGGGGCAGAACGTGAGACAGTTGCCGCACTCGTTGCAGAGCTCTGCGAGCACGAAGTACTGCTGTCTGCCCTCGATCGCCATTGCCTCCGGAGTCGGCAGCCGGAAGAAGGCGTCATTGGGACACACGGTCACGCAGAAGTTGCAGGCGACACATCCCCACATGTCGAGCTCGTGATCGACCGCGCGGGGGAGTTTCGAGGTCCCGTCTCTGGTGTAGGCGCCGTTGGTGTCGGGATCGTGCAGGGAGGCGACATGGGCCGCCACCGGGCCGGTGGCGCCTGCAGCGTGGGCTTCGGCCGCCCGGACCGCCCGCCAGGCCGCGATGTCGCCTGCACCGGCTTCCTCCATTGCACGACCCAGGGTCGTGAGCATCGGCTTGAGCCGTCCGTATCCGCCGGGTTTGAGGAGATCCGAGCAGATCGTGACAGGGGCGAGGCCCAGCCCCACCGCCTCTCCCAGGTTGTCCTTGCTGATGCCCGCCGAGAAGCTCACTTGGATTTCTCCGGCGTTCTCGCCGACGGCGAGCACTCCCGGCAGGGCCCGGTCGAGCTCGTCCAGGAGCGTCATCGACAGCACGTGCAGCGGCGCACCAGACATGTACATGGTGTCCTCGGGCATGAAGTCGCGATGGTTCTCCACGACCATCGTGTTGGTGAGCTTGATCCCGAACCTGCGGCCTTGCTCGGCTGCGAACCGCCTCAGCTCGCCGATCAGCTCGATGCCCCGCTCGAACTGCAGGTCGGCATCGAAGTCGGACCGCCGAAGCCTCAACTCGTCGTACCCGAGGGTGCCCTTGAGGATCCCGTGTACCCGTTCGAATCCGAGCAGGGTCGGGTTGAGCTTGACGACCACATCGAGGCCGTGGCGGGTCATGAGGTGTTTGGTGATCGACTCGATCTCGTCCGGTGGGCACCCGTGGAAGGTCGACAGCGTCACCGTGTCTGCGATGTGGGGATCGAAGTCGTGCTCTCGCCAGGCCGCGAACGGCTCGGGGATCTCCGGACGCAGCCTTTCGATCGACGCGGAAGCATCGATCAGGCCGTCGATGAACTCCGAGACCTTGTCGGATCTGATCCCCGCCAGGTCGTACCCCACCGAGAGGTCGAAGATGTGTGGCCCTGGATCGTCACCCAAGTGAGGCTTCAGCTCGTCCCAACCCGAGAGGATGTCGAGGATCATCCATGCCTTGACGTATTCCTCCAGCGACTCGGAGATCCGCAGCTCCTGGCTCCACTCGATGTTGAAGCCGATCGTCTCCATGTCGATGCAGGGTCGCCCGATCTCGAGCTCGTCGAGGATCTGGACGGTCTTGAGCTCGATGATCCGTGAGCCGCCCAGCCAGGCGAGCACGATGTTCTCGGCCAGTTGGCTGTGTGGTCCCGCCGCCGGCCCGATCGGGGTCGCTGCAGTCCTGCCCATGAAGTCCACCGAGAGATCCGGCCCCGAGGAAACGTCGTAGATGCGCGCGGTCGGGATGTCGAAGATCCGGCTCCGCGAGGTCCACTCGTCTGCAATCCGGCCGAGCAGGGTCGACAACGGCATTGGCGTGAGCGGTGGGATCGTCATGGGATGCTCCTCACAGTCGGGCGTGGAGTCGGACGGCTTGTTCGGCCGCTTTGGCGCGGATCTCGAAGGCGTCCACCAGCGTGGGTTCACCGTCCTCGAGGACCTGGACATCGTCGATGACGATCTCCAGCGGCTTGATGCCGGGCGTGAAGGCGACGTACCAGGGCTCCATCGGCTCGTACGACCATGTCACGGTGTCGTTTCTCGCCTCGGGGACGAGGTCCCATCCGCGCTCGAGCCACGACCAGGCTGCGTCCGGGGTCGCGGTGACATCGACCGATCTGTTCATCACGTAGGCGACCCGGAAGGTCTCGATCATGTCCGCTCCGATCCCGTCGGTGCCGAGCGCGACAGGGTTCTCGAAGCGGGCCGGATCCGCATACCCGACCGAGTTGTTGAGGTTCGACATCGGGTTGTGCAGGATCGTGCCGCGGAGGTCGTGCTCGGTGGGGAGATGGACGCAGTGGGCGAGCAGCCAGTTGTCACGTGTCAAGTTCTCGATGCGCTCCGGTGCGCCGGCGTCTTCTGGCCCCTCGCACACATGGATGTGGACGCCGACACCGAGTTCGTTCGCCAGGGCCGCGGCGGCCTCGAGTGTCTCGTCGGAGCAGGTGAAGGCGGCATGGATCCCAACGAGGCCACGCCGTCCTTCGGAGAGAAAGCGGCGGTTCTCGTCGATTCCCCGCCTGGCTCCTTCGGCCCCGTGCCTGTCGGTCACTCCGTATGCGGTGATGACCCGGACGCCCACCTCTGCGCAGGCATCTGCGATGACCGACAGCGAACCTTCGATGGCGTTGGGCGATTCGTGGTGGTCGATGATGGTGGTGGTGCCCTGCTCGAGCGCCTCGAGTGCCCCCAGTTTCGCCGACCACTCGATCATCTCGAGGTCGAGTGCGGCGTCCAGCCGCCACCAGATCTGCTCGAGGATGCCCCGGAAGGTGGTGGGTGTCTCCGGGGGAGCGGGCATGCCGCGCGCCAGTGTCGAATAGAGGTGGTGGTGGGCACACACCATCCCGGGTGTGGTCGCCGTCATTGCTTCACCGGCTGGTGAACTCCGAACGGCATTCTGGTTCGCCAGACGCCGTCGACCTCGTGGAGGGCGGCCGCGACCGCACCTGCGGTCGGCACCAGACCGATCTCCCCGACGCCCTTGATCCCGTATGGCGAGTTCGGGTCCGGTGACTCGACCAGGATCACCTCGACCTCCGGCATGTCCTTGGGGCGGATGATGCCGAGGCTGCGGAGCGTCATGTTGGTGGGCATGCCATGTTCGTCGGTCGGGAACTCCTCGGTGAGGGCGTACCCGAGCCCCATGTGGACGGCACCCTCGACCTGCCCCTCGCACAACGTGGGGTTGATGGCCCGTCCGACGTCGTGGGCGGCCACCACGCGTTCGATCGTCCCCGTCTCGGGATCCGCAATCACCACCTGGGCGGCGTATCCGAAGGTGGAGTGGAGGATCGGCTCGGGGACGTTCTCCTCCAACGAGTTGGTCCAGTCGATCACGTATTCGCCCGGGTAGTCGACCCCGGTCCGACATCCGTCGGCGAGCGCCGCCTCGCACGCCGCCTTGACCGAGCCTGCTGCCATCAGCGTCCCGCGGGACCCGGTGGTCTGACCGGCGCCGAGCTCCCGGCTGGTGTCGACGAGCACCTCGATGCGCTCCGCCGGGACGCCGAGCTCCTCCACGGCAACTTGCAGTGCGACGGTGTGGACTCCCTGGCCCATCTCGGTCCAGCAGTGCCGCACCTCCACCTGCCTGTCGTCACGGAAGTGGACGACCGCCCTGGCGACCTCTCGGAATCCGTTGCCCAGGCCGGAGTTCTTGAGCGACAGGCCGAGCCCGACCGCCTTGCCGGCTGCGCGTGCCTGGTCGTAGGCGTCCTTGACCGCCTCGAGGCAGGTGCGCGCTCCCAGGCAACCGTCGTCCATGCGCTGGCCGGGTCCCCAGATGACACCTGGTTCGATCACGTTGCGACTCCGCATCTCCCAGCCCGAGATGCCCACCTGCTCGGCGAGCCGGTCGAGCGCCCCTTCCATGGCGAATTGCGCCTGGTTGGCCCCGAACCCCCTGAAGGCGCCGCAGACCGGGTTGTTGGTGCGGACCGCCACCGCCTCGACGTCGATCGTCGGTGTCACGTACGGGCCTGAGGCGTGTCCGGCCGCCCGTTCCAGAACCTTCATCCCGACCGAGGCATACGGACCCGAGTCGCCGATCATTCGGGCCTTGACGGCGGTGAGCTTGCCGTCGGTGTCGCAGCCGACGCTGAGATCGATGCGGATCGGATGCCGTTTGGCGTGCATGAGAAACGACTGTTCACGGGTGAGCGTGCACTTGACGGGCCGACGGCTCAGGTGGGCGGCCAGCGCGGTCTGCGCCTGGTTGGACATGTCCTCTTTGCCACCGAACGCCCCGCCGTTGGAGACCAGTTGCACGCTGACCTCGTCGGGCCGGAGGTCGAGAACGGAGCAGATCTGGTCGCGGTCGTCCCAGACACCCTGGCCTCCCGAGTAGATGTGCAGGCCACCGTCGTCCCTGGGCACTGCGAGCGTGGACTCTGGCTCGAGGAAGGCGTGCTCGACCCGTTGCGTCTCGAACACTTCGTGGACGACGTGGGCGGAGGCGGCGAGTGCGGCGTCGGTGTCACCGCGGGCGTAGACCGAGCGCGACAGCACGTTGCCGTCCAGCCCCCACACTGCGTCCTCCTCGGATGCGAGCGCCGAAACGGGATCTGTGAACGGAAGGTGGACGTCGTAGGAGACATGGATCAGGTCGGCTGCCGCACGCGCGATCTGTTGGGTCTCGGCGACCACGATGGCGAGGACGTCGCCCAGATAGCTGGTCCGTCCGCCGATCGGGATGAACACCGGCCAATCGGTGTGGATCAGCCCGACCGAGAGTTGGCCGGGGACGTGATCGCCGGTGTACACCGCCACCACGCCGTCGACGGCCTCGGCTGCCGAGGTGTCGATGTCGAGTACGTCGGCGCGGGCGTGGTCGGCCAGTCGGAGCGCTCCGTGCAGCATTCCGGGGACCCGCAGATCATCGATGTAGCCGCGATCGCCCAATGCCAATTCGGTAGCCTCGTACTTGACGCCTCCCGAACCGATGCCGTCGGGAGCCGGTGGAGTAGGGATCTCATCGCCGGAGGCGAGCAGTTCGATCGCTTCGATGATCTTCGTGTAGCCGGTGCATCGGCAGAGGTGAGCGCCCAGGCGCCCTTCGATCGTCGATCGGTCGAGACCCGCGCCCTTCTGATCGATCAATGCCTTGGTTCTCACGAGGATGCCCGGCGTGCAGAACCCGCACTGGAGCGCCCCTTTGGCGGCGAATGCGTCGGCGAGGCGCTTGCGCTCGTCGTCGGCGAACCCCTCGAGCGTGACGATCTCCTTGCCGTCAGCCTTCTCCATCGAGACGAGGCACGCCTGGATGGCCTTTCCGTCCATCAGGACCGTGCAGCAACCGCACTGACCCGACGGCGAGCAGCCGTCCTTCGGTGACGTGATGTCGAGCTCCTCCCGCAGAGCCGACAGCAGGTGGGGGTGATCGGCTTCGAGCGACTTCGACTCTCCGTTCACGGTGATCGTCACCGTCTGGTGCGGCGCAAGCGTCATCGGCTCTCCTCGGGTGGCGGGATCACGCCCCGCTGGCCGACGAGCCGGTCCACGACGTCGTCACGAGAGTCGGCCAGATGGACGGGGCCCATCTGTGCTGCGGCGATCGTGAGGAGGCGACTCATCACCCACAACTATACAAATCGTAAAGTTTCGGCACGGTCAACTGGCCGGGAACCCGAGGCGCAGACTCAGCGTCTATCGGATGTGAGACGGCGCCGACTTCGACCGATCGCCATCCTCGCCGTCGCGGTGCTCTGCGCAGCGTGCGATGGCGAGGCAACGACGACATCCACCACATCGACATCGCAGCCGCAGACGACCACGTCGACGAGCGTGACCCTCACGAGCGGAGCGGACACGACGACAAGCGACCGTAGGCCTCCAGCGGCGAGTCGCCCTGATCCAGCCGAGGGCTGGGGCCGGCTGGACGTCGACACCCAGGTCTTCGACGGAGCGACTCCCGTTGACGGCGCCGAACAGGACGATCGCGTGGTGCTCGTCGCCTGCTCCCCTGATGGTGGCGCGTTCCCGATCTGGTGGTCCGGTCCCGAGTTCGAGTTCGAACGGGCGGTCGGGCCAGCCGACGTCTCGTGTGTTCAGCAGGTAGAAGCGACATCCTTCGGATGGTTCGGAGGCGGCGCCGGGCAACTCCTTTGGTCGGCCGACGGCAGCGCCTGGGAGGAGATCGACATCGCCGGTGTGCTCGGGTACGAAGAGCCGTTCCAACTGGGGTACGCCGACAATCTCTTCGCGTCGCCCGACGGCACGAGGGTGACGGTG
>JAHEDH010000078.1 GCA_024641285.1 bacterium | reverse complement strand
CGACCACGACCACAGTCACGACCATGGTCACGGCTCGACCGTCTGGACGAGTTTCCGACACGGCCTCAGCGACTTCTTCGGCATGCACAGCCACGATCCCGCCGACTCGGTGGACTCGGCGCTCGAGTCGAGCTCCCGAGGAATACGTGCCCTCAAGATCTCGTTCGGAGTGCTCATGGTCACGGCAGCAGCCCAGGCGGGGATCGTCGTGCTCACCGGGTCAGTCGCACTACTCGCCGACACCATTCACAACTTCTCCGATGCGCTGACGGCGGTGCCCTTGTTCGTCGCTTTCCGGATGGGAAGACGAGCGGCGAACAGTCGATACACCTACGGATACCGACGAGCCGAAGACCTCGCAGGGCTGTTCGTCGTGGTGATGATTCTCCTCTCCGCCATAGTCGCCGGCTGGGAGTCGGTTCGGCGGCTCTTCGACCCACAGGAGATCGAGTACGTGGGCGTCGTCTTCTGGGCAGGCATCATCGGCTTCATCGGCAACGAGCTCGTGGCGCTCTACCGCATCCGCATCGGCAGCCAGATCGGGTCGGCTGCCCTGGTGGCCGACGGGCACCATGCACGCGTCGACGGATTCACATCGCTCGCGGTGGCCGCGGGCGCGGCCGGCGTCTGGCTCGGCTTCGACCTGGCCGACCCGATCGTCGGCATCCTCGTCTCGATCGCCATTCTCGGTGTGCTGAGGACTGCAGCTCGAGACATCTATCGCAGACTGATGGACGCCGTGGATCCCGAGTTGGTCGCAGAGATCCGGATGGTTGCGAATTCGGTCGATGAGGTCGTTTCGATCGGCAGATGCCAGGTGCGGTGGATGGGCCATCGACTCCGTGCGGATATCGAGATCGGAGTCGACGGCTCCCTGAGCGTCATCGACGGCCACGCCGTTGCCTCTGCGGTGCATTCCGCCCTGTGCGAAAGCGTGGCGCATCTCGACGACGTCCACGTCCACGTCGACCCATCAGGCGACCATGGGGAGACTCACGGTGCGACGCTCGCATCTTCCGGACGTTCCGAGTGATCGACACCAATGGACACGGTGGGATTGCATCGCCCGATGTCTCCCGGTCTACCGTCTCCCCACCACAACGACCAGATGCTCGCCGATGAAACCACCGACGGCCTGACACGACGGAGCAAACGTGGAACCAACAGCGCAGACCGGCAGCTCGGCACCGTGACCACCTCGTCCGCTCTCGATCGGAGCGCTCCGGCCACAGGGCCCAGGCCGGTGCTCGAGGTAACCGACCTCTATGTCAAGTTCGGTCTCCCGGATCGACAGGTTCACGCCGTCACGGGCGCGACGTTCCAGGTTGGGGCCGGCGAGATCTTCGCTCTCGTCGGGGAGTCCGGCTCCGGCAAGAGCGTCACTGCTCTCAGCATCATGGGCCTGCTACAGCCCCCGGCGAGGGTCGAGGGGTCGATTCGCCTCGACGGTCGGGAGCTGACGACACTCAAACCTCGGCAGCTCCGGTCGGTACGCGGCCGAGAGATCGGCATGGTGTTTCAGGATCCGATGTCGTCGCTCAATCCGGTTCACACGGTCGGCAAGCAGATCGGAGAGAGTCTGCGGCTCCACTTGGACATGAATCGCTCGAGAGCGCGCTCACGATCCATCGATCTGCTCGGACAGGTTGGGATCCCAGACCCCAGGAACCGCGTCGACGACTATCCGCACGAGTTCTCGGGTGGTATGCGGCAGCGTGCGATGATCGCCATCGCCCTCGCCTGCGATCCCAAGGTCCTGATCGCAGATGAGCCGACCACTGCTCTCGACGTGACGGTTCAACGGCAGATCGTCGAACTCGTACTCGACCTGCAACGTGACCGTGACATGTCTGTCATCTGGATCACCCACGATCTGGGGGTCGTCGCCGAGATCGCCGACCGGGTTGCGGTGATGTACGGAGGGAGAATCATGGAGGAGGGGCCGGCGGGTGAGATCTACGGCCACACCAGACATCCGTACACGTCCGGGCTCCTCAGGTCGATACCCCGGATCGAACGATCGACCGGCTCGCAACTGGCCGAGATCCCCGGGACCCCCGTGACGATCACGACCTCCCCGACCAGCTGTGTGTTCCACGCCAGATGCCCCATGGAAGCCGACGACTGTCAGACCTCTCTCCCGGAGCTCGTCCCGACGGATCGCCCGGATCATCGCTCAGCCTGCCTTCATCACGCAGAGCTCGAAGAAGCAGGAGAGCTGTGGAGCGACGTGGCGGCGGGCACCCGCCGCGTTGGGGGAGACGATCGCGTGATCGTTCGTGGGTCCGGGCTCTCAGTGCATTTTCCTGGCCGCCGGCGCTCCCACTCCGTAGTTCGTGCCGTCGACGGCGTGGATCTCGAGGTGAGGGCTGGACGCACACTGGGAGTCGTGGGAGAGAGCGGTTGCGGCAAGACCACGCTCGGCCGCACGCTCGTGGGGCTCATCAAGCCCACGACGGGTTCGGTCGAGATCGCGGAGTCGGGTGGGCGCCGCGTCATCCAGATGGTGTTCCAGGACCCGTTCTCGTCGATGAACCCCGGCATGCGCATCCGGGACGTCATCGCCGAGCCGATCAGAATTCTCTCCCTCGAGGTCTCAGACCTCGATGCCCGCGTGGCCGAGCTTCTCGAGATGGTCGGACTCCCCGCAGATGCCGCCGGGCGCCACCCACACGAATTCAGCGGAGGGCAGCGTCAGCGGATCGCAATCGCAAGGGCGCTCGCAGCCGAGCCGGAAGTGATCGTGTGCGACGAGCCGGTCTCGGCATTGGACGTGTCGGTACAAGCGCAAATCATCAACCTGCTGAGAGACCTCCAGGACGGCAGTGGACTGGCGTTCGTGTTCATCGCCCACGATCTGGCGGTGGTCCGACACATCTCCGATGAAGTCGCCGTGATGTACCTGGGTTTAATCGTCGAACGCGCAACTCGCGACGACCTCTACAGCTCCCCGCTGCACCCCTACACGAAAGCGCTCCTCGACTCGGTCCCCGTCCCGGATCCCGATCATGTGCGTTCCTCGGAGCCGCTACACGGCGACCTCCCCAGCCCTTCGGCCCCACCCGCAGGGTGTCGATTCCACACCAGATGCCCGATCGCCGTGCCCGGGATGTGCGACACAGATGTTCCCCGACTTCGGCCGGTCGCCGCCCATCGCTGGGTGGCCTGCCATCTGGTCGACCCGGACTCACCCCACATACGCCAACCACAAGGAGGAGAGAGACAATGAGACTCAGATCCAGAGCGGCGATCCTGCTGCTCGTGATGTCGTTGATCGCTGTTGCATGCAGCAGCGAGACGACCGACACGACCGCCAGCGGCGACGAGCCGACGGCCACAACGGCGGTCGACGGCTCGACCGACGAGACCAGTGCGCCCGAGACCACCGCAGCGCCCTCGGAGGAACCGATCACGGTTCGTGCTGCGGTCACCGGCGGTGAGGACACCCTGAACCCCTACACCTACGTGTCGGGATTCCCAGGATGGAACCTGCTGATGCTTCAGTACGACTCACTCATGCAGTTCGATGCGGCGGGCGAGCCCCAGCCGTGGCTTGCGGAATCGGTCGAGCCAAATGACGACCTCACCGAGTGGACCATCACGCTGGTCGACGGAGTCACGTTCAACGACGGCGAACCGCTCACCGTCGACGACGTGGAGTTCACGTTCGACTACTTCGTCGAGAAGGCGGCCGGACGATTCGCCCGAGATCTTCGCGGAGTGGAGTCGGTCACGACCGACGGTGATCGCACGATCACGGTGAACCTCGACGCACCCAACCCGGCGTTCGAGCTCGTAGCGCTCGCAGACATCCCGATCATCCCCCAGCACATCTGGTCCGAGGTCGACAACCCCGAGGAGTATCAGTTCGATTCGGTCACGAACGTCGGATCGGGACCGTTCGTGCTGGTGGACTACGTCGAGGATCAGTCGTACCGATTCGAAGCCAACCCCGATTACTTCCGCGGCGCTCCGACCGTGGACGAATTGGTCGTGGTGGTCTTCGCCGACGACTCGGGGCCTCTCGCAGCGATCCGATCCGGGGAGATCGACGTGATCTTCGAGCGCATCAGTCCCGAGCAGATCGAGCTACTGGATGCAGCTGACCCCATAGACGTGGTCCAAGGCCCCGAGTTCACCACTCAGATGATCAACTTCGACGTCTCAAAGGCTCCGTTCGACGACGTGGCCGTCAGACAGGCCATCTCGCTCGCCGTTGATCGCCAGGACATCGTCGACACCGTGTTCCTGGGTGCCGCAACCGTGGGCAGTCCCGGGTGGGTCCATCCCGACAAGGCGGTCTACAACCCCGCAGTTGCAGCTGACCAGGACCTCGAAGCCGCCAATGCACTGCTCGACGAGGCGGGGTACACCGACACCGACGGAGACGGCATCCGGGAGTTCGACGGAGCGCCGATGTCGTTCGAGATGCTCACGAACTCGAGCGACTCACTGCGGCTCAGGATCTCAGAGCTCGTGTCGGAGATGCTCGCCGAGGTCGGCATCCAGGTGAACGTCGCCTCCGTCGAGACGGCTACCTGGGAAGAGGCCGTATGGCCGGGCTTCGACATCGCAAACGGCCGCAACTATCAGATGGCAGCGTGGGGTTGGTCGGCACCAATCCAGGCGAACACGATCCGGGTCGCCGAGCTCGTTCACGGTGACCCATCCATCGGGTTCCTCAACCTCACCGGCTTCTCGAATCCCGAAGTCGATGCGCTCGCAGCACAGCTCCTGACCGAAGCCGACGAGGCGGCGGCCGCGCAGGCGATCGGAGAGCTTCAGGTGCTCATCGCCGACCTGGTGCCGTTCGTGCTCCTCGCATATCCAGACGGCGCCTACGCCTACAACTCCGCCACCTATGACGGGTGGGAGTTCATCGCAGGTCAAGGCATCGTCAGCAAGGTCTCGTTGCTCGATCCGAGCGCTCGACCCTGATCGGATGTGGGGGTGGGACCGTCGATTCCGACGGTCCCACCCCCACGATCGGACACTGTGAAGCGACTCGACCTGCAGAAACTCGGCCAGTACGCGATCGTCATCGTGGTTGCGGTGACGTTGAACTTCGCACTGCCACGTCTCATGCCCGGCAATCCGCTCGCGCTGATAGCAGGAGTCGACGTCGGCCTCTTGACACCCGAGCAACGCGCCCAGATCATCGCCGACGTCGGCCTCGATGAGCCGATCATCAACCAGTACGCCGACTACTGGAAGTCGATCGTCACGGGCGATCTCGGACAGTCGTACCGCTCGGGCCGCCCGATCAACGAGATGATCGCCGAACGGCTGCCGTGGACGCTCCTCCTGGCCGGGGGGGCGCTGGTGCTCAGTTCCATCTTCGGCATCGTGCTGGGGGCGATCTCGGCCTGGCGCCGAGGCGGCAAGGTGGACGTGCCGCTCCTGACGGGGATGATCGCTCTCCAGTCACTCCCCTCGTTCTGGCTCGGGATGCTTCTGATCTCGATCTTCGCCGTCAACCTCGGCGTACTGCCGTCGTTCGGCGCCGTCTCACCCGCTGCCAACCTGGAGGGATGGGCTCAGGTGCGCGATGTACTCGAACATGCCGTACTCCCGATCACGACCCTTTCGGTGCTGTCGACGCCTGGCGTCTATCTCACGATGCGCTATTCGATGCTCGAGGTCCTCGGCGAGGACTTCATCCGAACCGCCCGATCGAAAGGTGCATCCGAGCGACGGATCCTGTTCGGCCATGTGGCGAGGAACGCAATCGCTCCAGTCATCACCTTCCTGGCGATTCGCTTCGCATTCTCCTTTGGCGGAGCCGTCATCATCGAGACGGTGTTCTCCTACCCGGGCCTCGGTCGCCTCGTGTTCGAAGCCGTCTCGGGTCGCGACTTTCCGGTGATGCAGGCTGCATTCTTGGTGTTCACCGCTGCGGTCCTGATGGCGAACCTCACGGCTGACCTCCTCTATCCGGTGCTCGACCCGAGAACGAGGTCATCGTGACCTCCCGGAGCCTCACAGGCACGCTGCGAGGTGTGATCCCGCGGTCATTGGCCGACCGGCTCGGTTGGCTCGGCGCCGGGATCGTCGCCTTCCTGCTGGGAACGGCCGTGTTCGCTCCGGTGCTCGCCCCCTTCGACCCCGCCGAACGGGTCGCCCGCCCATTCCTTGCTCCGAGCGCCGACCATCTTCTCGGTACAAATGACGTCGGTCAGGACCTCCTCAGTGAACTCATCTACGGAACCCGGGTCTCGCTCACCGTCGGCATCGTCGCAGCCGTGGTTGCGATGGTGATCGGCACCACGGTCGGGCTCATCGCCGGCTATTACCCCAAGCGCCTGGGCTCGGTACTGATGAGGTTCGTGGACGTCGTGCTGATCCTGCCGTTCCTCCCTCTGTTGATCGTGCTCGCGGCCTATCTGGGTAGGAGCCTCACGAACACGATCGTCGTGATCGGTGTACTCATCTGGGCGGCTCCGGCACGAATCATTCGTTCCCAGGTGCTCTCGCTGCGGTCGCGCGAGTACGTGCTCGCATCCAGATCGATGGGAGCGAAGGACCGCTGGGTGATCATGCGCCACATCCTTCCCCGGACGGCACTGCTGGCCACCGGATCATTCGTGAGGGCGGTCTCGGGAGCGATCCTGTTGGAGGCGGCACTCAGCTTCCTCGGGCTGGGGGACCCGATCCAGAAGAGCTGGGGGTCGACGCTGTTCTGGGCGCAGTCACGGGGGGCGTTCCTCACTCCCGCGTGGAAGTGGTGGGTGCTCCCGCCCGGGCTGGCAATCATGGCTGCCTCGCTCGGCTTCGCGCTCATCGCGTTCGCCGTGGAGGAGCGAATCAATCCCAAACTCTGAACACGAGATGAAGGAGAAGACATTGACCAATGAAGTCGCACCGGTCGGTCTCGAACCGATCGGAGAATGCCGTGTGTTGCGTGACATCACGGCGCAGCCGGGCGTATTCACCGTGGAGGGAACCCTGGTTCCGCTCCTGACGGGAGAGAAGATCCGCTCTCACGTGATCGTCATGCATCCCGGCCAGTACTGCTACGCCCATCCTCACGAGACAGAGAGCATCATCTACACGACATCGGGTCGATGGGTCTTCTGCACAACCGAGAACGGCGCGGAGGTTCGGACCGTCATCAACGCGGGGGACCTGTTCCACTTTCCCGGTGGGGTTCCGACGGGATTCGAGACACCATTCGAGGAAGGCGCAACGATTCTCATCGTCAAGTCGGGCAACGAGAGCTACGACGAGATGGTCGATGCGCTGAAGTCGACGAGGGCATCACTCGACGTCCAACACGCGGAAGGCGAGCCGTTCTACTACCACGAGCTCCCCGAGGACCATCCGGCGAGGGTGTATGCGCGGGAGACGACCGGAAGCGACCCCGGCTCGACCTCGTTTGGATCATGAAAAACTGGGCGGCGGCCGACTGGGCCGACCTCGAAGAATTGAACGCCGATCTCGTCCACGGCAGCCCGACCGCAGACATCGCCATCCACTACCCGGCGAATCTCGACTCGGCGCACTCGGCGAAGGTGACTCCAGAGTTGATGCTCGACGGATTCCGGCAAGCAAAACCGATCTTCGTCGAGGCCGGTGTCCAGCTTCGTCTCGTTGCGGTGCGGACCGGTGATCTCGACCCGGCGCTCTTCGAGGTCCATTCCACCGTTCCGGACGGGCAAACGCCCGGGCCCCGATTCGTCGACATGTATCGGGGCGCCGAGCGCTGCCCGTCCCGGATCTCGACTGAGGCGAAGTCGGCATTCGAAGCGACCATCGGTACCTGGGAGGCCGATGACATGGATCGGATCGTCCACCTGGTCGTCCTCCAGGACGTCTACATGGACTTCTACGAGCAGCTCGACTTCCGCACGTGGCAACGGAAGACGATCTCGACGGGTGGGCTCTCGTTTCCCGGATACATGTACGGAGCAACGATGCCGCGCAGCTTCCGCGGTGCCATCTCGATCACCGACCTGACCAAGGACGAGAACTCGTGGAAGACGGTTGCCCACGAGCTCGGCCACAAACTCATGAACGTCAGCCATGAGTACCGAGAGGTGGCACCCCAGCATGAGGTCAGGGCTGACGGTGGACTCATGTTGTACGGCAGGGGAACCGAGATCCCGTCGGGTCCGGAGGGTCGATTCCACCGTGAACGGCTCCACCGATCGCCGTATGTCTACCGGGTCGAGGGATCCGAACGCATGTGGAACCCCGACTATGTCGCCGACGGCTTCTATCACGACCCGATCTATGCCGGGATCAGCATCGATCTCAGTACCGAGACGGGAATGTGACCAGGTCGCCGAGGCAGTCGGTCACTCCCGTCCGGGATCACGCAAGTGGGAGCTCACGGGAGGCGACGACGTCGGCTCCGGTGCCGAGCACGTCCGACGCGATCACCTGGCCACGCTCAATGGGTGCCGTCAGCTCAACCGACCGAAGCAAGCGCACGACGTCATGAACCAGGTCCTTGGGGACCTCGGCCGTTGTGTGAACCGGGAGCCGACGCCACAGGCCGCCGGTGACCGCGACGGTCGTCGTGACCATTCTGCGAGGGTCGTGGTGTTCGCGCTCGGCGAACGTCTTGCCCTTCCTACAGGAGTGGCCCCTGACCTCCACGATCGCTCCGGCCTCGTCGTCCTCCACCTCGAGCCTGCAGCCGAGCGGGCAACCGATGCACAGGTAGTGGGTGATCGGCGTCATTCGTCGCCCTGTTCGTCCCTGGGTTCGATGTCGATCCGAAGGCTGTCACCGTGGAAGTGCTCCAGGAATCGGGGGCGCACCTTGAGCGAGACCATCTCGGCCGGCACCACGTAGCGCAGCCGCTTCTCGTAGACATCTCCCAGACGGAGCCAGCTTCTCTCCATCGAACGCCTGACCCTCAGATAGACCGTGTGCTCGCGGTCGGATGAGATCGTGTGCGGAACGATCGACGCGACGTTGGCTCCCGGCACCAGGTGGATGTTGTCGGCCGGCCGGGCAGAACCGGTGGCGAACTCGCCGGCGCATCTTCCGGCCAGGAGAGCCTCCTCACTCACGAAGTCGACGAGATCGTGGATGTGGACGACGTTGCCTGCGGCGAAGACCCCGTCCCGGGAGGTCTCCATCGTCGACGAGACGATCGGTCCGCCCGTCGTCGGGTCCAGCCTGAGGCCGAGCTTGGCCGAGAGCTCGTTCTCGGGAATCAGCCCGATGGACACGAGCAGCGTGTCACACTCGATTCGCTCGGTGCGGGACAGGTCGGGCTGAAGCTGATCGTCGACCGGCGCAACCGTGACGGCCTCGACGCGGTCCCGGCCTTCGATCCCCACCACTGTGGTCGACAGGTGGAGTGGGATGTCGAAGTCGTGGAGGCATTGCACGATGTTGCGGGTGAGCCCGTTGGCGTGGGGCATCAGCTCGAACACGCCGGGAACCTCGATGTCCTCGAGCGCGAGGCGCCTCGCCATGATGAGGCCGATGTCGCCCGAGCCCAGGATCACGGCTCGCCGGCCTGGGAGGTACCCCAGCTGGTTCACGAACTTCTGGGCGAGGCCCGCCGTCATCACTCCCGCCGGTCGGGTGCCGGGGATCCTGATCGCGCCTCTCGTGCGCTCGCGAGCTCCCATCGCAAGCACGACCGCACCGGCCTGCACCCTGGTGATGCCGGTGGAAGGCGATGCGATCGTGACGGTCCGCAGTGCGTCGACGTCGAGCACATAGCTGTCGGTGGCGATGTCGATCTCATGGCCGACCAGCTCCTCGAGGAGCCGGGAGGCGTATTCGGGCCCGGTCAGCTCCTCCCCGAAGTGGTGAAGGCCGAAACCGTTGTGGATGCATTGGTTGAGGATGCCACCGACTTCGATCTCCCGGTCGACGATGAGCAGCCGGTCGGCGCCGGCCTCCAGTGCGCCGATGGCGGCGGACATGCCCGCAGGACCACCCCCGACGATCACGACGTCATATCTGACGGACAGCCCGGTCATACGACCTCCTCGCGCTCGCGCACGATCCACGAGCCGGGACCGCGTTTGGTCACGTCCGACAGCGGGACGTCCTGGGCGTCTGCGAGCAACTGCATGCAACGCGACGTACAGAATCCGCCCTGACACCGCCCCATGCCGGCGCGGGTCCTGAACTTGAGGCCGTCGAGGCTGCGGGCTCCACGGTCGATGGCGTCGGCGATCTCCCCCTCGGTCACCAGCTCACAACGACAGACGACGTGGGCATACCGGCAGTCGCGGAATGCCAGCATCTCGAGCTCGGGAACGGTCAACTCGGACACCCGGACCGGCCGGGGTGCCGGAGTGACGAGCTCGGGCTTCGGATCGAGGTCGAGACCCGATGTCGTGAGCAGGCCGACCACCAGCTCGGCGATCGCCGGAGCGGCGGTGAGGCCGGGCGACTGGATTCCCGCGACGTTGAAGAACCCCGGCACCGACGTCGGTCCGATCACGAAGTCGTCGTCTGGGGCGATCGCCCGCAGGCCGGCGAACTCGGCGATGCAGTCGCGCTCGCTGATCCCCGGAACCAGCCGTCGCGCCCTCTCAAAGACCTGGTCTCCGCCCTCGGTGGTGGTCGAGAGATCCTCCTTGTCGTCCACCGGGTCTGCCGTGGGACCGACCATGATCGTGCCGTCGAAGGTGGGGATGACCAGCACTCCCTTCGACGTCGGCGTCGGACACGGGAAGATCGTGTGCTCGACGATGCCGGCGAGGCGCCGGTCGAGCAGGTACTCCTCGCCCCTGCGTGCCCCGATGACGAGGTCATCGAGTCCGACCATCCGGCTGACGCGGTCGGCGAACAGTCCGGCGGCATTGATGACCGCGCGGACCGGTGTGCGGTCACCCTCGGCGAAGACGACGAGATGGTCGCCCTCGACCTCGATGTCGTCCACGCCGGCACCGACCCGTAGGTCGAGACCGTTGTCGACTGCGTCGTCGATGAGTGCGAAGCACGCCTCGTACGGGTTCACGACGGCGGCGGTCGGCCCGAGCAACGCCCCCAACGCATCCCTGCTGACGTTCGGCTCCTTGCGATGGATGCGGTCGGGCCCCCAGAGCTCGAGCCCGGTGACGCCGCGTTGGACACCGATCTCCTCGATCTCCTCGATGGTCTGCAGTTCCTCCTCGTTGAAGGCGACGGTGAGATCGCCGTTCTGGAGGAAGCCGAACCCGAGGTCGTCCGAGAGATCACGCCACAGCCGGTTGCCACGCCACACCAGATCCGCCTTGAGGGTGCCGGGCGTGGTGTGATGGCCGGCGTGGATGATGCCGCTGTTCGCCTTGGAGGTGCCGAACCCGACTTCGACCTCCCGCTCGAAGAGGCAGACATCGAGCCGATATCTGCTCAACTCGCGGGCGATCGCACAACCGACCACACCGCCGCCGACGATCGCGACATCTTTCACCGTCCCAACGTATCGCTCCCCACCCACGGCACACCGGGCGCAAGTCACCTTCGCAGTGCCCATGCGACCCGTCCGATCACGACCGGTCGAAACCGACCAGGATCCTTCGTCGGTTCAACGGAAGCATCACACCGCCACGCCGACGATCATCGGCGCCTGACCCGAGAGGAACAACGTGAAGAGGAATCCGGACCACGACGCCTTCTGGGCGCTCGCCGACGACATGATCGCCGAGGGACGAGTCGAGGAGGGGACGATGATGGGACACCACTGCCTCCGGGCCTCGCAAGGCGGCGGGTTCGTCGCCACGGTCGAACGGTCCTCGGGTGACCTCGTCGCAAAACTCCCGAGACCACGCGTTGCGGAGCTGATCGAGGCAGGTGTCGGGAGACCCTTCGCTCCGGCCGGCAAGATCTTCAGGGAGTGGGTCGCCATCGGGGCTGAGCACGTCGCTCGCTGGGAGCCCCTGGTCAGGGAGTCGATCGAGTTCGTGACCGAGACCTGAACGAGCCCTGGTCGCACAGGAGCGTCGCGGTGTCTCGGCCATCGGGCGCCACGGTCTCCTACGATCATCCTCCCATGCCCTGGCACGTTATCGACATCGCCGCTTCGTCCACGCCGACCGGCGTGCGGGTTCGAGGCGTCGACATGCTCGTTGCCGATATCGATGGGGAATGGTTCGCAGTCGAGGACCGGTGTAGCCACGCCAACTGCTCGTTCATCACCGACGGGGAGCTCGACGCCACCACGCTGATCTGCAACTGTCACGGGTCCGAGTTCGATTTCCGCACGGGGGAACCGCTGGTCATGCCTGCTCGCGAGGCGATCCGCACCTTCCCGATCAGACAGGGCGAACGTGGCCTGGAGGTCGAGCTGTGATCGATCCGGACTCGGTCGGCGTCGCCGACCTCGAGGTCGATCCGTACCCGATCTACGCCCATTTGCGCCAGCATGCCCCGGTGTCGCACGTGCCCGCCCTCGACGTGTGGATGGTGACGCGATGGGCCGACGTCGAGTCTGCGCTCAACGACCCGGAACGGTTCCCTGCCCATGTGGCCGACTCGCCGACCGACGATGCGCTCGGCGGGATCTCGATGATGACGACCGACGGCGAGCCGGCCAAGCAGCGACGCCGGCCGTTCGATTCGACCCTTCGACCGAGAGCGGTCGAGGCAAGCATGCCCGAGGTGTTCGAGCAGCTCTGCAGCGATGCACTCGACATCCTCGAAACGGCCGGGGGCGGCGATCTGCTCACCCAGTACTTCGAACCGATCTCGGTACTCTCCCTCGCCCACGCCATGGGAATCGCCGACCGCGTCGATGGCCTCACGCTGGTCCGGTGGTTCGGTGGACTGGCCGCCGGGGTGTCGAACTACGAGAAGGATCCGACCAAGACAGCGTTCTGCTCGGCGGTGTCCGACGAGATCGACGACGTCGTCCGTCCCCTCTTCGAGCAGGCCTTCGCATCTCCTGACGACTCGATGATCTCGAATCTGGTCCACGCCACCGCCGGCACGTTGGACGAACGGATCGCCTGGGCGATGCCCTCGCTCAAACTCGTCCTCCTGGGTGGCCTACAGGAGCCCGCGCATGGTGGGGCCACCATCGCCCATTGCCTGCTGACCCACACCGAGCAACTCGACGCGGTGATTTCCGACGCCGACCTCGTGGCGGCTGCGGTCGAGGAGGGGCTCCGATGGACGGCGCCCATCGGAAACCTGCTCCGAGGCGTCGCTCCGGGCACGACGCTGGGCGATGCGAAGCTGCCGCGAGACGCCAGGGTGATCCTGGTGGTGTCTTCTGCCAACCGGGACCGCGAGGTCTGGGGACCGACGGCCGACGACTTCGACATCTTCCGGCCGCGCCGGACCCATCTGTCCTTCGCCGCCGGTCCGCATTACTGCATCGGTCACCACTTCGCCAGGGTGCAACTACGGACCGCAATCCGCATGCTGTTCGAGCGCTTCCCCCGACTACGGCTGGATCCGCTACACGAAGTGGTCTATCGAGGGCACGAATACCGCTCACCGACGTCGCTCGCGGTGGAGGTCGGCTGATGGACGAGCCCTTCGTTCCGCCCGACTTCGAAGTTCCGCTCACCCTCGGCGGCTCCGGCTTTCGCCTCGAGCCGCTCGGACCGGAACACAACGAGCGCGATCACGAGGCATGGATGTCGAGCATCGACCACATCCGGTCGACGCCCGGAGTGGACAAGTGGGACGGCGAATGGCCGGTTCCGATGAGCCTCGAGGACAATCTGGGCGACCTCGTCAGGCACGCCGGGGACTTCGAGCGGCGAACCGGCTTTACGTACTCGATCCTCGACGGAGACGAGGTGATCGGCTGCCTCTACATCTATCCGTCCAAGCGAGAGGGGCAGGACGCCGAGATCGCCAGCTGGGTGCGCGCCTCTCGGGCTGACATGGACATTCCGGTCTGGCACTTCGTCTCCGACTGGATCGAACGCATCTGGCCCTTCTCGAACCCGCACTACGCATCGCGTGGCTAGCTCAGCGGCTACGTTGACCGCATGGGGGCAGCAGTCGACTGCGAGACGATCGGGTCGGGTCTCCTCGCCCAGCCCGTCAACGCCGTCACCTCGCTGGCCTTCGTCTTTGTGGCCGTGATCGTCCTCATCCGGACCGACGATCGCTGGGTCGCGATAGGACTGGCCGGCGTGGGCATCGGTTCGTTTCTCTTCCATGGGCCATTGGCGCCGGGGGGCGAATGGATCCACGACGTCACCCTGGCATGGCTGATCGTGCTGGTCGGCCTTCGCGTCAGGGGGATGGAGCACGTGGGTGCGCCGCTCGGCCTCGCCGTCATCGGAACGGTGTTCGGGGTGGCGCCCGAGCTCGCCGACCCGCTGACAGCCGCTCTCCTGGTCATCACGCTGTTCGTCCTCTTGACCGACCGACCGGGCCGCGCTGGCGCACTCGCGCTGGCGCTGCTCGGGATGTCTGCGCTGATCGGCCGGTTCGGTGCCACCGGAAACCCGCTGTGCGACCCGACCTCATTGGTTCAAACCCACGGGCTCTGGCACATCGGCGCCGCGGCGGCGATCGGGTTGTGGGCAGTGGCGCGACACAGCGCCCGATCGCTTGCACTGCAGGGCTGACTCAGACGCACAGGCCCCCACTGAGACCGCGCCCGCAGAGCAGCGTCTGCTCGACCGACCTGAGAACGAACCCTTCGCCGCCTTCGTCTGGTGTACCGAACACGTGGAGGCGGAATCCTCTGACCGCATCGTCTCCGATACCCACGACGTCGTAGGCGACCTCGCCGAGGTCTCCGACCGACGGGGCGACGGACATGACGATGCGTGATACGGGTTCGTCGGAGGCGAGCGCCTGGGCGACGATCATCCCGAGATCGAGCATCGTCTCGGCCTTCGGG
>JAHEDH010000077.1 GCA_024641285.1 bacterium | reverse complement strand
CCCGTCATGGCTCCCGACCTTGACGTTGACGATTCGAGATCCCGGAGCGACACCTGCAAAGCGGTCGAGGTTCGACCCGTTGCCGCCTGAGATATCGCCGATTGGCACGTTGAGCCCTCCGATGATTCCGGCGAGGTGGGTTCCGTGCCCGTTCGTGTCACGGTGCTCGAACTCGGGATTCTGGGATTCGAACGAGAGATCGGCGCCTTGGACGACCTTCCATGCCGGCAACCCGTCGACCAGCGCGACGCCGGTGTCGATGAGAGCGACGTCCACACCGAGACCGACATAGCCCTTGCCCCATGCCTGGGTTGCCTTGGTCGATCGAGTGATCTGATAGAGCGCGCCCGCGTAGGTTTTAAAGTCGACGTCCCCCAGGAGTGACGCATCCTCCCAGCCGGAGCTGGAGAACTGGACGGTCCCGTTTGGGGTGGCTGCCGAGACGCTGGAGTCTGCTTCGATCACCGGAACGACGTTGGCGGGGACGGTGGCGGTGAAGCCGCCGATGAGGTCGAGGTTGGCTGTGACGGCGCCGCCGAGGCGTTCGACGAGGGTTTCTGCGGTGTCGGTGACCGGGTTGGTTTCACGGACGATCAGGTCGACGGTGCCTTCGGCTGTTGCGGTTGCCGGTCCTGCGGCTGCGATGAAGAGGGACGCAACAAGGGCGATTATCGCCATCACCGCCGTGCCCTTGCCTGTCTTGTGGTCCCAACTGAGACCGCGGGTCTGTTGCATTTCGTCCGCCCTTCGCCCTTCCATGGTCGATTCCTTCTTCTGAACGAAGCATCGTCATCTCCAGGCGAAGATCTGGATGGCTATTCGGGCAACACACCAAAGGACTAGCCAGACATAGGACGAACATGCATGCACGGTGGGCGGTGACCGCTGAGCTGGTTAGTCGCAGCGAACCGTTGGATCAGATCTGGAAACCGGCCTGCCTGGCCCGGGCCACGAAGCGAGATGCCAGCTGGGGATCGACCGCACGGTCCACGTCCCCGAATGGTTTGATCGATGATCCGACGATGATCGAGGACGCATGCTCGGCCAGCGCTTCGATGGTGTCGACCGAAGCTCCCGAGCCGATGACCAGCGGGGCATCAGGAACTGCGAGAGCCACTCGTTCGAGATCCGCGAGATCGACCGACGTGCCTGTTCCTGTTCCAGAGATGACGAGGCCGTCGGCGCCGGAGCGCTCCCAGGCGTCGATGGCTGACAGCTCGATGGTGGCGCCGGGCGGGGGAGAGGCGTGTTTGACGAAGATGTCGGCCAGAACGAGGACCTCTGGCGCGATAGCGGCTCGGAGTCTGCCGAGTTCTGCCGCGCGTCCGACGATCGGGCCCTGATCGGTGTACATCATCGACGAGAGGACGTTGACCCTGATCATCGCCGCGCCGGTGGCGGCAGCGATCGACATGGCGCTCAACGCATCGTTGCGCAGGACGTTGACGCCGACCGGCAGATCGATCGCTGCCGAGATCTCGGTGATCGCCCTCGTCATCGCCGCGACGGTGACGGCAGGGACGTCATCGGCGAAGAACGGGACGTCGCCGAAGTTCTCGACCATCACGGCATCGAATCCGGCGGCAGCCAGCGTCTCGGCGTCGGTGAGCGCTCGGTCGACCACGTCTGCGATGCCACCCTGGTACCGCGGGGATCCCGGGAGGGCACCCAGATGAACCATCCCGATCAGTGGCGGGATGCTCACACGTACGCCTGGACCACCCGAACGGCCTGCTCGGCCCCTTCACCGGTCAACTTGAGCCTCGTGTCCTCGGGTGCGACACGTCGAACCGCCAGCCGCGCCCAGTCGGATGCCGATCCCTTGACCAGGTTGGGCGCATCGTCGGGGCCATAGACCCACTTGGCATAGCCCGGTCCGATCACCTCGACGCGGACGGCGACATAGTCGAGGCCGGCGGCCTTGAAGCTGTGTGGCAGCGCCTTCCAACCGAGGAAGCAGACGTGCCTGATACGTTGGGTGTCCTCGATCTCGGCTCCGGTTGCGGCGTAGATGTCGAGCCCGTGTGCCCAGGTCTCCATCAGACGCGTGGTGGCGAGCGTCTTGGCGCTGACATCGCCCGTGATCCATTCGACCCGGTCCGAGGCCTGCATGTGCGAGAGCGGCTCTACGACCTTGGCGCGTCCGTTGCGCCACCACTCGATGACATCCTGCGGCCGCATCCGGCGGCCTTTCTCGACCGCTTCCTGGCGCACCACGTCGAGGTCGGAGGCGGAGCGATACCGCTCGAGATCGGCATCGCCCGAGATCACTGCGGCGGCGAGTTCTTCGTAGTCGGCGAGGTGGGAGATCGTGTCCCTGATCGACCACCCCTTGGCGGGCGTCTCCTTGTCCCACAGCTTCAGGTTCACCTGTTGGAGGAACTGATCGAGGAACTGCTGTTCCGCTACGAGGTCAGAGAGAATTTCGCGCACGGAACGATTTTAGTGCCATTCACGGCATGCATGGCCGTCGACTGCCAACTCACCAGCTGCGATCGGCCTTCTCGTCGTCGAACGGTGACGGCGGATGAACCGACGTCCGTTGCTCGACGATCGAGTTCAGGTCGTCGATGAGCTGTCTGAGCCGGCCGAAATGGCGACGATCGAACCAGAACGCGATTCTGGCACAGTCGAGCGCGTCCTCATCGCGGACCTCCGCAGGCGTCGGCTCGATGATCTCCATCTCGCCTTCGGTGATGATGTCCACATATGTCCGATTGAGACTGGCGAGCGTCTCCGGGTCGGGTGCCTCGAGCAGCCGGAGCACGAGGCGGCCGTTGACGTACCGCTGGCTCTGGTAGTTGGCGTAGAACCGGCAGATGACGTCGGCTGCCTCCTCGGGATCGTTCAACAGCGTGAAGAGGTTCATGTCTTCGGGGCCGATCAGCCCCTGGGAGATCAGCACGTTCTGACAGAAGTCGACGAGGGGCTCCCAGTATCCGGCGCCTTCGGTCTCCAACAGCACGATCGGATGCAGGTCGCTCTTGCCCGTCTGGATCAGCGTGAGCAGCTCGAAGCTCTCGTCCAGGGTCCCGAACCCTCCCGGGAACAGCGTGAAGGCGTGCGATTCCTTGACGAATCCGAGCTTGCGAGTGAAGAAGTACTTGAAGTTGACGATCCGCTCGGGGTCGATGAAGCCGTTTGCGTCGGCCTCGAACGGGAGGCGGATGTTCACGCCGTAGGAGTTCTCGGGCCCCGCCCCCCGGTTGCCGGCCTCCATGATGCCGGGCCCGGCTCCGGTGATCACACCCCAGCCGCGACCGGCCATGATCTTGGCGAACCGCTCTGCGAGCTGGTACTCGGGGTTGTCCTGGGTGAGGCGAGCCGACCCGTACATCGTCACCTTGGGCTCGGTGTGCCGGCTGAACACCAGCATCGAGTAGCGCATCTCCTTGAGCGCGGTGTTGACCAGCTTGAGGTCGCCCCGGGGCGCACCGTCACGATGCAGTTTGAGCGCGGTGGTGATGATCTCGGCGATCAGGTCGGTGTTGCCGTTGGCGGAGGCGGCAGCGACCAGTTCGGCGATCGTCGCGTCGAGTTCGGGGTTCCCCATGTCGTAGGCCATTGGGTGAGAGTGTATGGCACTGAGCGCTTCACGCCACACGTCTCACGCTTCACGCTTCCTCTTGCGCCGGCGTGCTGCGTGCTGCGTGCAGCGCCGCTAGGCGAACACCGGGCCTCCCGGGCCTTTGCGGACGACGGCGCTCCAGACGGTCTCGTAGTGGTCGCGGTCGTAGATGTCGACGTGCGGCACCACGAACTCGTCCCAGGCGAGCCGGAGCGGGTCCTCGGCCTTCTCGTGGATCATCAGGCCGGTGGGCATCCGATCCAGCAGACTGCGGAGGCTCAAGGGTGTCTCGACCCGAGTGCCGGCGTCGGTCGACTCGAAGCTGGCGTTGACCTCCACGCCGAGCCGGGCGATCGCCACCACGAACGGATCCTTCATCTTGGGATACCGGCGGCGGAGCATCGCTTCGACCTGTTCCAGACCGGGGAACGACTTCTCCCAGATCACCCACCTGTCGGCGAACGCCTTGTTCAGCGTCTGGGTGCCTGCGTAGTCACGGAGGTCGGTCGGGTTCATGGTTCCGAACACCCGGACATCGTCACGGAGGGCGACGGTCTCGCCGTTCGGCAGGTCGAGGGCCGCATACCGGTCGAGCAGCCCGTGGAGAGCGAACAGGGTCTCGGCCCCCGCGGCGTTGAGCTCCGAGAGGTTGATGAGGCTCGGACCGCGCAGAGCCCGGGTGATGTCACCGTCCTCCCACCGAGACTCGGTGCCGCCTTGGCCGTCGCCGTGCAGCTTCGTGGAGCCGATCAGGGTCACGTCTCTCACCTCACCGGTCAGAGGAATCCGGTAGTAGGGGAGGCCGAGCTGAGCCGCGAACTGCTCGATGTCGTGGTCCTTGCCGGTTCCCATGTGACCGCGGACCGCCAGATGGAGCGGCACGAAGCCCTCGGGATTCTGGCGCCGCACGGCTTCGACCTGGGCGAAGCGGTACAGCACTCCGAGGTCGATGTAGTTCGGGTCGGGGATCGGGATCTTGCCGATCCGCTGGTCCGCGTCGGGCAGGGTCGGGTCGACCTCGAACTTCTCGATCTCGATCGGTGCTCCCGCCCCGCTCGGGTCCTCGAAAGTGACCGTTTCAGGCATTTGCCGCTTCCTTCCACATGTTCGAGGTGGGTCGGGCGCTCCGAAGCCACCAGGTGTCCATTCCACTTCTCGCCAGTGAGCGGCGGAGCGATGAGCGAACCCCGTCCACCATCGCCCTCGTCAGCTCGTCCGGGCTCTCGACCACCTGATTTCGCTCGTACGCCGAGCAGACGGTGTCGTCGCCGATGCCGATGCCGAGCACCGTGGTCCCGTTGCGTTCGATGTCGGCGACGGTCGATTGCAGGCCCTCGAGTGAACCGCGTGTCATGCCGTCCGCAAGGACCACCAGCACGCGGACGTTGGCGCCCAGCCTGCCCATCCGCTCGGCTGCCACCACCAGGTTGAATTCGTCGACGTTGGACGCTTTGTCGAACATCGAGACCGGCGGGGCCGACCGGGGATCCCGCCTGGCGGCGGTGGAGGCGGCCCGGGGCTCTGCCGCGGTGTAGAACATCCCGGCCATCAGCCCTTCCGCCTCCCGCCATCTCCGGTCGAACGGCTTGGCGATGTAGTGGTTCACGGTGGTGGTGAGCCGGTTGGCTGCGCTGCCCTGGCTCTGTCGCAGGCCGGCCGTCGCCTGGCTTCGGGTCCGCGTGTACGACCACTCGGTGTCGGTCGGAGAGGCCGCGAACGACCGGTTGAACAGCGCCACTTCGAAGTCGATCTGCAGTTCGTCGCACAGCCGGGCCAGCGTCCACGCCCCCAGGAGGGCGCTCGGCATGCCCCATGACGACTTCAGGCCGCGCTGTCCGGTGCGGGGCTGCAGCATCGACGCCGATCCGTCGACCAACAGCGAGACGGCATACGTCCGTCTGGTCCGGGCGGCCCGGCGCTCGTACATGCGGGTGTAGAGGCCGGCGCCGATGAAGAGCGCCGAGTGGGGTGAGACGTCACCCTGGTCGTATCCCGACCGCAAGCCTCGCCGCTGGTTGGCGGCGAAGAGCGGGAACAGCTCGCCGGAGACGCCGCGCTGGGCGACATCCCATCGTTTGGCCGCTTCGGTGATCGCCACCCGACCCTCGGCGGCGAACCGGTTGAATGCCACGGGTGGGCGGGTCACCACCACCTTGCCGCCCTGGCCGGTCGGGAGAAACACCGTTGGCGCCTCCGAGACCTTGAGCAACTGGTCGGTTGAGGCATCGCCGCCCAGCTCCGAGGCTCCCTTGCGGTCCGACAGACCGGCCCTGGCCTGGGCGGCTCGCTTGGCCTCGTTGTAGCTCTCGGCATCCCGGACGATCGGGGAGGTCAGGCGCACACGGTCGACGCCTTGGGCGAGCGAGTCGGCATCGAGCTGCTGTTGGGCCTTCTGCTCTGGGACCGACGGCTTCTCGCTGATCTTCGTGAGCAATCCATTGGCCCGGGCGATCTCGATGAGGACGATCGCCTGCTCTGCCACCTGCCAGGGGTCGGAGGTGGCCACGGTCTCGTCGATTGCCTCCTGCGCCTCGGCCAGCGCCACCGCAGCCCGAGCGTCGAGCCGCTTCTCGAGCGGCTCGCGGTCCGAATAGCCCCCTGTGACGAGGAACACGCCCAGGGCGAACTGGGCGAGAGGGCCCGACTGGCGCATCGACTCGGTGAAGCCGGCCCGGTACAGGTCGGTCAGGACCGAGCGGGCGCCCGGGTAGACCTCGAGGCTGGTGCGCTCCTGTCTGGCGTCCTCGAGCGTGAAGAACATCGCCTCGACCAGCGGGCCGCCCACAGCCTCGATCGCCGACAGCAGGTCGACAGGGAGGTCTTTCGGGATGTCACTGCCCGACGTGATCGGCCAATGTGACGGGATCACCCGCGCCTCCTCGAGGTTCGTGGAGATCAGGTGGACCACCTCGTGGAGGGCTGAGGCGAGCGCCACCTCGTCCGGCGTAACCGGGGCGTCGCGGTTGTAGGCGGCCTGGAAGACACGCGGATCGCACACGACCTCGTCGTCGGATGACGTCGACTCCGCCCCGAGCCGCACCCGCAACTTGTCGTTCCCCGCCAGGCTCCTGGCGAATCGCGTGACGGCGGGCGCCACCCGCTGGTAGCGCATCACGACATGTTCGATGTTGCCCGCTTCTCCGGGCAGCATGTCTCTGAGAACGGTGGTGTTACGCGCGCGCATAAGCGGTCATTGTCTCACACCTGTCAACTCAGATGCGTTCGGTGGCGCCATGCGCATCACGGATCACGCGGCACGCGCACCTTCTCGCCGTTGCCCGCAGCCCGGGACTTGGAACGTGGAACGCGGCCGCTAGTTGCCGACGACCACCGTCACGTCGGTGTAGCCCAGGCTGCGGACGAGGCCTTCGATCACCGAGACCGCCCGCTCTTCGGCACGATCCAACAACCCGGCGTCGAGCGCCTGGGTGACGAGAACCTCCTCGGCTGCGAGGCGGGCAGACCGCTCGAGGTCGGGATCGCCCTTGGTGAACACACCCGTCTCGCGGTTGTAGACGTGGGTCGCTTCGGTGTCTGGCGCGATGTAGGTGATCTCCGCGGCAGGGAGTCTGATGACGGCCTCTCCGGTCTCGGGGTCGGCGAGGATGTCGTCGTCTCCGACCTCTTCGAGATCCACCCCTGCTCCGATCGTGGCAACCACGAACATCGAGATCTGATCACCCGTCGCCCAGTTGAGCCACCCGCGGTCATCGCCCTTCTCGATCGTGGTGTACTGGATGATCTCGATCGTCGTCAACGCCGAGAGCTCGCGCAGCGACTGGGCGGTCACCGGCCCCAGCCGGGTGAACTCGCCTTCGCCGGTGATGACAGCGGTGCGGTCCCCGAGATCGGCGACCGTCTCGGCAGCCTTGCCTGCGATGTAGGCGAGCGAGCCGATCAGGACGACTGCGGCGATCCCGAGCCCGATGACGATCATCCTCCCGATCCGATCCATGCCGGATCGTCGGGACGGCGCGCTCGGCTGTTGGGTGGCCGGAGGCGGCGCGGTCTGATCGGGCTGGGTCACACGATGAGCGTACAGATCCCGAGTTCGTAATCCCGTGGTGATCCGTACCATGGCCCCGATGCATTATCAGCTCACGACCCTCCCCAACGGCTTGAGGGTCATCACCGAGAACATGCCGGGCATCCGGTCCGTGGCCGTCGGCTGCTGGATCGACACCGGCACTCGCGACGAGAACTCGAACGAGGCCGGCGCTTCACACTTTCTCGAGCACCTGCTCTTCAAGGGCTCCGATACGCTTTCGGCCCGCGAGATCTCCGAGCGCTTCGACGCCATGGGAGCCGAGTCCAACGCCTTCACCAGCAAGGATCACACCTGTTTCTGGGCTCGACTCCTCGACGAGGACCTCCCTGACGGTCTCGCCATGCTCTCGGAGATGCTGCAACGGCCCGCCTTCCGGGCGAAGGAGATCGACGCAGAACGCCAGGTCGTGATCGAAGAGATCAACATGGCCGACGACGATCCCTCCGACGTCGCCTTCGAGCTGTTCATGGCGTCGGTGTTCGAAGGTCACCCTCTGGAGGCTCCGGTCCTGGGAACGAGAGAGTCGATCCGGGGCATGACGCGTGACGACATCCACGGCTACTGGAAGCGCAGGTACGGCGCCGGATCGGTCGTCGTGGCACTGGCCGGTTCCGTCGACCACGACGACGTCGTCGGTCAGGTGGGAGAGCTGTTCGGCGAGTGGTCCGGCGAGCCCGTCGATCACGAGTACGCCACGATCCAGCCGCCGGAGATGGTCAGACTCGTCGAGCGAGACACCGAAGCAGCCCACGTGATCATCGGCGGAGCAGGCATCGACCGGGCGGACGACCGTCGCTGGGCCTTCGACGTGCTCAACCTGGTGCTCGGCGGTGGCACGTCGTCGCGGCTGTTCACATCGATCCGTGAGGAACGCGGCCTGACCTATTCGGTCTACTCGTTCAAGACGTCGTATGCCGATGCCGGGACGTGGGGTGTCTATGCGGGCACCACGCCGGACCAGTTGGACACGGTGCTCGAGTTGGTCCACCAGGAGCTCGAGTCGGTCATCACACATGGGATCACCGACGACGAGTTGGTCCGCGCCCGCGGTTCGATGCGAGGCAGCCTGGCGCTCTCGATGGAAGACGCCTCGAGCCGGATGGTCCGCCTCGGGCGGGCAGAGCTGATCGGCTTCGATCACCTCAGCGTCGACGAGCGGATCGAACGGGTGGAGGCGGTGACGCTCGACGATGTGCGAACCGTCGCCGAAACCGTGCTCGCCGGACCGAAGGTCATCGGGGCGGTCGGCCCGTTCGATGCCTCCGACCTCGAGAAGCACCTCCGATGACCAGGGTCGCCGTCTCCGGCGCCGGCGGGCGGATGGGCCGGCTGATCGTCGGCGCGGTGGAAGACGCCGACGATCTCGAGATCGCCGGCCTCTACGGGCCAGGCCACGACGGGGAGATGGTCGGAAATCACACGATCTCGGACGACGCAGGTGTCTGTTCCGACGCCGATGTCGTGGTCGAATCGACGGTCCCCGGCGTGGTCCTCGGCAACCTCGAACGCTGGTCGGGATTCGGCTGCGACGTGGTGGTCGGCACCTCCGGCGTCTCCGCCGACGACATCCGAGCCGTCTGGTCGGGCGATCGGGGTTGCCTCGTGGTGCCCAACTTCTCCGTCGGAGCAGTGCTGATGATGCGCTTCGCCGAGCTGGCGGCGCCGTACTTCCGGGCCGCAGAGGTCATCGAGCTTCACCACGACGAGAAGCTGGATGCTCCATCGGGCACCGCGACGTCGACCGCCGAGCGGATCGGGGCGGCCAATCCCGCTCAGATGCGTCGACGGGATTCCGAAGAGAGGGTTCGGGGGGTTCGCGGAGGTGACGTCGGCGGAGTGCCGGTCCATTCGGTGCGTCTGCCCGGCCTGCTCGCCCATCAGGAGGTCATGTTCGGGAACCTGGGCGAGGTTCTCACCATTCGACACGATTCGACCGACCGGGTGTCGTTCATGCCGGGAGTGATCGCCGCGGTCCGTCACGTCCATGGCCTGTCCGGAGTCCACGTCGGGCTGGAGTCCGCCCTCGGTCTCTGAGATCGGGCCTCAGGCGTCCACGGACTCGAGGAACAGAGCGATCGAGAATCCGAACACCACGGCAAGCACCAGGGCTCTCACCACGACCGCGCCGACCGACATGTGCTTCCGCTCGGCGATGCGCCCCAGCACGAACGACACGATCACCCAGAACGTGACGTCGAGTGGCCAAGCGAGCGGGAGTTCGCCGGCGAAGAAGGCGAAGACCGCCGAGATCGGGAGTGCGGCGGCGTAGAGCGTGAAGCCGACCTGCTCGCAGATCCCGTCACAGCCCGGCCGCAACGCCAGCGACACGCCGATCGTTGCGGCAACGACGACGAACGCGGCGAGCATCCCAAACGCAGTTGCGGTCGGGCGACACCCAAAGCCTTCTTCGTCTTCCATCACAAACCCCGTTTGCCGAGTTCGTTCTCGGGTCGGTCGACCCCGCTCCGGGCGGTCAACCGACCCTGGGAACGGGATCAGCTCTCGGTGATCGTCACACTCTTCATCGTGGCGTCGGTCTTCGGACGGTCCGAGCGGTCGGTGTCGAGCGCAGCGATGGCGTCGACCGTCTCCATCCCGGAGGACACCTTGCCGAAGATCGTGTAGCTGTGGGGGAGCGGAGCATCGCCGTGGCAGATGAAGAACTGGCTGCCGTTCGTGTTGGGGCCGGCGTTCGCCATGGCGACCGTGCCGCGGCTGTAGTCGCCTGCGCCCTCGGTCTCGTCACGGAAGCGGTAGCCGGGGCCACCGCGGCCGGTCCCGGTCGGATCGCCCCCCTGGATCATGAACCCCGAGATGACCCGGTGGAAGATGACGTCGTCGTAGAAGCCGTCGCGCGCCAGGAACACGAAGTTGTTGACGGTCAACGGTGAGCGCTCGGCGTGCAGGTCGATCTCGATCGCCCCGAGGTTCGTCTCGATCGTCGCCGTATACGACTTCGAGAGGTCGATGGTCAGGTCAGGTGCGGCGTCGTAGCTCTTCGCCATGGTGTGTCCTCACGGTGGGAAGCCACCAGCGTAGGCAACCGATCTACCGTCCCGGGAGTCGGCGGCTCAGTAGAGCCCGTTCGCCAGCCGCCGTCTGGCGGCGGAAACGACCGGGTTGTCGCCCCCGAGCAGTTCGAACAGGTCGAGGAGCGTCGCCCGAGCCTCCTCCGACTCGGGTTCGACCCGCTCGCCCATCACCCCCATCAGCGTCGCGATCGCAGCCTCGGAGTCGCCGGCCGCCGCCTGGCCGCGTCCGTAGGCGAGTCTCTCCGCCGGGCCGCCGGACAGGGCGGCCTGTTCCAACACAGCCAGGTTGCCCGATTCGCCACCGAGGCGGGCGTACGCCTGGAGTTGCTTGACCGGTTCGGTTGGAGCGAGGCGAGCGAGCACTTCGAGTGCCCCGTCGCGGTCGTCGGATTCGAGCAGCATCCCGGCCAATGACAGGCCGGCATCCTGGTGGGTCGGATCCTGGGCGAGCACAGAACGGTAGGTCTCGGCGGCCTTCGCCTCGTCGCCAGCATCCAGGGCGGCATCGGCGTCGGCGGTCGCCATGTCCAGCTCCGAAGGGAGCAGACGATCGACGAAGGCCTTCACCTGTGCCTCGGGAAGTGCGCCCGTGAAGCGATCGACCTCCTTGCCGTCCTTGAACGCGATCACGGTCGGGATGCCCTGGACCCCGAATTGCTGGGCGATCTCGGGGCTCTGATCGACGTCGAGCTTGGCGAGCAACCAGCGGCCTCCGCCCTCGTTGGCTGCCTTCTCGAGCACAGGCCCGAGCACCTTGCACGGGCCACACCACTCGGCCCAGAGGTCGACGACCACCGGGATCTGGTGGGAGGTCTGGAGGACGTTCGTTGCGAAGTCGGCGGATGTGACATCCATGACGCTGGAAACCATGGAAGGGAATGTACCCGGGTTCGTCGGCAATCCTCGGGAGGCACCCGGTACCGGGCGTCCCGGCGCCGGCTGGGTAAGCTGCGAAGTGGCGAATCGAGAGAGAGCACGAGGATCACATGCCCCCCTTCGGACGGGTTCTGACGGCGATGATCACGCCATTCACCGACGACGGTCGAATCGACGAGGATCGGGTCGACCGCCTCGCCCGGCATCTCGTCGAGACCGGCTCCGAGGGGATAGTCGTCGCCGGGACGACCGGCGAGTCGCCGACGCTCTCGGCCGACGAGAAGGTCGGGCTGTTCCACTCCGTCAAGCGGGCGGTCGGCGATCGCGCGCTGGTCGTCGCCGGGACCGGCACCTATGACACGGCCGAGTCGGTCGAACTCTCCAAGCGAGCCGCAGACGCCGGTGTCGACGGGCTGATGGCCGTCACCCCGTACTACTCGAAGCCCGAGCAACGTGGGCTCATCACCCACTTCACGATGATCGCCGACTCCACCGACCTTCCGGTGCTGCTCTACAACATCCCGGGGCGGACCGGCCGGCTGATCGAGGTCTCCACGCTGGCCACACTGGCCGAGCACGACCGGATCGTCGCCGTCAAAGACGCGGTCATGAACATCGACCACACTTCACAGACCGTCCACGACCTCCCCGAATTGGCCGTCTATTCGGGCCAGGACAGCTACACCTTGGCAATGATGGCGGTCGGGGCGATCGGCGTCGTGTCCGTCGTGTCCCACCTGGCCGGGCGGCAGGTCGCCGACATGGTCCACGCCGCCGATGCAGGCAACTTCGAGGAAGCTCGTAGGCTTCATCATCGGTTGCTCCCGCTGTGCAACGCACTCTTCGTCGAGTCGAACCCGGCACCGGTGAAGGCTGCGATGGCGAAATGGTGGGAGCCGGTCGGGCGCCCCCGACCCCCGGTCGCCGAAGCGCTCCCCCAAACGGTGGAGGCGGTCGGAGTAGCGCTGGCCGCGCTGCAAGACGTCACGGTGTGATTCCGGGCGTGACCCCTATTGGATCTGGAGTGTTTCAGCTATGAGTGTTCGCATCACCTTCCTCGGCGGTCTCGGCGAGATCGGGCGGAACTCCGCCGCCATCGAGATCAACGGGAAGCTGGCCCTGATCGACTGCGGTCTCATGTTTCCCGAGGAGGACATGCTCGGGGTGGACCTCGTGTTCGCCGACTGGAGCTGGATGGTCGACCGAGCGGGCGATGTCGAATTCGTCGTGCTCACCCACGGTCACGAAGACCACATAGGGGCCCTGGCGTACTTCCTTCGTGACATCAACGTCCCGGTCTACGGCACGAAACTCAGCCTCGAGCTGGCGCGCGGCCGGATCGAAGAGATGGGCATCGAAGCCCACCTCCACCCGGTCGAGCAGCTGGAGTGGCGCAAGCACGGGCCGTTCACCTTCAAGATGATCCCCGTCAGCCACTCGGTCCCCGACGCCTCGGCGATCGCCTTCGACACGCCGGAGGGGATGATCGTGCATTCGGGAGACTTCAAGCTGGATCCGACCCCGATCGACGGGCGCCCCACCGACCTGGCGGCGTTCGCCGAGCTCGGCGACGTGCGACTGCTGTTGTCGGACTCGACCAATGCAGAGAACCCGGGCTTCGTCCCGTCGGAGAGCTCGCTGGGCGACCCGATCCGCGACATCATCCGTGACAGCCCGGCGAGGGTCATCGCCGCCTGCTTCTCCTCCCATGTCCACCGGGTCCAACAGATCGCCGATGCCGGCATCTCCACTGGGCGCAAGGTTGCGTTCTTCGGCCGGTCGATGCACCGGAACACCGATGTCGGCCGTGAGCTCGGCGTGCTGGACCTCCCGTCGGATTCCGTGGTCGACATCAAAGACCTGATGAAGCTGCCGGAGCACCAGCAGCTGTTGATCACCACCGGAAGCCAGGGCGAGCCCTTTGCCGCGCTCTCGCTGATGGCGCAGGGGCGGCACAAGTTCGTCGAGTTGAGCGACAGCGACACGATCCTCATCAGTGCAACTCCCATCCCCGGCAACGAGACCGCCGTGTCGAAGGTGATCTCGCGACTGATCAAGCGGGGTGCCACGGTCTTCCACGGCCGGAACGCCAACGTGCACGTCTCGGGTCACGCCAATCGCGACGAGCTGCTCACCTTCCTCAACGTCGTCAGGCCGAAGGCGTTCGTCCCCGTCCACGGCGAGTACCGCCACCTCGCCGCCCATGCCCGGCTCGCCAGGATGATGGATGTGCCCTGGGTCGATGTGCTCGAGGACGGCGACGCCGTGATCGTCGATGGAGCCAAGACCCGCGTCGAGCGCAAGGCGGTCCCCGCCGGCTACGTGTATCTCGATGGCGACAGCTACGGCGACGTCCAGAAGGGTGTGCTGCGTGACCGCGGACATCTCGCAGACGAGGGCGTCGTTGTGGTCACCGTCGCCGTCAAGCACGAGACTGGCGAGATCGTCTACGGGCCCGATCTCGACAGCCACGGCGTGATGGGCGAGCCCGAGGGTGTGCTCGAGAAAGCGGGTCAGGCGGTCCATCAGGCGGTCCAAGACCGCTCCGGGGCAGGCAGCTACGACCACTCTGCGATCCAGCAGACGGTCAAGCAGGCCGCTCAGCGAGTGCTGAGGGCAGAGCTTTCACGCAAACCCGTCATCATCCCGGTGGTCATCGAGCTGTGACCCGGCTGGCCGTGGCCGTTTCCGCAGCCTTGCTCCTGGCAGCCTGCGGGAGCCCCGTGGTGCTCGACGCCAACGGCGCCACGGTGCTCGACGAGTCAGGAAAGCCGATCGGCGGAGTGGGGCCGGTCACGGTTCGGGGCGCCCCGGAGTGTGGGTCGGACCTGGTGGCGATCATCGAGATCGACTACCCCCTCGGCAACCTCCAGCCGGGCGAGACGCGAACGTACGTGCGGGACCCCGACGGAGTGATCCCACCCGTCGAGTTGGAGGCGCCCTACGACGGCCGCTCGTCGCTGTCCAACGACGCTCGATTCACCGGCTACGAGGTCGGTCCGTACACGATCTGGATCGGCGAGGACTCAGACCAGTACGTCTATCTGGTCGACGGCCCACGAGTCGAGGCCTGGCCCCGGGTCATCGACTTCGAGTGTTAAGCGACTGAGCCGCCGGCTGCCGGGTTCCGGCTGCCGGCTTCCGGCTGCCGAACTGGGCCGGTGGCTCCCTCGAGATGGCGTGCGCCACCGGTGCGGGAACCTGTCTGGAATCCGAACCGTCCGAGTGCAGACCGTTCAGGAGGGGAGTTCGCA
>JAHEDH010000201.1 GCA_024641285.1 bacterium | reverse complement strand
CCGGCGCGGGCTCGGCGCAACCGACCCTCGCGAAACGTCGCTTTTTCCGATCGTTCCCTGGGTGAACCGGATCGATCGCGGCAAGTTCGCCACCCCTGACCAGGTGCACTCGATACGCCCGAACATCGACGAGTCCCATCCGCTTCACGGTCACGGCTGGCAAGCCGGGTGGTCGGTCGAGGATGCCGGCGAAGACCAGGTGACACTCCGCTTCGACCATGCCGGCGACTCGTGGCCCTGGCCATACACATCGTTCCTGCGGTACCTCCTCGAACCCGATCGGTTGGTCGTAGACCTCGAGGTCAAGAACCGGGGGGATCGGCCCATGCCGGCCTCCCTCGGCTTCCACCCGTACTTCGAGCGGCCGGCTCGGATCAGCGCGACGGTCGACGGCCGCTGGCTGGTCGATCCCACGCTGATCCCCACCACCTGGGAGGAGACCGAGGGGTTTCGTCTGACCGATGTCGACGGCGTCGAATCCGACCACACCTACACCGGATGGGACGGGCGGGCGTTCATCGAGCTCACCTCGGCCCGGGTGGAACTGGTTGCCGACGTCAAGCGCCTCCATCTGTACGCCCCGCGGTGGGCCCACTTCTTCGCGCTCGAACCGGTCTCGGCCTCCCCGGATGCCGTCAACCACCCCGATCGCGGCGCCGTGATGCTCGCACCGGGAGAAGCGCTCCACCACTGGATGCGCCTGGTGATCCAGGAGACCTGACCGGCGCCCCCAAGGGTCGAGGATCGGGCCGGGATACAATCGGCTCCACTCTGACCCAGGAAGGCCCTTCATGTCATCTGACCCGTTCGGCGCAATCGAAACACTGAAGACTCCGATAGGAGATCGCAAGATCGCCCGCCTGTCCGCAGTCGGAGACGTGAGCCGGCTCCCGTATTCGATCCGCGTCCTGCTGGAGGCCGCCCTTCGCAACCTCGACGGGATCGCCGTGACCGAGAGCGACGTGAAGACCATCGCCTCGTACCGCCCCGAGGACATCGGATCGGCCGAGATCCCGTTCATTCCGGGCCGCGTCGTCCTCCAGGACTTCACCGGTGTGCCCGCGGTCGTCGACCTCGCCGCCATGCGAGCAGCCATCGTGCGGATGACTGGCGACGACGCCAGCGCCGAGAAGGTCAACCCGGGCGTGCCCTGCGACCTCGTCGTCGATCACTCGGTCCAGGTCGACGCCTTCAACCGACCCGACGCACTCGTCATCAACAGTCGCAAGGAGTTCGAACGCAATCAGGAGCGCTACGAATTCCTGAAATGGGGCCAGTCGGCGTTCGAGAACTTCCGGGTCGTCCCGCCGGCCACGGGCATCGTCCACCAGGTCAACCTCGAGTACCTCGCAAAGGTGGCGTGGGAGAACGGCGAATGGATGTATCCAGACTCGCTCGTCGGCACCGACTCGCACACGACGATGATCAACGGGCTCGGGGTGGTCGGCTGGGGCGTCGGCGGGATCGAGGCCGAGGCGGCGATGCTCGGCCAGCCGATCTCGATGCTCCTCCCGGAGGTGGTCGGATTCAAACTCACCGGCAAGCTCCGTGAGGGCGCCACCGCAACCGACCTGGTGCTGCGGGTGACCGAAATGCTCCGAGAGCACGGTGTCGTCGGCAAGTTCGTCGAGTTCCACGGACCGGGCCTGGCCACCATGCCGCTTGCCAATCGGGCGACGATCGCCAACATGGCACCGGAATACGGCGCGACGATGGGCTTCTTCCCCGTCGATGACCAGACGCTCAAGTACATGCGTCTGACCGGCCGGTCCGATGAACTGCTCGGGGCCGTCCAGCAGTACTACCAGGAGCAGGGCCTGTGGCGCGACGATGAAGCGCCGATCGAATACGCCGCTGTGCTCGAACTCGACATGTCCACTGTCGAGCCGGCGCTGGCCGGTCCGAAGCGGCCCCAGGACCGCATCGAGTTGTCGGCGATGAAGACTCAATGGCAGCAGGAGCTGGCGAACACCTTCGGCAAGGCATCACCGGCCCCGTCCGGCACGGTCTCGGACTGGACCGGCGAGGGCGGATCGGTCGACGGAGACCAGCTCGCACCCAGCGACCAGGTCGGTGTCGAATACGACGGCCAGCGGTTCACGCTGACAGACGGTGACGTGGTGATCGCGGCGATCACCTCGTGCACCAACACCTCTAACCCCGACGTCATGGTCGGCGCAGGGCTGGTCGCCCGCAAGGCTCGGGCGCTGGGGCTCAACCGCAAGCCGTGGGTGAAGACGTCACTCGCGCCCGGCTCCAAGGTCGTGACCGAGTACCTCGAGTCGTCGGGGTTGATGGACGATCTCGAGGCCACCGGCTTCTATCTCGTCGGATACGGGTGCACGACGTGCATCGGGAACTCGGGCCCGCTACCAGAGGAGATCTCCGAAGCGGTGAACACCCACCACCTCGTCGCAACGTCGGTGCTCTCGGGCAACCGCAACTTCGAGGGACGCATCTCGCCCGATGTGCAGGCCAACTACCTGGCGTCCCCTCCGCTGGTCGTCGCCTACGCCCTCGCCGGAACGGTCAACTGGGATCCGCTCAACGAGCCGCTCGGCACCGACTCCGAAGGCAACGCCGTGTTCCTGGCCGACATCTGGCCGACCCAGGCGGAGATCGACGAGATCGTCTCCAAGAACGTCACCGTACGACAGTTCACCGAGAAGTATGCGGACGTGTTCTCCGGACAGGACGAGTGGCAGAGCATCGCAACGTCGGGTGGCGCCCTCTACGAATGGAACGACAAGTCCACGTACGTCCAGGAGCCGCCGTTCTTCATGGGGTTGACGCCCGATGTGGAGCCGATCGGCCCGATCCGAGGCGCAAGGGTCCTCGCGAAGCTCGGGGAGTCGGTCACGACCGACCACATCTCTCCCGCAGGCTCGATCGCAGTCGACTCGCCGGCCGGCAAGTACCTCGTCTCGAAGGGCGTCCAACCGGCGATGTTCAACTCGTACGGATCGCGCCGTGGAAACGACCGGGTGATGACGAGGGGCACATTCGCCAACATCAGGGTCCGCAACCAGATGGCGCCCGGAACGGAGGGCGGTTGGACCACCGACCTGCTCACCGGCGAGGTCACGTCGATCTACGACGCCGCCATGCACTATCGCGAGGAGGGCATTCCGCTGGTGGTGCTCGCCGGGAACGACTACGGGATGGGCTCGTCGCGCGACTGGGCGGCGAAGGGCACCTTCCTACTCGGCGTCAAGGCGGTCATCGCCTCGAGCTATGAGCGGATCCATCGCTCGAACCTCGTCATGATGGGCGTGCTCCCACTCCAGTTCCTCGACGGCGAGGACGCCAACTCGCTCGGGTTGACCGGTCGCGAGACCTTCTCGATCGAGGTGACGGACGATCTCGCGCCGAAGGACCGCCTCTCGGTCAACGCCACCTCGGCGGACGGCACGACCAAGGAGTTCGAGGTGATCGCCCGAGTGGACACCCCGATCGAGGTCCACTACCTCCGCAACGGCGGCATCCTGCACTACGTCCTCCGCCAAATGGCGAAGTGAGCCCGTTCTTGTGACGTTTGACCACCGTATGGGTGGTTCAGCGTCACAAGAACGCAAGGGCCTTCACAGCGGTTGCGCTAACGCTCATGGTGTCCACGTGCACATCACCGAGCTCATCAACAAGCTGGCTTCTGCTCAGCACGGACTCGTTGCGCATCGGCAGCTCGTTGGTGCGGGAGCAACCGCGCGGCAGATCGAGCGAGCCATCGAGCGGGGAAGCCTCTTGGCCGTGTACCGAGGGGTGTACCGAGTGCCCGGAGTGCCAGAGACATGGGAAGGCAAGCTGATGGCCACAGTTCTGTTCTCGGGGCCGGGATCGGCGGTGTCACATCGCGCTGCTGCCAGGCTGCACGGAATCCTTCGCGCGGAGCTGATCATCGAGGTGTGTACGCCCCGGCGACGAAGGGCCCGAAGCCTCCCCGACGCCACGATCGTTCACACGTCGATCGTTCTTCCGAGGTCCGACCTCACCCGAGTCCGCGGAATCCCCTGTTCAACCGTTGAACGGACGCTCGTGGATC
>JAHEDH010000076.1 GCA_024641285.1 bacterium | reverse complement strand
CGCTGAGCGAGATGACCGTGACGGCCATTGCAAGTGCCAGCAGGACCGATAGGCCGCCGGTTCGGGCGCGCAACCTTGCCATGTGAGGACATCCCCTCTCTCGTCCCCCAGACCTCTCCCGAGCGGAAACGTAGCAAAGTGACTAGAGAATGTCTACAAGCAAGAACTAGTCATTCTGGGTGGTGACGCTGCGACGCCACCCCGGAGAACGGACGCGCGACCTCGCAGGTCGGCTTCATCCGCACCCACCGTTCAGACCGCAGGCCCGTGGGATCGCGCCTGACGGACCGCCTCCAGCGCCTGATCGAGGTTGGACAGCCACTCGGACTCGTTGGCACCGACGAGTCGGACGCACCATGCCAGCGCCTCGCTCCTCGAACGGGCGACGCCTGCATCGATCAGCGTGTCGAGCACTCGACGCTCGTCCATCCGCAGCCGGGTCATGGCCGGGGCCGCCAGCGTGGCGAACAGGTACTCGTCGCCTCCGCAGGCCACACCCCAGGACACCTTCCGCTCGAACAGTCGCTCGGCCTCTTTGGCGATCTCGATCCGGCGCCTGCGGGTCGCCTTGCGGAAACCGTCGACTTTCGACTCGATTGCCGCCGCCTTGACGGCGTCGGAGTCCGAATCCTCGAACGTCGGGGAATCGATCTCCCCGACCAGCAGGATCTCGTCTCGATCCATTCGAAACACCGGTCTTGCAGCGAACCAATCCCCGGGCAGACGACCGACGAACCAGCCGATGATCTTCTCTCGCTCTTCGTGCTCTCCCACGGACTCGCCTCCAGGTCGATGTCGAGGCGTTCACTCGAACGGCTCATTACGAGCTTACACCATTACGAGATACCGTCAAGCTCCGGCTCGGTCCGCTCTGGTTCGCTCCCGCCCACCAGCACCCAGACGGCCAACAACGAGAGCGCCGCGGCACCAAGACCGAGGCCCAACCAGCCCCACTGGGAGTTGTCATCGCCTTCGGGATCCTCGACTGCGGCCAGCGGCGGCGCCATGCCGAGCACATCTCGATCGACCCCGAGATCGGTGAGCCGGAGCGGAATCGACTGTCGGGGATCTTCACCGAGCACCTCGAACACGACGACCAGGTCGACCTGTCGGCTCTCGAACACGGCCCCGAACTCGCCGCCCCCACGGTCGGCCAACGAGATCGTCTGCTGGTCCTCACCCGGCTCGATCAGATGAGCCACCACCGAACCGGCGCCATCGATCCTCACGTCGATCTCCACCTGGATCCGGTCGGTGCCGACCACATCGGCCGAGGCGACCGCCTCACCGAATCCATCCCCCGCAGGAATGAGGAACAAGAGCGTCAGGACCAGCCAGAACATCTCCAGAGCCTATCGCTGACCAACGATTCTGCTCGGCTGCCCATCGATCGGAGATCACGACTGCGCTACCCTCATCGGTCCGCGATCACGAGAGCCATGTCCACACCGAGAACCCTCTTCGACAAGGTCTACGACGAGCATGTCGTCCGTTTCGCCCCCGGCGAGCCAGACCTCCTCTACATCGACCTGCACCTGGTCCACGAAGTGACCTCACCGCAGGCATTCGATGCCCTCCGCCTGGCCGGCCGCACCGTCCGACGCCCGGAGCTGACCGTCTCCACCATCGACCACGGCGTGCCCACCGCCGATCGCCATCTCGGCATCCGCGACGCCATGTCGAAGCGTCAGATCGACGCACTCGTGTCGAACTGCAGCGAGTTCGACATCACCCTCTTCGGGCTCGATGACCCCAGGCAGGGCATCGTCCACGTGATCGGACCCGAGAACGGCATCACACAGCCGGGCATGACGATCGTCTGCGGCGACTCGCACACGGCGACGCACGGCGCGTTCGGCGCACTGGCGTTCGGAATCGGGACGTCGGAGGTCGAACACGTCCTCGCCACGCAGACACTCACACAGAACCGGCCGCTGTCGATGGGCATCGAAGTCGACGGCGAGCTACCGGCCGGAGTCACCGCCAAGGACATCATCCTCGGCATCATCGCCAGGATCGGAACCGCCGGCGCCACCGGGCACGTCATCGAATACCACGGTTCGGCGATCCGGGCCCTGTCGATGGAAGGCCGGATGACCATCTGCAACATGTCGATCGAGGCCGGCGCCCGTGCGGGCATGATCGCCCCAGACGACACGACGTTCACCTACCTCGAGGGCCGCCCCTACGCTCCGAAAGGCGCCGACTGGGATGCGGCGGTCACGCACTGGCGCTCGCTGACCACCGACCCCGGTGCCACATACGACGAAGAGCTGTACATCGCCGCCGCCGACCTCGAGCCGTACGTCTCGTGGGGGACGAACCCGGGCCAGACGGTGCCGATCTCGGCAACGGTTCCCGACCCCGATTCCATGGAGGATCCGATCGAGAGGGCATCGGCGATCCGGGCCCTCGAATACATGGACATCCCACCGGGGACGCCAATCACAGAGTTGCCGCTCGACCGCATCTTTCTCGGCTCCTGCACGAACGCCCGGATCGAGGACCTCAGGGCGGCGGCGGCGATCGTCGAAGGCAAGAAGGTCGCCGCCAACATCACCTCGGCGATGGTCGTGCCGGGCTCGGGCCTCGTGAAGCGACAGGCAGAGGAAGAAGGTCTCGACCGGATCTTCACCGACGCCGGATTCGAGTGGCGCGATGCCGGATGCTCGATGTGCCTGGGGATGAACCCCGACATCCTGCTGCCCGGCGAGCGGTGCGCCTCGACGTCGAATCGCAACTTCGAGGGCAGACAGGGCAAGGGCGGTCGCACCCACCTCGTGTCCCCGCAGATGGCGGCCGCTGCAGCCGTCGAAGGGCACTTCGTCGACGTCAGGAGCTACCGATGAACCCCGTCACCGTCATCACAGGCTCGATGGCTCCGCTGCCCCGCGCGAACGTCGACACCGACCAGATCATGCCCAAGCAGTTCCTGAAGCGGGTGGAGCGCACCGGCTACGGGCAGTACGTGTTCGACGACTGGCGCAGGGACGAGGATGATTTCGTCCTCGAGCGACCGGAGTACCAGAACGCCAAGGTGCTGGTCACCGGCCCCAACTTCGGGTCGGGATCCTCTCGGGAGCACGCCCCGTGGGGCCTCCAGGACTGGGGTTTCGAGGCCGTCATCGCCCCCTCGTTCGCCGACATCTTCTTCAACAACTGCACCAAGATCGGGCTCGTCCCGATCGTGCTGTCGGAGAAGGAGGTCCAGTGGCTGGTCGAACTGGCCGACGCCGACCCCGAAGCGGAGATCACCATCGATGTCGCCGCCCGGACCGTCACCCATGGAAGCGAGTTCGAAGCCTCCTTCCCGCTCGACGACTTCACGCAATACCGGCTCCTCAACGGTCTCGATGACATCGGGATCACCCTGCAACACGGAGACGACATCGATGACTTCGAGCGCAACCGCCCCAGTTTCAAACCGGCGCTCTGACGCCGCCCAGCCAAAGGACACGACCATCCCACGAGCGCTCCTCGCAGCACTGCTGTGTGTCGCGCTCTCGGGGTGCATCATTCAGAGTTCGAGCGACGACCGCCCAGAGCAGTTCCAGTTCAACCCGTCGCCTGCCGGACAGCAGGAGACGATCGAAGCCTTCCGAGAGGTCATCGGCCCCGGCGGGGCAGGCAGTGGCGTCCTCGACGAGACGACCGTGAAGCCGCTCGGAAAGATCAACACCTCGAGAGGCGCCATCTTCTTCGCCGACTTCCAGATGATCGATTCCAGCTCTGGTCGAAGCCAATGCAGCGGATCTGCGGGACCGAGCGGCGGTGGCTGGGGCTGCGGACCGATCGGTCAGTCGGAACCACCCGAGGACCTTCCACTCGACCCTGTGATGGTGTCGGGCACGGGCTCATCGGGGACCTGGTCGGATGTCCAGCTGAGGGTCAGCGCCGACGTCGCCTACCTGTCGGCGGTCGCTGACGACGGAACCACGTACCGGATGGAGCCGATCGCCGGGAACGCCTGGATGGAGTGGAAGGCGAGCCATGGGGATTTACGGATCACCGGCTACGACAGCAACGAGAACCCACTCGGCTCTGTGAACGCCCAGGCAGGCTGAGCCGTCTCCCGGTAGCCAACGTGGATCCATAGGCTCGGGGCCATGGACGACTACCCGGTCGAGGCGCCTGGCACGCTGCGGTACCCGTCGCTGACCCAGCAGTGGCAGCGCCTGACGTTCGTGCACTGGCGCTACGACCCCGGCGACGTTCAGGCGATCCTGCCTGACGGGCTCACGGTCGACACATTCGACGGCTCGGCATGGGTGGGCCTTGTGCCGTTCCACATGATCGACGTCCGGCCACCATTCATCGCGACCCTGCATCCGCTCACCACCTTCCCCGAGACGAACATCCGGACCTACGTCCGCGGATCCCGGGGCCAGGGGGTGTGGTTCTGCTCCCTCGAGATCACTCGACTTCTCGGCGTAGCCGTCGCCCGGACGCTGTTCGGGGTCCCGTACACCTGGGCTGAGATGTCGATCGACCAGACGAGCGAGCGCATCAGATACGCCAGCCGGCGCCGCTGGCCGAACCCTCGGGGTGCGTCGAGCCTGCTCGAAGTCGAGATCGGCGACCGGATCGACGAGCTGGGTGACCTGGAGAGGTTCCTCACCTCCCGCTGGGCGACGTACTCGACGCTGCCCGGGGGGACTCTCGGTTGGGTGCCGGTGGAACACGAGCCCTGGTCGTTGCACTCCGCCGAGATTCGCGAATTGAGCGAGACGCTCACGGTCGCCGCCGGGTTGCCGCCAACCACCTCGGAGACGATCGCCCACTACTCCCCGGGCGTCACGGCGCGGATCGGATTCCCGCACCGGGCCTGACTCAGACTCCGGTCCAGACACCGCGCTCGATCATGACGGCCTTGAGGGCGTCAGGACGATCGGTGATGATCGCGTCCACTCCGATGTCCAGCAAACGGTGCATCTGTTTGGAACTGTTGACGGTCCAGACATGGACCTGATAGCCGGCTCGATGGAACTTCTCGACGGAGCGGGGCGTCACGATCGGTACGCCCCGGGCATTGACCGGCACTTGCAGTGCGTCGGCGAGCAACGGTGGCGTCCGGACCGCCGCAGAGGCAAGCGCCCGCGCAACGGCTCTCGGACCTGCGCTGGTCGCCACCGCACCACCGCTCACCTGGCGAAACTCGGCGAGACGGCGATCGGAGAAACTCCCGACGATCACGCGGTCGGCGATGTCGAGACGACGGATCAGTGCCCAGACGGCCTCCGTGAGACCGTCCTCCTTCAGGTCGACCACCAGCCGACAGTCGTCGAACGTCGAGGCCAGCTCCTCGAGCGACGGCACGCCGTGTCCCTGGGCGCGATACGGATGCTCGTCCGAGATCGTGAAGGTGTGGGCCGCATCGAGGCGCTCCAACTCGGCGAGAGTGAAGCCGGAGACCGAACCGGTGGCGTCGGTGGTGCGGTCGACGGTGGCGTCGTGGATGCAGACGACATGACCATCGCGGCTCAGATGGAGGTCCGTCTCGATCCAGCGAAGCCCGGCGTCATGGGCGTGGGCGAATGCCATCATCGTGTTCTCCGGCCAGATCAGCCGGCTGCCACGATGGGCGATGGCGAACGGACGCTCTCCGGAGAGGACAGGCCTGGCGGAGGGATTCACGGCCTGGTCCTGTGATGGCGAGACGGGGATTCGTTGTCCATGCCGAGATGATGACAGATCTCACCCCGGACTCCCAACGGCGTTCGGGCCCCGGAATCCGGGGCCCGAACGCATCACTTCATCGGATCGTGCTCAGTCGACGACGCGGTCCTTGAGACCCTTGGCCGGAGCGAAGTGGGCGTACTTGCGAGCCGGAATCATGATCTCTTGACCGGTTGCCGGGTTCCGTCCCTTGCGAGCCGATCGGCTCTTCGTCGTGAAGTTGCCGAACCCGGCAACCGACACCTTGCGGCCCGCATCGAGCTCGACGGCGATGATGCCCTCACCCGGCTTCGTCGAGAAGATGTGGTCGAGAATCTCGCCGGCCTGAGCCTGAGAGATGTCGGCCTTCTTCGCCAGCTTCTGAGCCATCTCGGTCTTGTTCATCGGTCCTCCTCAGGAAACCTCTGCTCCCGGACTCCCCGGGCACTACGAAACATAGTCATACATCCTCGAAATCCCTGTCATTCCAGGGCTTCCCGACCACCGGCCACAACCCGCCACACCGGATTGGAGTCGGGGCGCCTCACCAGGTCGTCCAGATCGTCGGTGTCGAGAACAACGAAATCCGCCGGGTCACCCATTCTCAGCCGCCCCCGCTCCTCGTCGCCCAACGCCTTCGCCCCACCTCGGGTCGCGGCCCAGATCGCCTCACCGACGTCGAGCCCTCCGAGCGTCACGAGCAGCGACACTGCCAGCGTGAGCCCGTTGACGGCGCGGGCATCTGGATTCGAGCGCGTGGCGACTCCGGGCCGGCCACCGGCGTCCCACAGTGCCCTCACATCGAGGCCACTTCCATCGAGCATCGACAGCGGCTCCACGACCGGCGTTGCGTCTGATGGGAGCAGGGTCCATACACTCGACTCCACCGATCTCGCACCCTCGGCGAGCGCGGCGCATGCCGCCGGCCACTCTCGACAGAGGCGAACGCGGACCGGCAGTCGCCGCAGGCAGCCCAGCCGGTCCCGCAACTCGGCGGCGTCCTCCGAGCCGTCGCATGACATCTCGACACTGGAGGCGATCCTCCCGACGGTCGGCGCCATGACGCCGTCCAACGACGCGAGATCGAAGCGACGAGACGCAACCCAGGTGATCGACACGATCGGCTCCGGCGACGCGTCTGCGCCGGCCCGAGCCGCGGCGAGGAGAACGGTGTCCGTCGTCGGATCCCCCGACCCCCCGACCCGGAGATCGACCGAGGTGACCCCATGCCGGACGGCGTTCTTGAGCCTTACAGAGACCTCGCCGATGAGTCGATCCGGGTCCGGGCGCTCACTCGGTATCCCGCCGAGTAATTCGCTGCCGGCGTCGACGAAGCCGGGAATCGCCATCCGCCCGTCGCACGGAACCGCCGGATACCCGTGATAGCGGGCGGGGAGATCGACAGACCGCCCCAGCCAGGCGACATGGTCGCCGCGGACGACGATGGAGGCGTCGTCGATCCGGCCGAAATCGGGCCCGACCCGAGGATCGTTGGTGATCACGCCTTCGAGCTCGGTGTAGACGATCTCGGTCGGCGGGTCGTTCGACTCGACGGTTCGAGCCGCGATCGTCGCGCAGGAAGTGCAGATGGCCACGCCGCCGACACCGACGACGAGGGCCGACACCTCGGACCTGCGGAGTCCGCAGAACGAGCACCGACCGTTTGCCAAACGTGCTCCCTTCAACCTCGTCGAGGAAGACGAGCCTACCGCTGGGGCGGGATCGGGGCGTTGGTTGTCGGGACGCCGAGCCTCGAAATCGGGAGGCCCCCCCACGCCGCCGCCCACCCGGCACGCGCAGTAGGTTTCGGCCGGACCGGGAGGAATGCAGATGAGCATCACATACACCATGGCCGACGACGTCGCCGTCATCACATTGAATCGGCCGGACGTGTTCAACTCGATCGATCAGACGATCACCGACGGTGTCATCTCCGGCATCGATCGGGCAGGCAGGGAGGCTCGGGCAGTGGTTCTCACCGGCGCCGGCAAGGCGTTCTGTGCTGGAGCCGACCTGGGCGATCTCCGACGCGAGTACGACGAGGCGGGGGGCCCAGATCTGTTCTCGGTCATCACTCGCCGGTTCAACCCCCTGGTCGGGGCCGTCCTGGAATCGCCGCTCCCGACCGTTGCGGCCGTCAACGGCGCGGCTGCGGGCGCGGGCATGGGCTTGGCGCTCGCATGCGACGTCCGCGTGCTGTCGTCGCGGGCGTTCTTCACGAGCGCCTTCATCAATGTCGGCCTCATTCCCGACTCGGGATCGAGTTGGTTCCTCCCGGCGATGGTCGGGGTGTCGAGAGCGATGGAGATCGCCATGTCCGGGAGGCGAGTCGATGCCACCGAGTCCGAGCAGCTCGGACTCGCCATGAAGGTCACAGAGCCCGACAGCCTGCTCGACGATGCCATCTCGACGGCTCGAATCTTCGCCAACGGACCGACAGTGGCCTACCGGGCGACACGGCGGATCCTGCACTCCGCGGCAGCGAGCACGCTCAATACGATCCTCGAGGAGGAGGCCAGGGTGCAAGGCGAGCTCGGTGCGCTGCCGAGCCACGAGGAGGGCATGGCCGCGTTCACGGAGAAGCGCCTGCCAGACTTCCGCTCTGCGGGTTGAGGGGTCGAAGAGCTCCCGGTTCAGCTCTCTGCCGGCGGAGTCCTGAGCCGAACGCGATTGCGACGCAGCATCCTTCGAACGGTCCCCCAGAGCTTGACGGTGACGTAACCGCCGGCAAGCACGAGTAACACGACGACGATCAAGGTCGGGATCGGAGCCACGATCGCCGCCACCGTCAGACCCGACGCCAGCCCGTCCTCCGCGATCGACACGACCGAGTTCGAGAAAGGCTCAGGAGAGGTGTTGACGGCGGCCCGGGTGGTCGCCTTCGCCGAGTGCGCCGACAGCGCCAGGGCACCGGCGACCAGACCACCCATCGCCGCGCCGATGCTCTCTGAATCACCGGCGAGCACGACGCCGAGCGCTGCTGCGCCCAGCGGGCGGATCACGGTGTTCGCCACGTCCCACAGGTTGTCGACATAGGGGATCTTGTCGCCGACGAACTCGATCGAGTACAGCACGGCGGCCACGATCAGCACATCGGTCCTGGTCAGCACCTCGGGGATGTCGGCCCAACCCAGCCGTCCGAAGAGACCGAGGATCACCGTCACCGCGTAGAGGTTGATGCCCGAGGCCCATCCCGAGCCTGCGAGCAGGCCGAGGTCCGTCATCGTTAGTCCGGTCTCACGATGTAGATGGCGAGCTTCAGTTCCGCCCCGTCTCCCCTGCCGAGACCGACGCCGACCACGTCGTTGAGCCAGGCGAGATCCTCGTTGCCGGTGGCGAAGGTGATCAGCTCTTGGGGTGCTGCCTCGGTTCTCGAGATACCGAGGCTCACACCCGTCGCCTGATAGGACACGGCGTCACGCTTGGCGCCGATCACGCCGCGGATCTGGAGGTCCATGTTGCCGTCGGGCCGCACGGTCACGTAGTCGACTCCGCTCACATCACGTTCGCCCTCCCAATGGGGCGACACTGCGTGACCCTGGAATGTGAAGTCGATCCGGGTGCCGAGCGGCATGTTGCCCAGCATCTTCGGAGTCATCGTCGCAGTGATGTCACAGAAGGGCTCGAGAGACGGCAACTGAACAACTCCTGATCGGGTCGTTCAACGCTACCCCGCGAACGCCACGTACGCATCGTCGTCGGGAACTCCGAGCATCGACACGGAGCCGGATGACCCGACCTCGTCTGGCGCCTCCGCCGAGACCGCAGGAATTTCGAACAGCACGAACGTCCCATGCCCGAGCACGGACTGCAACTCGACGTCGCCGCCGTGAGCCTGCGCGATCTCGCGCACGATCGGAAGTCCGAGGCCGGTACCGGGGATGGAGGCGCTGGTCGCGGATCCAGCACGGAAGAACCGCTCGAACACCGCTTCCTGTTCGTCGGCTGCGATCCCGATCCCCGTGTCGGCGACCGAGACGCGGACCTTGCCGTTCTTGCGCTCGCTGACAACCGTGACGTTCCCTCCCGCCCCGGTGAACTTGACGGCGTTCGACACGAGGTTCATCACCGCCCGTTCGATGTGATGCGCATTGCCCACGACCTCGATCGGATCCCCGCTCACCGTCAGGACGACTCCCTTTCGTGCCGCCTGGTGGCGAAGCGTGTCGACGACGTGCCTGACCGACGCCGACATGTCGAACGGTCGCCACTCGTCCGACGTCTTCTTCTCGCTCCGCCACAGCGTCAGGAGATCGTCGACGAGCTCGAGGAGCCGGGCGGCGGTTTCGGACATGGCGTCGATCGCGCCGGAGGCATCCTCGTCGAGCTCCCCGAACGCGCCTTCGGCGAAGAGCTCCACGTAGCCGGTGATCGCGGTCAGCGGGGTACGGAGCTCGTGGGTGATGTTGGAGACGAATTCGTCCTTCAGTCGATCGAGCTCGAGGCGCTCTGTCAGGTCGCGAGCCAGGATCGAGGTGTGTGACAGCGCGCCGTCGAGGCCTCGGTGTGCGAGCACGGTCAAATCGACCGGAACAGCCGAGCCGTCCGCCCGTGCGATCTCGACTTCGCTGTGCCACGAGCCGTACTCGATGGCGTGCTCCAAGCCGGTGGCGAGGACCTTCGATCCCTGCGGCGCCAGCGAGGCGTGGGTGAAATCGAATGCCTCCACGTCTCCGATCCCCAGCAGCGAGCGCCCGGCATCGTTCATGAACTGCATCACGCCATCGGAGTCGAACCATGCGACCAGTTCGGGCGCAGCATCGATCACCTCGAACGCCCGGGTCAGGGCGTCCTGCGCCGCACGCGCCTGGGTCAGGTCACGCAGGACGTACGTCCGGAACCACTCGTGCCCGCGCTGGACGTCTCTCGACACCACGTCGACGCTCACCGAGCCTCCCTGTGCGAGGACCTCGGCGCCGCCTCTGCGAGGCACCCGGCCCGCGAAGAACGCCGAGATCGGCGTCCCCACGAGCGACTCCCGAGAGGCGCCGAGAAGTGATCCGGCGCCTTCGTTGGCCGAGCGAATCACGCCGTCACCGTCGACGACGACAACCGCGTCGTTGGTCGAGTTGAGGATGCCCTCGAATTCGGCGACGGCGATCCGACGCGACTCCGACTCGACGGCCAGCGCCATCGCCGTGAGGTGGGTGACGAGCACGAACGCCTGCACCGACAGCACCGACGTAGATGGCGCTCCGGTGATGAACGGGCCGCTCCCCGCTGCAGTCAGCACGATCGCAGACAAGCCGACGACCATGCTCACTGCCGAGGTCGTGCGCTGCCCCGTCACGGTCGCCGTCCAAACCAGGAGCGGCAGCACGACGAACCCGACGGCGCTGAAGTCTTCGAAGACCGGGAGCGCGAACACCGCCAGGGAGACGACGATCGTCGCCACCACCGGGATGGCTCTCGTCTCCCACCCAGAGGACATGAATCGGCGTTCCCCATCCATCACCTTCTGGGCGCCGACGCCCACTGCGCTCGCCAGGAGAATGATCCCGACGGTGTCCGCCGCAAACGTCTGCCACATGGTGGAGCCGAAGTCGCCCACCGGGCCTCCGGCGACCACCGCTCCGGATGCAGCGATGAGTCCGCCGGCCAGACCCGACACCACCGCAGCGACTCCGTAGGACACCAGGTTCCGATGGGTGGTCAGGCGAACGATGTTCGTTCCGAGCCTGCTGATCAGCCAAGCGAAGAGCAATGGGGCGACGACGTCGGCCACGGCCGAACCCGCAGCGATCTGCAGCTCGACCCCCGACGCCATGGACGCGGTTGCGCTCGCCACGAGTGTGGCTGCTGCCAATGCTCGCCGCTTGCGAGGCTCCGAGACGGCCATCACTCCGGCCGCGAGGCCGACTGCAGGCCAGAAGAAGGGCTGATCGACGGTTCCGAAGATCAGATCGAGGGCGAGCTCTCCGAGCAGGAAGTACACCAGCATGTAGGCGAACAGCAGTGAGCCGCTCCGCGAGACGTCGCGGCGCAATCTGGATGCTGATGGTCCCCTGGCAGACGTCATGATCGTCCTGTCGGCCCGCCGCCGTCGAATGTAAGCGGTTCGGGGGCACCGGCCGGTCGGCACAGCGGGTGGTCCGGAGTCGATCGGAGGTGTGTGGATCGCGCGATCGATACGCCGCCGTCTGGTCGACCCCCGAACGCGCCGGATCCCTCACCGCGTGAGGGATCCGGGTGCCGGGATCGTCGGGAAGTCGCTAGGCGACCGAAACGGTCGCCTGCTCGACGACGGCGTCGCCACGACGGCGATGCCAACGCTCCCAGAGCACGAGCATCGAGGGCAGGGCCAGGACCGCCCCCACGAGGCTCAGGCCGACGGCATACGACGTCACCTGTCCCATCTGCTGGAACGGCGTCAGTGTCGACGTGATGAGGATGCCGAATCCGGCAGCGGTCGTGAAGGCAGAGCCGGCGAGCGCCCCTCCGGTGTGTCGGGTCGTCGAGCGGATGGCGTCGTTGACGTCGTCGAACCGCGAGCGATCCTCCTCGAAGCGGCGAGCCATGTGGATCGTGTACGGCACACCGATGCCGACGGCCAAGCCCGTGAGCGTTGCAGTCACCGGCCCGAACGGGATGCCGCTCAGATACATGAGGCCGAAGGTCCAGAGGACGACGAGCGCAACCGGAACCATCGTGATGACCCCGAGGAACGGCCGTCTGTTCTCGAACCAGAAGTTGATCATCAGGACGATCGTGGCTGCGATCAGCGTGATCACGAGAGACGTCACCTGCGAGGACGAGAGCGAGTTGACGATGACTCCCCCGATGATGTTCTGCGACGTTGGTGTGGCGTCGATGCCCGCATCCGTGAGCGGTGCAATGTCGGCGACGAGGTTGTCCCGCAGATCGATCGCCCGGTTCTCACCGGCTTGAGTGCTGATCTCGATCAGTGCGGCGGGTCCGCCGCCGTTGTCGGAGAAGACGGCACCCATCTGATCGGGCGCCGCGGCGAGCGCCGCCTCGAAGATCGCTACGACGTCACCATCCGGACCGATCGCCCCCGTCTCGGGGTCGAGTCCATTCTGAACGGCCGCCTGAGCGAAGTCGGGGTTCGTCGGCGCGCCATCGGCGCCGGGGATGAGAAGCCCCTGCACGACGCTGACCGGCGACGTGACTGCCGGCTGGACGCCGAACGGCGTCTCGAAGGTCAGCACGTCTGGGGTGTCGACCATGTTCTGCGTCGTCGCAGCGATGGCGTTGTACACCTCGGGGGTGGCGACGTCCCCTTCGAGGAGGATCTGGGTTGTCTCGCCGAACCCGCCGCCGAACTCCTCGTTGAGGAGGTCGAAGGTCTGGACGAATTCGGAGTCGTCCGGCAGAAAGTCGGTGAAGGAGAACTCGGTCGAGATGTTGCTGAGCCCGAGATAGCCGAGGACACCCAGGACGAGCATGACGACGAGCGTCGGCACCGGCGCCTTCTCGGCCAGGACCGAGGTCTTCTCCATGAGCTCGGGCAGCAACCGCTCACTGGTCGCGCCCATCGCCTCGCGCGGAAGCTCGCCGCGGCGCTCGGCGCGCCGGTCGAGGAGCTCGCGCGCCGCCGGCACGAAGGTGAGCATCAGCACGAACGAGACGGCGATTCCGATGGCGGCCAGGACTCCGAAATCCTTCAGGGCCGGAATCGGGTTGAAGACGTTGGTGAGGAAGCCGATGACCGTGGTCACGGTCGCCAGCGCCAGGGCGACACCCACCGTCCCGATGGCGCGGCGGATCCCTCCGTTGACGTCGTCTCCCTCACCGATCTCTTCGCGATAGCGCGATGTCAGGTGGATGCCGTAGTCGACGCCCAGTCCGATGAGGAGAATCGGGACGATCTGGGCGATCTCGGTGAATGGCCCGAGCAGGCCGATTTGCTGCAGGATGCCACCGATGCCGTTCATCCAGCCGATGGCCAGCACGATGGTCAGCATCGTCAGGCCCATGTCTGCGGCGGTCCGGCGGACGGAGCGGAGGCGCGACGCGCCGTCACCCCGCGGCTTGAGCCAGTAGACGAACAGGAGAATGGTGATGATGATCGCGAATGCCGTGGCGAACAGTCTCCCGATCTCGGACTGGAAGTCACCGTTGTCGCTGAACAGCAGCCCGAAGCTGAAGGGTCGCAAGCTGATGTCGCTGCCAGTTTCGATCTCGCCCAGCGCGTCGGCGATCGCCACTTCCCGGTCGATCTGACCCTGCTGATCATCGGTGGTGCTGACGAAGACGAGGATGAGACCCGTGGAGGCGTCCTGGTTGACGAGTTGGGTGACGAACCCGAGTTGCTCGCCACCTTCGGCGAGGGCCTGCTCGTAGAACTGTTTGACTCCCGCATCGTCGAGCACCGCCATGTCGATGCCCTGCTGGGCGGCGCCCTGCTGCACGGGAGCGAGGTAGGTGACGACGCCTGGCTGCTGGGGCGTGCCGGCCACGACGTCGGCGAACTCGGACTGAACGACCTGGGCCACGGCATTCGCGGCAGCGAGACCGTCGGCGGTCACGACGTCACCAGACTCGGACGTGACGACGATCTGCATGACCGATTGCGTCGCCTCCTCGCCGAACAACTCGCCGATCCGCTCCGATGCGAGGATCTCCGGGTTCTCGGGAGCGAAGCCCTCCTGGCCGTCGCTGTTCTCGACCTGTGTAGCCATGAACCCGAGCCCCAAGGTGAGGACGAGCACAACACCCAGAACGAGGCCGGGAGACCTCACGACGGCGTTGGCAAAGAATCTGATGGTGGTTTTCACGTTCTTCCCTCGGATGGATGAGTTGGTTTCGACAGACTGTAAAGGGCATTGAATGATATAGTGGACACTATGTCAAATTTCCCGCCACCGGTCGCTCGTCACAAGAGCAGCGACGACGGCCAGCCGTCGACCCGGCGTCGCATCCTCGATGCGACGATGGCGCTGGTCGAGGAACGGGGGATGACCGAAGTGTCGATGACCGCCATCGCCGACCGGGCGGCACTGTCTCGACAGACGGTATACAACAACTTCGCCAATGTCGAAGCGGCGGTGTGCGCCCATCTCGTCGATCAGATCGACGAGATGGTGGAGTTCATCGACGCCCGCCTCTCGGCGATGGGGGATCCCGCCTCCCAGTTCCGCGAATTCATCCGGATGGCGATGCATCGATTCGCCAGTCATGAGTTCATCCTGTCGCTTCAGAACGCCATGTCCCCCGAGACGGAAGCCGTCGTCCGGGCTCACCTCTCACATGCCCAGCGCGTGCTCGGCCGCATCATCGACGAGGGCGTCGAGGTCGGCGACTTCCTGACTCACATGCCGAGCGA
>JAHEDH010000075.1 GCA_024641285.1 bacterium | reverse complement strand
TCCCCGCCGGACAGACGGCTGCGATCGTCGGAGCCACGGGCTCGGGCAAGACGACCCTGCTCAAACTGCTCCTCCGCTTCGCCGATGTCGACAACGGCGCGGTCCGGGTCGACGACCACGACGTTCGTGACCTGCAGGTATCCGATCTCCGCAGGGCAATCGGCCTGGTGAGCCAGGACGTCTTCCTGTTCCACGGCAGCGTCAGAGAGAACATCGCCTACGGGGCTCCGGACGCCGACATGGACGCCGTGATCCGCGCCGCGGAGCTCGCCGAGGCCGACGAGTTCATCCAGGCGCTGCCCGACGGGTACGAAACGATCGTCGGTGAGCGAGGCCAGAAACTGTCCGGCGGTCAGCGTCAGCGGATCTCGATTGCACGGGCCGTGCTCACCGACCCGGCGATCCTGGTGCTCGACGAGGCGACCTCGGCGGTCGACAACGAGACCGAGGCCGCCATCCAGCGATCACTCGAACGGGTGTCCAGGGACCGAACGACCATCGTCGTCGCCCATCGGCTCTCGACGATCAGACACGCCGACCGCATCCATGTCCTGGATTTCGGGAAACTCGTCGAGTCCGGCACACACGAGGAGCTCGTGTCGAGAGAGGGCCAGTACCACTCGCTGTGGCGGGTACAGACCGGAGAGCGCATTCGCTGAAGTCGCACCTGTCAGAATGAGATCTCATCGAATCAGAGGAAGCTATGGGCGAGATCATGAAGCTCGGCGTCGTCGGAGGCGGTCAGATGGGCGCCGGTATCGCCGAGGTCGCCGCCAAGTCGGGTACCGACGTGTTGATCATGGAGGTGGCTCCCGAGCTCGCAGAAAAGAGCCGCGAGCGTCTGGTGCGCTCACTGGATAGAGCCGTTGAACGGGGCAAGCTCGATCTGGCCGACCGCGATGCCACGATGGCACGCATCGGATACACCACCGATCTCGCAGAGTTCGCCGACCGGGACCTCGTCATCGAAGCCGTGACCGAGGACGAGGATCTGAAGCTCGGTATCTTCCGAACGCTCGATGCGGCCGTCGAATCCGACGAGGCGATCCTGGCCTCGAACACGTCGTCGATCCCGATCACCCGGCTCGCTGCCGTCACGCAGCGCCCGTCTCACGTGGTCGGCATGCACTTCTTCAACCCGGTTCCCGTGATGGCGCTCATGGAACTGGTCACAACCGTCAGGTCTGATCCCTCCGTCGAAACCCGCGCCGAGACCTACGCCACCGAGACTCTCGGGAAGAACGTGATCCGGGCGAAGGATCGCGGTGGTTTCGTGGTCAACATGCTGCTGGTGCCCTACCTGTTGGGCGGAATCCGCATGTACGAGGCGGGGATCGCTTCGGCCGAGGACATCGACACCGGGATGCGCCTCGGGGCCAATCATCCGATGGGACCGCTCCAACTCAGCGACTTCATCGGCCTCGACACCATGAAGCTGGTCGCCGACGTGCTGTTCGACGAGTACAAGGAACCGCTGTACGCCTCACCCCCGTTGCTGACCCGTATGGTCGAAGCCGGCCTGCTCGGACGGAAGACGGGCGAAGGCTTCTATCGCTACTGAACCTGCAATTGGACTGGGAACCGGCGGAGTCGATTTCGAGGTGAACGCAGCAGGATCGGGAACCACGAGTGGTCTCCGGAATCGGCGGCGGCGTAGAACGCCTCCAGGGAGCAGTCGAGACATGCGAATCCCGATGGAATGAGGGCGGCGGCTCTCGATCCGCACTTCCCGCACTCCATCGCGATCCGCTTCGGAATGCCTCCCAACAACGCTCCGGTTTGTGTCATGCTCTTGTGTCGTCAGATCCGGGCCGGAAACTGGAGCAGGGTTACACCCGCTCGCGATATGACTAGTCAGCCGACCGATCGCTATCTTCACTTCGAGCTCAGATGGCCGATAGAGAGACCATGAACCCACGCACCGCCGGTGCCTTCGACCCGTCCACGGGTGTGGACGCAATCGATCGCGCCATGAGCATGCTCGGTCTGTCGATCGAGCGACCGCCGAGGGGCGACCAGTGGGGCGAATTCCTCAGTCTCATCGCATACGAGTACCACCATTCCGATGCAGCTCGTTTCGAGAACCTCTTCAACGCCTCCCCCATCCCGACGCTCGAACAGGATTACTCGAAGACCGTCGAACTGTTCGATCAGCTCCGCGCTTCGGGGATCCACGACCTCGAGGCGTACATCGGAGACGACGACGAGCGCCTCCGCAGCCTCATCGGCGGCATTCGCAACGTGGCCGCCAATTCCGCCGCCATCCAGATCATCGGGCTGAATCCCGATCGAATCGAGGGACCCGTCGATCTCGTGATCGTCAACGACGAGTCCCGGGGCAGCTGGATCGATCAACTCGAGACGATCTGGCAAGGAAAGACCTACAGCGAGTACGAGTTCCTGGGACGGACTGCCCTCGGGAAGCCGTTCGATGCGAGACGCAGGATGGCCGTCCCGGTTGGCCCGCTCGGACCGGACTACCGCCGCGTCGTCGTCACGATCGAAGATGCCACACGAGAGCGCGACGAACAGCGACGCCTGGAGCATCTCGTCGAAGAGAAGAACGAGTTCCTCGCCGCGGTCAGCCACGAGATCAGGACACCGCTGACCGGCGTGCTGGGCTTCACCGAGATCCTGGCGGACAACGGTGCGTCGATGAGCTGGCCCGAGATGGCCGACGTCCTCGCTTCGATCGCCAACCAGGCCCAGGAGGTGTCGGACCTGGTCGAGGACCTCCTCATCGCCACACGATCGGAGTCCGGAGACCTCGCGGTCACCCGTGAGTCCGTCGATCTCGTGGCGGAGATCTCCGATGTCCTCCACTACGGAGGATCACACGCCCAAGGGGTGACGTTCGTAGCCCCCGAGGCGGCGACCGCCATCGGCGACCCTGGCAGGATCCGACAGATCGTGAGGAACCTGCTCACGAATGCCGAGCGCTACGGCGGTCCCGACGTCCGGATCACGATCGAGCGCCGGCCGGGCTGGGCGACGGTGACGGTGTCCGATGACGGAGATGGAGTGGCCGATGATCGCCTGGCCTCACTGTTCACCTCGGCTCGCATGGTCAGCGCCGCAACCGTCTCCGGCTCGACCGGTCTCGGGCTCTCCATCTGCCGCAACCTCGCCGGTCTGATGGGAGGCGACCTGACCTACGACCGGGTCGACAGCAGCACCCGGTTCCTGCTGTCGCTTCGAACCGAGGACTGATCACCCGGCTGCGAGGATCGCCAGTCCGACTCCGGTCAGGACGACCATCAGCGCGAGCATGGCGTACTGGGTCCTGACGGCCACCTCGGATGGGAAGTCGAACAGGGCCCGATCGTGCGCGAGGAACACCGCCGCGACATGGCCCGCCACGATCACCGTGAGCTGCACGTACCAGACCCCCGTCGGCGTGATCAATGTGAAATCGATGGCTCGATCCGCCGTTCCGAAGAGATCGAGACCGGTGCCGAAAGGATCCGACATCGAACTGATGATGCGCTGACCCTCGAACAGGATGAGCGTGAAGTAGTGGGCGACTGCATAGGCCAGCGCGATCGGCACGAGCGTGTGGGAGAAACGGTCGGCGACCCGCTCGGCCGTCCAACCGTCTCCGGCGATGCGGGCGGCCGCGAGACAGGCACCTCCGTAGCCGATGCCGATCAAACCGACGGTCACCACGAGAAGCACGGTGCCGCCCGGGATCGTCGAGCCGAACGCGCCGAACAGGTCACGGAACCACGGCGTGTCCGAGATTCCGTCGTAGGTCACGGTGCCGACCATCACGACGAGGAAGAGCGCCAGGCCCGGAATGTCGGGCAGGGTCGCGAGACCACGGAGCCAGCCTCGCCAGGCCGCATCGCCGCCTTCGGTCCTCGTGAACGGCGCGATCCGGGAGATCAGTCGGTTGTACGCCGAGAAGCCGTCGACGGCACCGAGCGTCGTCGCCGGTCCGATCCGTTCGATCGATACGAGCATCGCCACCAGATAGACGAGCGCCATGATCGCCACGGTGCGGGGCGCCGCCGGGTCCGGATAGACCGTCTCGACCCAGACGAAGGCGAGCAGCACCCCCGCAGCCGGATACATGCCGTTCGAGACCAGGAACTCGGGTCGCTCCTCACCCTGGAGACCGAGCCATCGCGCCAGCGTCGGAAACGGGTTCACGAAGCGGTAGAGATCTCCGAACAGTGCGGAGAGGAATGGTATGACGAGCCAGAAACCGATCCACAAGAGCACCGAAGCCGGGTTGCGGCTGGGGTTGTTCACGCCGAACACGCCGGTCGCGATCATGAACCCCAGAACGGCGACTCCGAAGATCTGGAGGCCGATCAGCATTCCCCGGAAGCCTGGCACCCTCAGCTCCCGGAGCGGTGGATCGGTCTGCCAGCGGTGCTTCGGCCAAAGAACGGCGAGCGCCGCAAACGACAGGATGAGCACCACCGAGGCGCCGCCGAGAAACATTCCGAGGGGGATCGGCAAGTCGGCTCGACCACCGAGCCCGTGGGCAGATGCGGGCAGGGCACCGAGCACCAACCACATGACGGCCGACGCGGTGAAGGCTGCTCGCCTCAAGGGCTGACTTCCAGTTCGGCGAGCAGGACTCTCGAGTTCTCGAGCTCGAGCTCGAAGATCCCGGGGATGTCGGCCGTGAACTCGATGGTGCCGGCCGCTCCGGCATCGAGGTCGAGGTAGATGTCGTAGCCGTGGAGGTGGGCCTCGTCAGCAATGTCGGACTCGATGAGCAGTTGGACCGGTTCACCGAGCGGCACCTCGATCCGCCCGCCTCCTGTCACCTCTCCGCCGACGTAGGAGATGGCGAACGCCACCACGTCGGGCACGCTCGTCGTTGTCGGCACATCGGATGCCGGCGCGGTCTCGACGGTCGTGGTCGATTCGAGAGCGGTGGTCGTGGTTTCCGACACCGCAGAGGTGCTCGGAGCGGCATCCGGCAGTGTCGTCGTGGTCGCGGTCGTCATGGTCGCGGTATCGCCCGTCGAGCAGGCGCTCAGCGCCAGCAGTGCCGTGGCAGCAGCGATCCTGAAGGCTTTCGACATGGGATCTCCTCGACCCGGGTTCCACCAAGGTAGTGGAGCCGGGAAGACACGCCCGCAAGTAGGTTTGTCCGATGAGATCGCGGTTTCGCTCGGCATTGCGGACCCTCGCCGAGCCCTGGGGGACGCCGGGACTGGTGATCGGCACGGTCGGTGCCTTCATGATCGTCGTCGGGCTCGTGTCGAGCGGTGTGATGTACTCCGACGCCGCCGTCAACAAGGTGGCCCTGAGCGGATTGGACGAGGTCTCACCGGCGGATGCAGGCATCGACCTGCGGATCCTCGGTGTGCCCGATGCTGCCGCGGTGAAGGACTTCGATGCCGTCATGCGATCTCGGCTGGCCGGCTCCCCGCTGCTCGCCCCTCCGGTGCTCACGGTCTACGCAACATCGGATCGAACGGCCGGCATCGTCGGCGAGGTCGCCGACACCCGGCGGGTCCGCATGATGGCCAGAGAGGGAGCTTTCGATGCCATCGAAGTCGTCGACTCCGTCCCAGACGGGAGCGGAGTCTGGATCTCGGAGGGCTACGCCTCGGTGCTCGGAGCGGCGGCGGGGGACACGATCTCGATCATCCACCCCACGGTGCCCGTCGAGACGATCATCTCTGGCGTCTACCGCGACATCTTCCCGATCGCTCCCGGCAGCTATTGGGCCGATCTTCCGTCGGACCTCACACCGCTCTATTTCCCGCAGTCGGGGCGACCGTCCGAGGAGATCGTCCTCGTACCGCTGAGTGTCATGTTCGATCAGGGCCCGGCCGAGATCATGCGGTGGCAGGCGCCGCTGGCATCCACGCCCTCCACCGTGGAGGAATTGAGGACTGTCGAACGGTTCGTGTCCGGTTTCGACACCGCACTGATCCAGGAGGAGGGTGAGGCACTTCGCGCCGCCACGGGCCGACCCGATCCGACGATCGTGAGCGCAACCCAGATCAGCGACGTCCGTGCCGAGGTCGACCGGTCGGCTGCCCGACTTGCCGAGCCGCTCCAGACGGTTCGCCTCGCGGGACTTGCGCTCGGCCTGGCCGTGGCTGCGGCGGCAGCCATGTTCGCCGCAGACCACAATCGGTCCGTGTTCCGGCTGCTGCTGTCGGACGGCGACTCACCCGGATTCATCGGTGCGCGGACCGCAATCCAGCTCGCCGGCCCTGCGCTTCTCGGCGCCGGTCTCGGCCTGGCGTTCGGCTGGATGCTCGTCGCAGCACTCGGTCCCGATGGCGCTTTCGACGCTCCGGGTCTGGACGCGTCGGAGGTGGCACTCACGGTCGGCGTCGGTCTCGCACTGATCGCCGTCATCACCGCTGCGGTGGCCGTCGATCGAGCGTTTCCTCAGCCCGCACGACGTCGCCCACTCGGGGCCGACCTGGCGATCCTCGCTGTGGCCGCCCTGGCCTGGTACCGCGTCACCACGGCACCCATGACCTCCGGCAGCCGTATCGATCTGCTCGTGGTGGTGTTCCCGATCGCAGGTCTCGCCGCTTCGGTGGTCGTCGCTCTCCGACTGCTCGACTGGGTCTCACGGCGGTTCCAGAACGCCGGGTCCGGCCTGCCTACGCCTGCCTTCCTGGCATGGCGACGCATCGCCAGCGCACAGGCGACGTCGCGCACGCTCACCGGCGCGATCGCTCTCGCGCTCGGCGTCCTCGTATTCGCAACGGCACTGGTACCCGCACTCGACCGGTCCCTGGAAACGAAGGCCGTCGCCGTCATAGGCGGAACGGCGTCCGCCGACATCCTCGGCTCGACGTTTCCCGCCGATGCGGACCCCGCTACCACGGTCGTGTGGCACCGATCCGCCCGGCTTCGCTCGGAGGGTGTGGGCACACGCCTCATCGGAATCGACGAGGAAACCTTCTTCAACGGCGCGACGTGGCTCGACGATTTCGGGATGAGTAGGGACGAAATGATCGAACGCCTCAACCGTCCGGTCGAGGATACGGCTGTCCCCGTGCTGGCGGTCGGGTCGGCGCCCAGCGACGGCGTGGTATCGAGCCAAACCGGTTCGCTCTCGTATCAGGTCGTCGGCCGTCTCGCATCATTTCCCTGGATCTCGTCCGACTCGCCGACCTTGGTCTTCTCCGCAGACCGGCTCAGGACTCAGGCACGGGCAATCTGGGAGAGCGATGTCAGAGCGGAGTTCGGTGACGCGGTCGATCTCGACGAGTTCGAGGGCTCGTGGGACGACCCGCTCGACGGATTCAACGAGACAGTCATCACACAGCGCAGCCCCGAGGAACTCAGGTCGCTCCTTGTGTCGAATGGGGTCAGCGACCGGAACCTCGTCACACTCGCCGGCGTGACGGACTCGCCCGAGGGCCAGGCCGGCATCCTGGCATTCAGCTACTTCCAGATCCTGGCCGGCGCCGGGCTCCTCGCGGCAGTGTCGTCGCTTCTCATCTCGCTCAGCCAGCAACAGCGCAGCCGACGGCTCTCGTTCACGATGGCGTCCCGGATGGGGCTGTCGGGACGCCAACACATCACAGCAACCATTCTGGAGCTCGCCGGTCTTGTCGGCATCGCCTCGACAGTGGCATATCTGTCGGCAGTGACCCTGACCAGGCGCATCCTGCCGCAGTTCGATCCCTTGCCCGATGTCCCGCCGGGAGTCGCTCTGGACGGCACGGCCTCACTCGGACTGATGCTGGCCGGGCTGACGACGTCGATCGTGGTCACGGCGGCGCTGTGGACGCACCGTTCGGTTCGGTCGACCGCCGCAGCGGAGGTGCTTCGTGACGTCACATGACGCCGTTCTGTGCCGGCACCTGCTCCGGGTGTACGACAGCCCGAGCGGGAGGGTCCAGGCCGTTCGGGGTGTCGACATCGCCGTCAGGACAGGAACGATGACAGCCGTCGTCGGCCCCTCGGGGAGCGGGAAGTCCTCTCTCCTGCGCATGATCGCCGGTCTCGACCGGCCTACCGCCGGCGACGTCCTCATCGGCGGGTTGAGTCTGAGCGCCTTGAGCGATCGCTCCCTCCGCAGAACCCGTCACCGGCTGGTCTCCAACATCTATCAACAACCGGGCCAGAACCTGCTGCCGGGACGAACTGCGCTCGAGCAGGTGGAGCGAACCGCCCGGCGACGCGGCCTCGGTGAGTCCGATGCGAGAGCCATGCTCGAGCTGTTGGGGCTCGAAGGCCGTCTTCGGCATCGCCCCCAGGAGCTGTCCGGTGGTGAACAGCAGCGGGTGGCCTTCGCCCGGGGTGCGGTCGGCAGTCCGGCGGTCGTCATCGCAGACGAGCCGACGGCCGAGCTCGATTCGGCCAGCGGCCGAGCCGTCATCGATGCCATGGCCACTCTCGCTACTGCAGGGTCGACGATCGTCGTGGCCACCCACGATCCAGCAGTCATGCGCGCTGCCACCCATGTCGTCTTGCTTCGCGACGGCGCGGTCGCCTCCGAGACCGGCGACGACATCGAATTGGCTGTCATCGACCAGTCCGGCCGGATCCAGCTGCCCCCTGGAGTCCGGAGCTGGTTCCCCGAGGACAGGGCCTTGATCCACGTCGACGAAGACAACGAACGAGTCTGGATCGAGCGCCCATGAGCCGCTCGGGAGCCGCGGTGCGCCTCGTGGATGTCGTCAAGACGCACCGCCGGGGATCCGAAGTCATCCACGCCGTCGACGGCGTGACCCTCACGATGCGTGCGGGCGAGATGGTTGCGTTGGTCGGCCCTTCGGGATCGGGCAAGTCGACGCTGGCCGACCTGATCGCCGGTTGGCAGCAACCGGATTCTGGTGAGATCTCGCTCCCCGGGGGGCGGAGTTGGTCGCATCTGTCGATCGTCCCGCAACACCTCGGCATGATGCCCGAGCTGTCGGTCGGCGAGAACATCGAGCTGCCAGCCCGTCTCGCCTCGACGAAGAGCGTTGACGTGGAAGCGCTGAGCGCTCGACTCGGCGTCGCCGCGCTGCTCGAACGACGCGTCGAGGAGGTCTCGTTGGGAGAACAGCAGCGTGCCGCCGTCGGCCGCGCGCTCATTCTCGGCTCGACCGTGATCATCGCAGACGAACCGACCAGCCATCTCGACGAAGAAGCCGCCACCGTTGTCGGCGAACTGCTGCTCTCCGCTGCGATGGAAGGATCCGCCGTACTCGTCCTGACGCACGATCAACGCATCGTCGATCTGGCTGATCGGTCGATCGGCATGCTCGACGGGCGGCTGATCGACCAGATCTAGCCAGGATTCAGCCTGGGTGGTGCGAGAGTCGCCGGAGGTGGGGGTCCGCCCTCAGAACCTGACAGGTTCGGGTCGGACGGGAGGAGTGACCGGGCCGCGGGTTCTCCGGAGCAACCAGTGGAATTCGATGCCGGGGATGTGGTCGTCCCGGTAGACGTACTCCCTGCCACCGGGGCGGAGGAACGCAACGTCGCCCTGAGGGTCTCCCGAGATGGTCCAACCGTCGCCGTGCAGCAATCTGTGGTGGAAGCCGCAGAGGGTGATCAAGTTGTCCACATCGGTGGGACCGCCGTCCGCCCAGTGGACCATGTGGTGGATGTGGACCCACCGTGTTCGGTCGCAGCGGGGAAACCGGCATCCCTGATCTCGAGCCCGAACGACCCTGGCCAACCAGTGGGGAACGGTGCGACTGGCCCGGCCGACCCCGATCACTCCGGTGGCGGGGTCGGAGATGGCGAGCTGGATACGGGCATCACAGGCAAGTCGGCGAAGCGTCTCGTTCGAGAGGATCGGGCCTCCCACGATCCGTGCCGGTGAGGAGCCATCCGATGCGAGCAATGCATCGACATCCGTCGTCACCAGAACCGAGGCGCGATCGGGATCGGAATCGTCACCGAGATACCGGGATGCCATCTCTACGATCGCGTCTGCCCAAGCAACCTGGATCGGCAGGAACGACTCGGTTGCAGGATCGAGGTCTCTCCTGTCGGATGCGCGCTGGAGGGCTGTCGCCAGGATCGCTCCCTCGCTGTCGGGTAGCTCCAATTCCAGATGAAACACCGGCCGATGATCCTCGAACCAGAAGCGGAGCGAACGGGATTCACGGATGATGGCCTCTTCGGTCGGGTCCGCCGGTTGCCGGCCGATCGCGCGGATCTCGGTAGCGGTCAGGCCGAACACCGCCTCGGCGAGATGTGCGTCCGATTGGCTGTCGGCGAACTCGGTCACCGCCCGCAACTGGTCCCATGAGAGCCGCGCCTCTTCGAATGCGCGACGGATCTCTGGCAGCGACTCGAGCGCCCACGCAACCCTGACCGTCTCTCGGGCGGTGAAGCGGTTCCATCGATACCGCATCATCAGCCAGTCGGCGAGACCGGAGGCGCCCTCGAACCGGTAGAGCGCAGCCTTCTCGACCTGGAGCAGGTGATCCATCACAGCGAGCCGCTGGAGGTTCTCCCCCCGAATCAGCGCGTCGGAGCGTTCGATCAGTCGGCAGAGCTCATCCAGGGCGCTCGAAGACCCTGCGGTGACATGGCCAGCATCATGATCCCGTGCCGCATCCGGAGCAGTTGCGACCTCCGAGGTCGGCCGTCCGTGATCCAAGGAATCGAACATACGTTCGATTGTAGTCCCCCGGTGGCTGAAATCGCAAGCATCTTCAGGGGAAATTCATGCACTTCATCGTTCGATTCCGGTCACCAGCGCAAGCACGTGGTCGCCGGGATCGATCTCCGCGTGAAGATCGCGTTCGAGCAATCCGGCCAACCCTGCCGACCCGGTTGCGCTCGCCTCGATTCGGGCAACGTCGTTCACCACCTCGTGTGCCCGGAGCACCTGCGCTTCGGAGACCGTCACCGGGAAACCGGCGCTGCGCAGGACGGGATCGAGCACACCGAGCCAGTCGTAGGTCACGTCGTCGAGAATGCCCGACGCCGCGGACTCGCCGACCGGATCCCACGGAAACATGAAGCGGTCGGGCTCTTCCCGAGCGGCAGCAATCAACGGCTCGCATCCCATCGATGCGGCCTTCAGTGCGCGATCATGGGCGCTCCCCTCCGCAATCCCGGCCGAGGCGAGCAGCAGGTTCCACGCCCTGACCAGCGGTGCACACGCTTGGGTCTGAACGGGGTGATATACGGGCTCGACATCGAGCCACCCATGGTCGACCCCGTCGCCGATCCCTGCAGCGACCGCCGACGCCATCGCCCCACCCCCGATCTGGACCACCACCCGCAGACGCCCCGTCACTCCACGCTCCCCCAACTGCTCGGCGACCTCCCACCCGAGAGTCCTCCCACCGTCGATCGTGGTCGGAGTCACCGTGCTCTGAACCGAGAACGGTTCCGCGCCGCGCTCGATCGCCTCCAGGAAGCGCAAGTAGGTGGGATCACCCTGCTCGCCGTCTCTGCGCTCACACACCTCGATCCTCGCGCCGAGCTGCTCCAGACGCTCGACCACCCGAGCCTCGGCCCACGTCGGGATGAAGACTCGCAAGGGGCGTTCTTCGGCCCGTGCGACGACGGCCGCCGCCAGGGCGGCATTTCCGCACGAGGCGATCGCCAACTCGGACTCGCTCCCACGCGCGTGCAGCGCATCGTGCAGCATCACGCCGAACAGATGCCGCGCCTTGTGCGACCCACCCACGTTGTGCGTGTCGTCCTTGAGCCAGAGGTCGCCGGTCGCCAGCTCGATGGCCGCTGCCGTCTCGGGATGCCGGTCCAGCGGCGTCACGGTGAAACCGACCCCGTCGACCGCCCGCACCGACTCGTTCAAACGCTCGACCAGGGCGACGAAGTCCCGATCGGACCAACCCGCGGATCTCGCCCGATCGAAGGAGTCCAGCAGCTGTCGATAGCGAACGAACGGGTTCTGTGAATCCCGGTCGATCGCCGTCACAGCGATGCGCCGGTCCGTTCGTTGAACTCGACGATCATGTCGTCCCAGCGGTCGGTGTAGCCGCGGAGACCGTCCCACCAGGATTGGCTGCGGCGCGCCTCGAACGTCGGGAACGGGATGTCCTGTTGTTCGACCCACGTGTAGTAGCCCAGATTGAAGATCCGGCGGCGATCCACCTCGCTCAACTCCAACAGATGCTCGGTGTCGGTGCCTTGCAGGAATCGGGCGTGGGCGGCCGCAGCCGCTGCCCGATCGAACGTACCACCGTGGTCGCGCTCGATGATCGGCTCGAGCTCGGAGTTGTACATCTCGAAGCCGTCGGTGGCCACGGTGACGATCACGTCGTTGTGGCCGTACCCGTGGTACTTGGCGAGCTTGATCGCCGCAAGCATGTTGGCGATCGACGAATAGCCGAGATGCCGCAGCCGCGAGACGAAGTCGGGATCGAGCCCGAGCCCGACCAGGTAATCCTTGCCGGCCGGCGTGTTGAAGAGCACGGTCAGGGTGTCCGTCGCCCGGTCGGAGATGGCGACGACGTCGTCGGAGTTGGTGACGTTGTGGATGAGCGGGATGTGCTTGTCGCCGATCCCTTGGATGTTGTGTTCCCCGAATCCGTTGTAGAGCATCGTCGGGCACTCGAGCGCCTCCACGGGCACGATCCGGCAGCCGTGCCGCTCCTTGAGATAGTCACCGGCGCCAAGCGTTCCAGCCGAACCGGATGCCGAGACATAGGCGACGAGGTTGGAACCACCGGTATCGGCGAAGATGTGATCCAACGCCGGACCGGTGACCCGGTAATGCCCCAGATGATTGGAGAACTCCGAGAACTGATTGAGGATGACGTTCGTGTCGTCCTTGGCCAGTTCCTTGCAGGCGTCGTAGATCTCCTTGACGTTCGACTCCGTCCCGTACGTGCGGATGACGTCGGACGGATCCGCGATCCAGCGCTCCAGCCAGTCGAAGCGCTCCCGGCTCATCCCCTCGGGAAGGACCGCCACACCGCGACAGCCCATGATCTTCGAGATGGCGACGCCGCCCCGGGCGTAATTGCCGGTCGAGGGCCAGATCGCCCGGTGGCGGGTGGGATCGAATGCCCCGGCCACCAGCTTCGGCGCCAGGCAGGAGTAGGCGGCCAGCACCTTGTGGGCGGTGATCATGGGGAATCGATGACCGAGAGCCAGCACAATCCTGGCATCGACCCCCGACAGCTCGGTCGGGATCTCGATGTAGCCAGGCACGTCGACCAGGTCCCGGCGATCGTCTGCGTTGTACCAGTGGACCCGCCAGAGGTTGCGAGGGTCGGCGTCGTCGGGCCCGACCTCCTCCAGCCGATCAGCCACGTCCTGCGGCATGGACGCCGGCTCCGCCAACTGTGAGAAGGTGGGAAGGACGATGTTGCGCTCCCGGAATCGCTCGGCGGTGCGGGCGAGGGCCCCCTCATCGACGATCTCGTCGTACAACCCCAGTAGTTCGGCAGTCATTCTTGTGACGCTAATGCATGTGTGGGCGGGGCGTCTCCGTCACAAGAACGCACTCACCCTCGGATCACGTTCAGGTAGTTGTAGACGGTGATCCGGCTCACACCCATGGCGTCGGCCACGTCTTCGATGGCCCGCCGAATCGTGAAGGCACCGCGCTCGTCGAGCACCCGCAGCGCAGCCTGCTTGCCGGCCCGATCGAGATCTCCCAGCGTGCCCCCGAACTCGGCCTCGACGGCGGCGACCATGCCGTCGAGATTGAGCCCGAGCCTCACGGCGAACACCGGCTCACCTTCCCATTCGATCACCACGTCCGATTCCTGAGAATCGTCCAGCTCGACGATGCTCGCCCCGATGGCCGCCACGAGTGGCTCGACCGAGGCTCGCAGCGACGTCACCGCTCGACCCGAAAGTCGACGGTCAACCTGGTCGCTCCGGCATCGATCGACCGCCGCATCGCCAGCTCGATCGCAGACATGACCCGGGTGGCCTCACCCGCCACCGTGTTCCCGAACGGGCCGACTTCGACGTCGAGCCCCAGGTCGCCGAACGCCTCGATCGCAGCCCGGACATGCGGACCGAGCTCTCCTTCGGTGAACGGCTCGACAAGGAACTCGGCGGATGCTTTCACAGTTCTGAGATCCTCGCGTAGGTGTCCGGGCGACGATCACGGAAGAACTGCCAGTAGTTGCGGGTCTCCTCGACCATCGACATGTCGAGGTCCCGGACGACGATGTCGTCCTCGGTGTCGGAGCCGAGCTCGCCGACGAAGTTCGCCCGAGGATCGACGAAGTACGACGAGCCGTAGTACTCGGTGCCCTCGTTGGGGTCGGTGCCGACCCGGTTGATCGCTCCGATGAAGTACTCGTTGGCGACCGCGGCTGCGGGCTGTTCGAGTCGCCACAGGTAGTCGGAGTGGCCCTTGGTGGTCGCGGACGGGTTGAACACGATCTTGGCGCCGTTCAAGCCGAGCTCGCGCCAACCCTCGGGGAAGTGGCGGTCGTAGCAGATGTAGACGCCGATCCTGCCGACGGCGGTGTCGAACACGGGATAGCCGAGATTGCCGGGCCGGAAGTAGAACTTCTCCCAGAAGCCCTTCACCTGGGGGATGTGGTTCTTCCGGTACTTGCCGAGCATCTCCCCGTTGCTGTCGATGATGGCGGCGGTGTTGTAGTAGGTGCCCTCGTCGACCATCTCGAACATCGGCACGATCAGCACCATGCCGGTTTCGGTGGCGAGCTTCGACATCCGCTCGGTCGTTGGCCCCGGCATCGCCTCGGCGTACGAGAAATACTCACGTTCCTGGACCGCACAGAAGTAGGGCGTCGAGAAGATCTCCTGGAAGCACAGCACCTGGGCACCGTCGTCGGCAGCCTGTCGGGCGTAGCCGATCTGCTTGTCGATCATCGACTCGACGTCGCCTGTCCATTCGGCCTGAACAAGTGCGGCCCGCACGATGTTGCTCATTCAGTCTCCTCGAGGTCCTTTGACGAATTGTAAAGACGGCTGGTCACGCGATGGCGACGACGGCGATCTCGACCTTCCACTCGGGTTGAGCCAGAGCAGGCACGGTGACGAGCGTCGACGCTGCCAGGTGCTCGCCCATGAAGGCATCGCGGGCGGCCATGACCGGACCCAGGTCCTCGCCGACGACCACGTAGGTGACGACCGACACGATGTCAGTGGGCTGCATCGACGCATCGGTCAGCATCGCCGCGATGTTCGACCAGACCAGCGCGGCCTGCTCGCCCAGGTCGTCAGGTACGGGGCCGTC